>NZ_JACAPX010000020.1:0-107500 GCF_013385435.1 Pseudomonas sp. F9001
TACTTTTGGGGCGTTTGCCAAAAGTGACCCGCTGTAAGAGCGGAACCATAAGCCGCCGTTACCTAAATAATGGATATGTACCCAGCCCCCCAAAACCACAGCCCAAAAAAAAGGCCGCACCCTGCCAAGGAGACGGCCAAAAAAATTGTCGAGGCATTTGAAACTAACGTGCAGTAATCACCGAAAGCTTGGTAATCCCCGCCCGCTCGATCGACGCCATGGCTCGCGCCACTTCGCCGTAGTTCACTCCATCATCAGCCTGCAGTTGCACCCGCACCTCCGGGTCCTTGGCCTTGGCCGACTGCAAGTTGAACTCCAGCAAATCCGGCTGGATTTCATCCTTGTTGATAAACAGTTTCCCGGCCGCATCAATGCTCACCACCAGCGGGTCCTTCTGCTCCACCGGGGCCACGGCCTCGGTCTTGGGCAAGTTGATCGGAATCGCATTGGTCAACAACGGCGCCGTGACGATAAACACCACCAGCAGCACCAGCATCACGTCCACCAGCGGCGTAACGTTGATCTCGCTCAGCACCTCATCACTGTCTTGCGTGGAGAAGGCCATCTCAGGACGCCTCCTTCACTTTTTGCGCGCCACCCTGGGCACCGGCCTTGCTCAGCGTCGGGTGCAGCAGCACGCGGAACGAGTTCTTCTGCGCCAGGCTGTAGAAGTCGTGGGCGAAGTCGTCCAGGTCAGCAGCCGTGAGCTTCAGGCGACGCAGGAAGTAGTTGTAGACCAGCACCGCCGGCACCGCGACGGCAATACCCACACCCGTGGCAACCAGTGCCGCACCGATCGGCCCGGCCACGGTTTCGAGGCTGGCGGAACCGGCGGCGCTGATGCCTTTCAAGGCTTCCATGATCCCCCACACAGTGCCGAACAGACCGATAAACGGCGAGGTGCTGCCGATACTCGCAACCACGGCCAGGCCGGTTTCCAGGGAGCGACGCTCACGCACGATCTGTTGGCGCAAAGCGCGTTCAAGACGGTCCTGATGGTTGATCGCCTGGCTCAGGTCAGCAGCGTGTGGCGCCTCACCCACCTGGATCGCGGCGTAACCAGCCTGGGCCACACGAGCGGCGGCGCCGGGTTTGGTTTCAGCGAGTTCAGCGGCCGAGTCCAGGCTGGATGCCGCCCAGAACTGTTTGTGGAACTTGCGATCCTGGGACTTGAGGCGGCCGAACTGGACGCCCTTGAGCAGGGCCAGGCCCCAGGTAGCGACCGAAAAGACCACCAGCAGCCAGATCACCGCGCTTTCGATGGATTCAGTTGGAGATGCTAATGCCATGATGTTTTCCCTCTGTGCAGGTCGCGATGTGTCCAACACACCGCATCCAATAATTAATGAATCTTGAAATCGATCGGTACGCTGACCCAGCCGTCCTGGGCCACATCACCCTGCTTGGCCGGTACAAAACTCCAGCGCTTCACGGCAGCCAGTGCGGCTTCGTCGAGTTGCTGGCGACCACTGCTTTTCTGAATCTGGATCTCACCCGGCTTGCCGGTGGCCAATACATGCACCCGCAACAGCACCGTGCCTTCCCAACCCCGGCGCTGGGCCAGTGACGGGTATTCCGGCGCCGGGTTCTTCAGGTACGCGGCGTTGGCCGAGGCCGGTGTGACCGGCGCGGGCGCAGGCGGTGCCGGCGGTGCTGGAGCCGGTGGCGCGGGTACAGGCGGCGCGGGCGGCTGCTCGGCTAACGGTTTCGGTGCGGGCTTGGGCACAGGCTTTGGCACCGGCTTGGGTTTCGGAATCTTTTTCGGCGCCGGCTTGGCGGCCAATTCATCAACCACCGGCGGCGGTGGCTCGACAACCGGTGGCGGCGGCGGTGGCGGTACAGGCGGCGGCGGCTCCACAACCGGCGGAGCCGGCTGGGAAAATTCGATCGTCATCGGCGGGATTTCCGGCGGCACAATCGGCAGCACCGGGGTTGGCTTCTGGCTGACCCAATAGATCACCGCGCCATGCAAGGCCAGCGCGAGAATCCCCAACAGGATCGCTTCACGCCGACTCAACACACCCTTCGGGGTTTTCTGCGTACGCAACTGCCCCAACGGCGCGCGATGCGGCCGGCCAAGGTCGACCAACTCACCACCCGGTGCGTGGCGCCACTGCGCCTCTTGTGCACTGGCGGCGGTCTGGACATTGCCCATTGATTAACTCCCCTGCGGTCTTAAGCAAAAAAACCGACGGGCCTGCCTTGGCGGCCGTCGAGGGCTGAATCATCGGGGGCAGACGCTTATCTCTTAAAGTAATCTTTAAAGTTATAGATAGATCTAAATTGAATAACCGAAACATCCGGATACGCCGAAGCCACGTCCTGCGCGGCCTGGCGCCGTGGGGGAAAATCTCAATGCTTTTGAGGCATACAAAATATTCACTGAAGGCATGGCTCAGCGTGGATTACCGGCACATAAATCCTGCAATTGGCGTAGCAACGCCTGCCCGGCCGCACCAAGGCCGTTGCGTCCATACAGCGCCAGCCGCACGCCCTGCACCGCAGGCAAACCGCTGTCCGCGCCCAACACCACGTGCCCGGGCTGCACCACCCGCACCGGCAACAGGCTGATCCCCAGCCCCGCCGCCACCGCCGAACACACGCTGGCCAAGCTGGCGCTGGAATAACCGATGCGCCAGCGCCAGCCGCCCACCTCCAGGTGATGCAGCATTTCATTGCGGTACAGGCCGCCAGCGGGAAACGCCACCAACGGCAGCGGATCACGTCCCAGGGACGGCGAACTGCGGCTGTCGACCCAACACAACGGCTCCGGCCAGGACACCAGGCAGTCATCGCTGTCACCCATTTGCTTGACCAGCAGCACGTCGAATTCACCGCCGCGATAATCCCGCAACAACTCCGGCCCCAAGCCGCTGGTGACCTCCAGGCGCACCCGGGGATAAGCCTGCACAAACGCCGACAGCAACGGCATCAGGCGCTCGGCCGCAAAGTCCTCGGGCACCGCCAGGCGCAACACGCCATCGCTCTGCTGATTGATCAGCACGTCGGCCGCCTCTTCGTGCAGCGCCAGGATGCGCCGCGCATACGCCAGCAAGCGTTCACCCTCCACCGTGGCCACCACGCGGCGCTGATCCCGGTCGAGCACCTGGCTGCCCAGTGCATCTTCCAGGCGGCGGATCTGTTGGCTGACCGTGGACTGGGTCAAGTGCAGCCGCTCGGCCGCGCGGGTGAAATTGCCGCAATCGACGACGGCAACAAAGCTGCGCAACAACACGGGATCGAACATGGGCTCACCATTCCATTTGCCACTGATTGGCATGGTTATATTTAATTTCAGAATACCCCTGCGGCTGCCCATACTTCACGCCTCATTGCGCACGAGGGGTTTTCCATGACTGACGATCAACAGCATCTGCATCACGCCGTGCAACTGGCCAAGGCCAACGTAGCTGCCGGTGGCCGCCCGTTTGGTGCCGTGCTGGTGCGTGACGGCGAGGTGCTGGTCGAGGCGGTCAACGAAATCCACTTGAGCCAGGACCCCACCGCCCACGCCGAGATGCTCGCCATCCGTGCCGCCAGCCAACAACTCGGCCCGCGCCTCGACGGTTGTGTGATCTACGCCAGCGGCCAGCCCTGCCCGATGTGCCTGAGTGCGATGCACCTGTGCGGCATATCCCGTGTGGTGTTCGCTGCCAGCAACGACGTGGCGGCGCCCTTTGGTTTGTCCACAGCAGCGATCTACCAGCAACTGGCGCTGCCGCTGGCGGAGCAAAAATTGCCCGTGCAGCACCTGCCGCAGGCAGCGATGCAAGCCCTTTACCGCGAGTGGCAGGCCCTGCATGACGCTGAATAATTCGTTCGCCGGCAAACTGGCCGGTTGGGGTTTGTTGGTAGTACTGGGCCTGAACCTGCGACCGATCCTCAGTTCCATCAGCCCGTTGCTGGGGGAAATCCGTCTGGCCACCGGCCTGAGTTTCCAGAGCAGCGCCCTGCTCACCAGCCTGCCGGTGATCTGCATGGGCCTGGTGGCGTTGGTGGGGGTGCGCCTGGAGGCGAAGCTGGGGGAGCGTCGCGGAATCGCCCTGGGCTTGATGATGATTCTGCTGGCGTGCCTCGCGCGCTGGCTGTTTGGCCAGGCGCCGGCGCTGCTGGCCACGGCATTGTTCGGCGGTGCGGGTGTGGCGCTGATCCAGGCGCTGGTGCCGGCGATGATCAAGCGCCAGTTTCACCAGCGCGTGCCGTTGGCGATGGGGGTTTACTCGGCTTCGCTGATGGGCGGCGGTGGCTTGGCCGCGCTGCTCAGCCCGTTGGTGGCGGGGCATTTCCAGCAGTGGCAGGCGGGGCTCGGGATCTGGCTGCTACCGGCCCTGGGCGCACTATTGTTGTGGGCGTGGCTGCCATTGGGTGCGGCGAAAAACCCGCAGGTGACGGCGCCGTTCCAGGGCCTGCGCAACCGTCGGGCGTGGTTGCTGGCGCTGTATTTCGGCCTGGTGAATTGCGGCTACATGAGCATGGTCGCGTGGCTGCCGGCCTACTATCAGCAGTTGGGTTGGGGCGTACTGCCCAGTGGTTCGCTGCTGGCGTTCATGACGATCTTCCAGGTAATCGCCGCGCTGTTGATGCCGGCCCTGGCGCAACGTGGCATTGATCGTCGACCGTTACTGAGCATCAGCCTGCTGGCCCAGACCGTGGGCTACATCGGCCTGCTGACGGCGCCGCTGGAATTCCCCCACGTGTGGGTGGCGTTGATCGGTTTCGGCCTGGGAGCATGTTTCGCCCTGAGCCTGTTGTTGACCCTGGATCACCGCCGCGACCCTCGGGAGGCCGGCCAACTGGCGGCGTTCGTCCAGGGCGTGGGCTTTTTGATCAACGCCGTATCACCGTGGCTGACCGGCTGGCTGCGGGAATTGACTGGCAGTTTCGTCAGCGCGTGGATGGTGCTGACGCTGACGGTGGTGGCGATGCTGATACTCACCCGGGTGTTCAGCCCGGCCACCTACCGCACAGGCTCTATAGATATGCAATTTGAATCTAGATAAAACAATGAACATTCTTTTGCGGAATAAGCGAGGCGATTAGAATCGCGGTTTCCTTCAGGACGCCGGAAAACTCCATGGACCTTCGCCAACTGCGCTACTTCATTGCTCTGAACGAGTACCGCAGTTTTGTGCGCGCCGCCGACGCCATGGGCATTACCCAGCCGGCGTTCAGCCGCAGCATCCAAAGCCTGGAACAGGAGTTTGGCTGTGTGCTGGTGGACCGCGCTCACAAAGACCTGCGCCCCACTCCCGAGGGCCAGGTGGTGTTGCAACATGCCTTGTCGCTCGTTCAGGGCGCGGCGCGGCTGAGCCACGAAGTCACCCGCATGACCAAGCTCGACGCCGGCGAATTGCGCTTTGGCTGCGATGCCGTGGCGGCGGTGAACCTGGTGCCTGGAGCGATCGCACGGTTTGTCGGCGCTCATCCACGAGTACGCAGCGGTTTGCATGTGGATAACTGGGAAAAACTCGGACGCAGTTTGAGTCGCGAAGAGATCGAATTCTTCATCGCCGATGTGCGCCACTTCGAGGCCGATCCGAATTTCCAGACCCAGGCCCTGACACCCCGGCGCAATGTATTTTTCTGCCGCGCCGGGCACCCGTTACTGGCCAAGGACAGCCTCTCGACCAACGACTTGTTTGACTACCCGCTGGCCACACCGCTGATCGCTCCCGGGGTACGCAAGCTACTGGCCAACCTGAGCGGGCGTGTCGACTTTTCTCCCGCTATCGAACTGGAGCAGTTTGCGGCGCTGGCGGCCATCGTGCACCAGTCCAACGCGATTGGCCTGGGTGCCGAGGATGCGTTTGCCGAAGACTTTGCCCGTGGCGCACTGACGGTGCTGCACTGGCGCAACGTGCCTCACAGCCTCGACAGTTTGAACAACCGCTGCGGGATCATCAGCCGTACCGGGTTTCGCTTGTCGCCGGCGGCGAAGGCGATGATCGAAACCCTGATCACCGTGGATACCCCCTCTGCTGAAGCAAGCTTGCTCGCCCGCAATTAAAAAACCAGGCTTGCGCGCGACAGCCCATTCTCTTGATTTCAATGAAACTGTTATCGGCAATCAGCGGGTTTTTTCGCCTGCCGGGAACCGACACCATTGGCTCCAGAACAGAAAAACCTGGAGCCCTGCCATGTACTTGAAATACCCAATCAGTTGGACTGCCCTTGCCTTGGCAGCGGCCCTCACCGGCACCGCCGCCCAGGCTTCCATGCCGGCGAACCTGCCCGCCGATCAGAGCGTTGGCGCCATCGAGCAGGTGCACGCCTTCCACGATGCCATGCCCACCGGCGTGAGCGTTACCGAGACCGGACGCATCTTTGTCAACTTTCCTCGCTGGGGCGACGAGGTACCGTTTACCGTCGCAGAATTGCGCGACGGCAAAGTCGTACCCTACCCTGACCAGGCGATAAATCAGGCCAACCCCAAAGACCCGGCCAAAGGGTTTATCAGCGTACAAAGCGTGGTGGCCGACGGGCGCGGGCGCCTCTGGATACTGGACACCGCGGCGCCTGGCTTCTCGCCTCCACAGCCAGGTGGTGCCAAGCTCGTCGCAGTTGAGCTCGCCACCAACAAGGTGGTCAAGACCCTCGTATTCCCGAAAAACGTCATGCTGCCCGGCACCTACGTCAACGACATGCGCTTTGATTTTCGCGTGGGTGACCAAGGCGTGATCTATATCACCGACTCTTCACTTACCGGCCCGGGCGCGATCATCGTCATGGACATCGCCAGTGGCACAGCCATACGCCGGCTCAGTGGTGCACCCTCAACCTCGGTCGACCCGAACTTCGTACCCACGGTCGAAGGCCAGGTCCTGAAAGTGCGGGATGCCAAAGGCGGCACCCAACCT
This sequence comes from Pseudomonas sp. F9001, assembly GCF_013385435.1. NCBI lineage: Bacteria > Pseudomonadati > Pseudomonadota > Gammaproteobacteria > Pseudomonadales > Pseudomonadaceae > Pseudomonas > Pseudomonas sp. F9001. Next base: position 6,858 of record NZ_JACAPX010000020.1, read on the forward strand.
TTTGCCGTGGCTTCGGACGGCATCGCCCTGTCGGCTGATGGGCAGACCTTGTATTTCTGCCCGCTGTCGAGTCGGCACCTGTACGCCATCCCCACTGCACTGCTGCGTGACGAGACAGTCAGCGAAGCACGGCTCGAAATGGCGGTCAAAGACCTCGGGGAAAAAGGTGCCTCGGACGGGCTTGAAGCCGACGCCTCGGGGGCCGTGTATGCCGGCGACTACGAAAACAACAGCGTGCGCAAACGGCTGGCGAACGGGCAATGGCAGACCATCGTCCATGATCCGCGTGTGCTCTGGCCCGACACACTGTCAATCGGTCCTGATGGCTACCTGTACTTCATCGCCAATCAGCTGCACCGCCAAAGCATCTTTCACGCAGGCAAAGACTTGCGCCAGAAACCCTACAGCCTGCTGCGCGTGAAGATCGATGCCGCACCGGCGCCCACACACTAGCGGCGCCGAAGCATGAATATTGATGCGTTGAACCTGTTCATGCGATCAACAGAGCTGGGCAATATCACCGCAGCCGGCAGGGAGCTGGGACTCGCGCCCTCGGTGGCCAGCCACAAACTGGCGAAGCTTGAAGAATACCTGGGCATGCGCCTGCTGCATCGCACCACCCGCCAGGTCAGCCTGACCGAAGACGGTGCGCTGTTTCTGCCCCATGCAATCCGGGTGCTGGCAGCCGTGGACGAGGCCTATCTGGTCGCGGTGAAAGGCAAGGACGTGGCCAAGCGGGTGTTAAGAGTATCCGCCCCCGGGTCCTTCGCGCGGATGTGCCTGATGCCGGCCATCACCCGGTTCCTGCACGCCAACCCGAAGCTGAAGATCGACCTGATACTGTCCGATCAAATGCAGGACCTGACCGAGATCGGGATTGATGTGGCAATCCGCATCGCCGCCCTGAAGGACTCATCCCTGGTGGCGCGCAAGCTCGGCTGCGACAGACGCATCCTGTGTGCGGCACCCGCCTACCTCCAGGCGCATGGCGAACCGACTTCACCTGCGGAGCTGGTCAATCATTCCTGCATCCTGCTGGGCGACGAGGACCATTGGCGTTTCGTGGGTGCCCGGTCACACAAAGTCACGGCAATCAGTGGTTCGCTCAGAGTCAATTGCGGCGAAAGCGCACGGCTTGCAGCGGAAGGTGGGCTCGGCATCGTCTCTGTTTCACAGTGGAACGTCAGGCCCTCACTGGAAAGCGGCGCATTGGTGGAAATCATGCCGTCCTGTGTCCTGGAGCAAACCCGGGATATCTGGGCGATCTACCCCAGCGCGCGGTTGATCTCATCCAAGGCTCGGGCTTTCGTCGAGTTCATGATCGCCGAGTTCCAGGGCGATTTTTAGCATAGGGAAAAAATCATGACGGTGACTCACCAAGCTGCAGGCAGAACAAATCTCGCGAGCGGCCCACGCGTCGTTCGACTAGGGGTGACAGACTTGTCGTTCCATCGGGTTACCGCTGCGGTGGTAGTGCTGGTGTTGCAACGCATGGGCCTGACCGGGCAAAGACGGCCGTTCGATTCCGAGGCCTTTTACGAATTCTGAATTCGCGGCGTGCTGGCTACAAGGGCCTGCTCACTGAGGCTAGTTTGGCGATGCAGATGTTCTGCAATCTCCCCAAACCGAGGATTCCAACATGCTCTACCTGGTTTTCAGCGGCACCATCAAAGAAGGCAAACAGGCCGAGTTCTATCGTGATGTAGCGGCCGTTTCACAAAAGCTCACCCACCAGCACGACAAGGCCGTGGTCTATCAATGGCATAAGGATGAAGAGAACCCCAACCGGTTCTTTCTCAACGAACAGTGGGAAAGCGTCGCGGACCTGCACGCGCATTTCGAAACGCTCTACAAAGCCTTCGGCCCGGCGAAACCCACCGAGCGCCTGCCGGCGAAAATCCTCGCGTACCTGGATGAAGCACAGGTGAACTTCTACCAGGCCATTCAGTAAATCGCACCCGGTCACCCCAGGGTGACCGGGACGCTTGCTCAGATCGCTGTCCTTTCCACCGGGTTGAGTTCGCTCAGCCGTCCCTCCTGGCGCGCAAACCGATTGGCCCGGGCAAACGTGCCGAAATCGTTGAAGCGCACGCCCATCTCCGCCATCACCTTGTGCGCCGTTTTCACCGTCATCTGGCGGATGTAGAACGGCTCCTTGACCACAAAGTGATGAATCCCGTGGGTGCTGCCGAAGTTGAAGCAGAACGCTTGCAACGGCCACAGCCACCACGGGTTGAGCACCTGGGTTTGCTGGATCACGTTGCCCGGCTCGATGTCACCGTAGTAGTGCATGTTGGAGCTGACAAAATGCAGGCAGAAGGTGCGCAGCACGTTGGGGCCGATGATCACCACGGCGGCGATGTCGATGATGTGCATCACTGCCAGGGTGTTGGCTGACCAGTCGATTGGCGCGCCCAGCAGGCTGGCGATGCCATTCGCGGCATGGAAGCCGAGGAACACATACCACGCGCCCCAATGCAGCAGCGCCAGCGGTGCGTAGACCAGCGCCGTGCGCTTGAGAATGCCCAGCTTGTGCTTCCAGGACGGTGCGCGCAGCACCCGGATCAGTGCCGACATGATGTTGTCGCCGACCATCAGCAAACGTGCCAGGCCCCACGGTTCACCGTTGGTGATCGCGCGCTCTTCGATGTCGGTTTCGCTGCCGGAAACCTTGTGGTGATTGAGGTGGATATGGCGCCGTACCCAAGGGTTGATGGTGCTGGGCCGCGCCAGCCACACCAGGCCCATCATCAGGTTGTGGGGCAGGCGCTGCTTGCGAAAGTACATGCTGTGGATCAGGTCGTGTTCCAGTTCGTGGGTCAATGACGCGAGGAATGCGTTGAGCAGCAGGCACACCCACCACGCCATGTGCCCGGTGATATACAGCGCCGCCGAACCCAGCATGCCCACCAGGGCAAAGGCCAGGATGCCCGCGCCCAACGCATCCTGATGCAGCAGCCAGGGGTGGCGCTGGCGCAATAACAGCCCCTCGGCCAGCACCACTTCACGAATATGCGCTGAACGCTGTTGTGCGTTCATCTGCCGGGGACTTGCAGAAGTACCGTCCATGCTTCCATCCTCTGTCTTATTGATGCGTACATCCTGCCCTATGCGATCTGGCGGGACGCTAGCCCCACACGCCAACCTGTTGACCGCAAGCGCCAATCAACATGACCGAACCGACCTCTCTCGCCAGCTGGACCCGCGCCCTGCGCAAGCAGCTCGACGCCCTGGGCCTCGACAGCGCCGCGCTGTGCGCCCAGGCCGGGCTCGACCCGCAGTTGATGGAAGATCCGAACGCGCGCTACCCGCTATCGGCCACCACGCGCCTGTGGGAACTGGCGGTACAGGCCAGCGGCGACCCGGCGATTGGCTTGCGGGTGTCGCGGTTTGTCAGCCCCACCACCTTTCACGCGCTGGGATATGCGCTGGTGGCCAGCGGCAGCCTGCGGGAAGTGTTCGAGCGGATCGTGCGCTATCACCAGGTGGTCAGCGACGCACTGAGCCTGGAGCTTAGCCGGGAGGGCGAACGTTACCGCTTTCGCCTGCAACAGCCCGCCGGTACACCCGCACCCGCGTTTGAGGCGATTGATGCGTTCGCCGCGATTTACGTGCGCACCTGCCGCAATCGCCTGGGCCGGGAGTACGCGCCGCTGGCGGTGTACCTGCGGCGGCCCGAGCCGGCTGATCCCAAACCGTGGCACACGGTATTTCGCGCGCCGGTGTTTTTTGCCGCCGAGGAAGACCGTCTGGAATTTGCGGCCCGGGACTTTGACAGCCACCTGGACGATGCCAACCCCGAGTTGGCCGAGCACAATGAAACCGTACTCAAGCGCACCCTGGCGCAACTGCGGCCGCTGACCTGGGAACGCAAGGTGCGTTCGGCCATTGAGGCGCAGTTGCCTGACGGTGAGCCGAGCGCCGAGCGCATCGCCCAGGCGTTGCATCTGAGTTTGCGCAGCTTGCAGCGGCATCTGGCGGATGAGGGCTGCCGGTTTGATGCGCTGCTGAACGAATGCCGGGAGAACCTCGCGCTGCTGCATCTGCGGGACCCCGAGTGTTCGCTGGCGGAGATCAGTCATTTGCTGGGGTTTGCCGATACCAGCAGCTTCAACCGGGCGTTCAAGCGCTGGACAGGGATCACGCCGGGGCAGTTTCGGGATGGGTTGAGGTAGCTGGAGTTGCGGCGGCTGTGAGGGCCTCTTCGCGAGCAAGCCCGCTCCCACATTTGACCACATTCCAAAGGATGTACTCGGTCAAATGTGGGAGCGGGCTTGCTCGCGAAAGCGGTCGATCAAACACCCCAAAAGCCAGTGGCAGTCAGCGCCCCCGATCCCGCCGCAACACCTTCTTCACCCGCGCCACCAACGCCCGGGCCTCAAACGGCTTGAGCAAATAGTCATCCTCATGCAATTCCAGCCCACGCAGCCGATCTTCAATCCCGTCAGGCGTGGTCAAAAACAACATCGGCGTCTCACCCTTCAACCGGATCGCCTGCTGCAGCTTCCAGGCATTCAGCCCCGGCAGCATCACATCCAGGATCACCAGGTCGTATTCGGTGCTTTCCACAAAGCGCAGGGCCGCCATGCCATTGGCCGCCACCTCCACCGTGTAGCTGGCCTCTTCAAGACTGCGGCCCATCGCCTCGGCCGCCTCTGACTCGTGTTCCACTAGCAGGACGCGCATAACACACCTCGAATAATCGTGAACGCAGGCTACCACCCTCAGGCATGCGCCGCCTCGCGCAAACGTTGCGGGTCGAGGATTTCGATCTCGCCATAGCCCAGGCGCACGATGCCCTGGCCTTGCAGGTCCTTGAGCAACGCATTGGTGGTCTGGCGCGACAGGCTCAGCATCGCGGCCAAGTCTTCCTGGGGCAGTTGCAGCACCTGCCGGGCCTGCTCGATGTCGCCATAGCCCTCGGCGATCATCAGCAGGCGGTGCGCCACCCGCACCGACGCCGGCATCAGGCTCAATTGCTCGATATTGATAAAGGTCAGGCGCAGTTTCTGGCTCATCAACAGGGCCATGTCGCGCCAGTAACGCGGAGTCTGTTCAAGAATGTGCAGCAACGCCGGCTGCGGCACCTGCAACAACGTACAAGGCCCGACCGCGCAAGCGTCGTGGGTGCGGGGCAACCCGTCGAACAGGGAGATCTCGCCGAACCAGTACGGTAATTCCGCCAGGCTCAACACTGCCTCCTTGCCCTGCTCGTTCACCGCGCTGATACGCAAGGAACCTTCCAGCACCGCATACAACCCACACGGCGGATCGCCGCGCTTGAACAGGTATTGCCCCGCCGTCAGCTGCCGCAACCGGGCGCTGGCCAGCAAGCTATTCTGTAGATCAGCAGGCAGATGGCTGTACCAGTGACCGGTGGCCAGCCGTGGGTGCCATTTCTCTACATCCATGCGAACTCCGAAGATTGTCGGCCAGTTGACAGTGTGTCGTGGGCCTACAGGGCATGATCAAACATCCTACAGGAGGAACAACAATGAAAAGCCTCGTCGACCATCTCAGTCAATACGCCGCCTACCACCGCGACCCGCGCAATATCGCCAGCCACTTTATCGGCATCCCGCTGATTGTGGTGGCCGTGGCCGTGCTGCTGTCACGCCCCGAATGGACGGTGGCCGGGCTGTGGCTGTCGCCCGCGGTGGTAGTGGCGCTGCTTTCGGCATGGTTCTACCTGCGCCTGGAACTGGCGCTCGGCGTGCTGATGACGGTGCTGATGGGCCTGTCGGTGTGGGCCGGGCATGTGCTGGCGGCGCAAAGCACGCTGGTGTGGCTGAGCAGCGGCATCGGCATGTTCGTGGTGGGCTGGGTGATCCAGTTTGTGGGGCATTACTACGAGGGGCGCAAGCCGGCGTTTGTCGATGACGTGTCCGGGTTGATCGTGGGGCCGTTGTTTGTGGTGGCGGAGTTGGCGTTCCTGGTGGGGCTGCGGCATGACCTGAAGCGGCAGATTGAAGAGCGCTCGGGGCCCGTGGCCGTGCGGCACAAGAACGCCACGGCCTGAGCAACACTGGAGATCCAAATGTGGGAGCGGGCTTGCGGCGCTTGATCGTTCCCACGCTCTGCGTGGGAATGCAGCCCGGGACGCTCCGCGTCCTGAAGCGTGACGCAGAGCGTCACAAGAGGCGTTCCCACGCGGAGCGTGGGAACGATCAACGTCTTAAGCTTTTTGCCAGACCTTGGGCTTGAAGAACAACGTCTCGCCCCGCGCCAAACCCGTCAGGCTGTCGTGGTCTTTCACCACTTCAGCCTCGATCAACTCGCTCTGGCCTTCGACCTTCAGGGTCACCCGGGTGGTCGCGCCAAGCGGGCGAATATCACGCACTTCAGCCGCGTGGTGGTCTTCCAGTTCATGGCGCGACAGCGACACTTCATGCGGGCGGAACAGCACGTGCTTGTCTTCACCCAAATGCAGGCGGTTGGAGTCCCCGAGGAAGTGATAAACAAAATCACTGGCCGGGTTTTCGTAGACTTCGCCCGGTGAGCCAATCTGCTCGATCACGCCCTTGTTCATCACCACGATGCGGTCCGCCACTTCCATGGCTTCTTCCTGGTCGTGGGTCACGAACACCGAGGTCAGGTTGATGTCTTCGTGCAGGCGCGCCAGCCAGCGGCGCAGTTCTTTACGGACCTTGGCATCGAGGGCGCCGAAGGGTTCATCCAGCAGCAGCACTTTCGGCTCTACCGCCAGGGCGCGCGCCAGGGCGATACGCTGGCGCTGGCCGCCGGAGAGTTGTTCCGGGTAGCGATCCGACAGCCAATCGAGCTGCACCATGTTCAGCAGCTCGTGGACTTTCACGGCGATCTGGCTTTCGGTGGGGCGCTGGTTTTTCGGTTTCATCCGCAGGCCGAACGCGACGTTGTCGAACACGGTCATGTGGCGAAACAGCGCGTAGTGCTGGAACACAAAGCCGACGTTGCGATCACGCACGTCGTGGCCGGAGACGTCTTCACCATGGAACACGATGTTGCCGGCATCCGGGGTTTCGAGACCGGCGATGATCCGCAGCAGGGTGGTCTTGCCGCAGCCGGACGGGCCCAGCAACGCCACCAGCTCGCCACTCTGGATGTCCAGATTGATGCTGTTCAGGGCCTTGAAGGCGTTGAAATTCTTGCTGACATTACGGACTTCGATCGACATGACTTATTCCTCACCAGCACTTTTGCGCAGGCGGTTGATACGGTTCTCGCTCCACTGCTTGAGCAGCAGGATGAAGAGCGCCAGGATCAGCAACAGGCTCGCGACGGCAAACGCGGCGACGTGGTTGTATTCGTTGTAGAGGATCTCGACGTGCAGCGGCAAGGTGTTGGTCACGCCGCGAATGTGGCCGGACACCACCGACACCGCACCGAACTCACCCATGGCCCGCGCGGTACACAGCACCACGCCGTAGATCAGGCCCCACTTGATGTTCGGCACGGTGACATGCCAGAACATCTGCCAGCCGTTGGCGCCCAGCAGGCGCGCGGCCTCTTCTTCCTGGGTGCCCTGCTCCTGCATCAGCGGGATCAGCTCACGGGCCACGAACGGCACGGTGACAAAGATGGTCGCCAGCACGATGCCCGGCAAGGCGAACACGATCTGGATGTCATGGTCTTGCAGCCACGGGCCAAAGAAGCCCTGGGCGCCGAACATCAACACGTAGACCAGGCCGGCGATCACCGGCGATACCGAGAACGGCAGGTCGATCAGGGTCACCAGGATACTTTTGCCACGGAACGAGTACTTGCTCACGCACCAGGCGGCGCTGACGCCGAACACCACGTTGAGCGGTACCGAAATCACCACGGCGATCACCGTGAGTTTCAGCGCCGACAGCGCGTCCGGCTCAAGGATCGCGGTGAAGAACGCACCCAGGCCATTCTTCAGGCCCTGGGACACCACGATAAACAGCGGCAGCAACAAAAACAGGAAGAACACCAGCCAGCCAAGGCTGATCAGGATGCGTCGGGACACCGCACTGCCACGACGGGCAGCGTTGGCCGAGGACGCGGCGGAAATAGACGATTGGGACATGTTCCGCGCCTCCTTATGGGTGTTCGATGCGCCGCTGCAGCAAGTTGATCAGCAGCAGCAGGACAAAGGAAACCACCAGCATCAGCACACCGATGGACGTGGCGCCGTGGTAGTCGTATTGGTCGAGCTTGACCATGATCAGCAACGGCAGGATCTCGGTTTTCATCGGCATGTTGCCGGCGATGAAGATCACCGAACCGTACTCACCGACACCTCGTGCAAACGCCAAGGCGAAGCCGGTCAACCAGGCAGGCAGCAGCGCCGGTACCAGGATGTAGCGGAACACTTGCAGGGGCTTGGCGCCGAGACAGGCGGCGGCTTCTTCGATTTCCCGGGGGATATCGGCCAACACCGGCTGCACGGTACGCACCACGAATGGCAGCGTGACGAAGGTCAGCGCGAGAGTGATGCCCAGGGGGGTGTAGGCGATCTTGAAGCCCAGGTCGGCGGCGAACTGGCCTACCAGGCCAGTGGGCGTGTACAGCGCGGTGAGTGCAATACCGGCGACGGCGGTGGGCAGGGCGAACGGCAAGTCGATCATCGCATCGATGATCTTGCGCCCGGGGAAGGTGTAGCGCACCAGTACCCATGCCAGCAGGGTACCGATCACGCCGTTGATGATCGCGGCATACAACGCAGTGCCGAAGCTCAGTTTCAACGCCGCCAGCACACGCGGTGCGGAGATGATGTTCCAGAACTGATCCCAGGTGAGTTGAGCGGCATGTACAAACATCGCCGCAAGGGGGATGAGTACGATCAGGCTGAGGTACACCACGGTGTAGCCCAGCGTCAGCCCGAAGCCGGGTATGACGGGGGAGATACGACGCGACATAAGAGTCCTTGGTTAGCGGGTAGATACCACTGTAGGAGCGAGCTTCTGTGGGAGCTGGCTTGCCTGCGATGCCGGCACCTCGGTGTATCAGTTACACCGAGGTGATGCTATCGCGGGCAAGCCCGGCTCCCACAGAAAGCTGGCTCCTACAGTTTGATTTTGCTTACTGCGCCGAGTAGATCTGGTCGAACACGCCACCGTCATTGAAGAATTTCGGTTGGGCAGTTTTCCAGCCGCCGAAGTCTTTGTCGATAGTCACCAGGTCCAGTTTCGGGAACTGCTGGGCGTATTTGGCGGCGACTTTCTCATCGCGTGGGCGGTAGAAGTTCTTCGCCGCAATCTCCTGGCCAGCCGGGCTGTACAGGTGCTTGAGGTACTCGGTGGCGATCTCGGTATTGCCCTTTTTCTCAGCGTTCTTGTCGACCACGGCCACTGGCGGCTCGGCGAGGATCGACAGCGAAGGTACAACGATGTCGAACTTGTCGGCGCCGCCGTCTTCCTTCAGGGCCAGGAAGGCTTCGTTTTCCCAGGCCAGCAACACGTCACCCTGACCGTTGTTGACGAAGGTGATGGTCGAACCGCGCGCGCCGGTGTCGAGGATCGGCACGTGCTTGAACAGCTCTTTCACGTATTCCTGGGCCTTGGCTTCGCTGCCACCGGCTTTCAGGCCGTAGGCCCAGGCGGCTAGGAAGTTCCAGCGGGCGCCGCCGGAGGTTTTCGGGTTCGGGGTGATCACCGACACGTCTTTCTTGATCAGGTCGCCCCAATCCTTGATGCCTTTAGGGTTGCCCTTGCGCACCAGGAACACGATGGTCGAGGTGTACGGGGTGCTGGCGTCCGGCAGGCGGGTTTGCCAGTTTTCCGGCAGGGTCTTGCCCAGTTTTGCGATTTCGTCGATGTCGCCGGCCAGGGCCAGGGTCACGACGTCGGCGCGCAGGCCGTCGATTACCGCGCGGCCCTGCTTGCCCGAACCACCGTGGGATTGCTGGATCTTGACGTTGTCACCCGGGTGCGACTGCTTCCAGAAGCTGGTGAATTCAGCGTTGTAGTCCTGGTAGAGCTCGCGGGTGGGGTCGTAAGACACGTTGAGCAGTTCGTAATCCTTGGCAACAGCGGAACCGGCAAACACGGCACTGGCCAGTGCTGCCAGGGCATAACGGCGAATCGACGACATAGAAGGCTCCTGAAATTCTTGGGTGTTGGCTTTTTTCTTATAGTTGCGGGTCTTGCAATCGAATCGCCGGTGTTGCTCAGCTCGGTTTGTTGCCCGGGTTCTGCAAACGGAATTTCTCTTTGCGTTCGATTTGTACTACCTGGGCGTTGTGCACAGTGATTTCCACCGCGCCAAACCGCAGATCGCGCAGGGCGCTCTGGATCTCGCGCAAAATGGCTGCTTCGTCCTGGCCGTCAACGCTACGTAGAGATGCGCTCATGGTCGTGCTCCTGAAATGAGAAGTGCCTCGCAGTGGCGGCACTGCTTGCGGCGTGAGGGCGATAGTAGATAAGCGCGGATATTCTTAAAAATACTATTTAAGAATGTTTATATAACCAGAAAGAATTTTCTGGTGGGACGAGGGGTTGCGAGGGGTTTTGCGGGACGACCCGTGAAATAAAGCCGTGTGGAGATCCAAATGTGGGAGCGGGCTTGCTCGCGAAGGCGGTGGTTCAGTGACAGATTTGCTGACTGACACGCCGCCTTCGCGAGCAAGCCCGCTCCCACATTTTGGCCCTGTTTGAAATCAGGACAGGCGGTGTTTAACGAATGGTCGGCGCCCTCGCCCAATCCAGCTCACCGGCCGGCATCGGCCGACCAAACCAGTACCCCTGGCCAAGGTCACAGCGCTGGTCCAATAGAAACCGCGCCTGCTCAACCTGCTCGATACCTTCGGCATGCACCTGCATGCCCATGCTCTGCGCCAACGCGATCACTACCCGCACGATCGCCGCATCGTCTTCATCCCATGGCAACCCGGCGACAAAACCCTGGTCGATCTTGAGCTTCTGCACCGGCAAGCGCTTGAGCCGCAGCAGCGATGAATAACCGGTGCCAAAGTCGTCGATGGCCAGGCGCAAGCCGAGCTCACGCAGGCGATGCATTTGCTCAAGGGCGACTTCCGGGTCTTCCATCACCGCGCTTTCGGTGACTTCCAGCTCTAAAAGCGCCGGATCCAGCCCCGTGTCGTGCAGCACCTTGGCCACTTGCTCATACAGCTCCCGCCGGGCAAACAGGCGGCTGGACACATTCACCGCGAGAAACGTCAACGGTGCACCGTCTGCCAGCCACCGGCACATCTGGCGGCAGGCCTGGTCCATGACCCAGGCGTCGATGTCGGCAATCAGCCCGGTGCGCTCGGCAATCGGGATGAATTCCCCCGGCGGCACCAGCCCGCGCTCCGGGTGCTGCCAGCGCACCAGGGCTTCGACGCCGATCATTCGGCTGTCTTGCAGGTCGTGCACTGGCTGGTAGTAAACCCGCAGCTCCTGCTGATCCAGCGCGCGGCGCAGTTCACCGGCCATTTCCACGCGGTGCTGGGCGTGGGCAGTAAGCTCTTCGGTGTACAAGGCGTAGCCTTCGCGGCCGGCGCTCTTGGCCTTGAACAACGCGGAGTCAGCGTTGCGCAGCAGTTGCTCGGCGCTCAGCGCGTCGCTGGGGAACAGGCTGATCCCGATGCTCACGCTGATAAACAGTTGATGGCCGTCGAAGATGACCGGTTCTTTCATCGCGTCGAGAATACGTTGCGCCAGGGCGGCGGCCTGGCCCACCTGTGGACAACTTTCCGCCAGCACCGCGAACTCGTCACCGCCCAGGCGCGCCAGGGTCACGCCGGGGCCGAACAGGCCTTGCAGGCGCTCGCCGACGGCCTTGAGCAACTGGTCGCCGACGTTATGGCCGAGGCTGTCGTTGATGATCTTGAAATGGTCGAGGTCGAGCAGCAGCAAGGCGCAGCCACGTTTATGGATCTGCGCGGAGGCCAGGGCCTGTTCGGCACGATCGGTGAACAGCAGGCGGTTGGGCAGGTCGGTCAGCGGGTCGTGATGGGCCAGGTGCGCCAACTCGCTCTCGGAGTGCTTGATGGCGCTGATATCGGAGAACACCGCGACGTAGTGGCTGATATGGCCCTGCTCATCACGGATCACCCGGATGGTCTGCCACTGTGGGTAGATTTCGCCGCTTTTACGGCGGTTCCAGATTTCACCGCTCCATTCACCGTCACGTTCCAGCGTCTCGAACATCGCCTGGTAGAAACTGGCCGAGTGGCGCCCGGACTTGAACAGGCTCGGCTGGTGCCCCAGCACGTCTTCGCACTGGTAGCCGGTGATTTCGATAAAGGCCCGGTTGACGTGAACAATCAGCCCCAGAGCATCGGTGACCAGCACCCCTTCGCGGGTGCAATCGAACACGGCGGCGGCCTGGCGCAGGCGCTCGCGGTTTTCCTTCAGTGGCTGCTGGATCAGGTTGGCCCGGGCAAAGTGTGCGCAGAGCAGGTAGATCGCCAGGGCACTGAGGCTGACCCACAGGTAACCGCGTATCTGAAGCCAGTGGCCCAGCTCCACGGGTTCATCGATAAAGTTGATCAATACCTGATGGCTGAGCTGAATCCACACAATCGAAACCAGCAGGTACATCAGCCCGGCACGCAGGGCACCTCGGTATGAAAACAGCATATGTTCAGTAATCCTTACTAAAAAACCAGATTCGCCCTACAAAGGCTACGGATTATAGAATAAGAAACATCCAGTCACTCCTATCTGAAAGGGCGGCTGGTTTTATCTGTAGGCTTAGTGATAATGCGCAAGCTGGTTTTTTCTTTATCTGAGGGCCATACAGCCTATGTGGTACAACGGTTTTCTTGACTTGTCGGCCTGGCAACTGGTGGCAGTCACTCTGTTGATGACCCACGTGACCATTGTCGGGGTCACGGTCTATCTGCACCGCTATTCAGCCCACCGCTCCCTGGAGCTCAATGCTGGCCTGAAACACTTCTTCCGCTTCTGGCTGTGGCTCACCACGGCGCAGAACACCCGCGAGTGGACCGCTATCCACCGCAAACACCACGCCAAGTGCGAAACCGTCGACGATCCTCACAGCCCGGTGATCAAGGGCCTGTCCACCGTGCTGCGCAAAGGCGCCGAGCTGTATCGCGCCGAAGCCGAGAACCCCGAGACCCTGCGTATCTACGGCAAGAACTGCCCGGAAGACTGGATCGAGCGCAAGCTCTACACCCCGTACCCGCTGCTGGGCGTGGCGATCATGGGCGTGATCGACCTGCTGCTGTTCGGCACCATCGGCATCACCATCTGGGCCATCCAGATGATGTGGATCCCGTTCTGGGCTGCCGGCGTAATCAACGGCCTGGGTCATGCCATCGGCTACCGCAACTTCGAATGCCGCGATGCGGCCACCAACCTGATTCCCTGGGGCATCATCGTGGGTGGCGAAGAGCTGCATAACAACCACCACACCTACCCCAACTCCGCCAAGCTGTCGGTGAAGAAGTGGGAGTTCGACCTGGGCTGGGCCTGGATCAAAGTGTTCAGCTTCCTGCGCCTGGCCAAGGTGCAACGGGTCGCGCCGATCGCCCACCGGGTCGAAGGCAAGGGCAGCCTGGACATGGACACCGCGATGGCGATCCTCAACAACCGCTTCCAGATCATGGCCCAGTACCGCAAGTTGGTGATTGGCCCGCTGGTCAAGCAGGAACTGGAAAAGGTCGATCACTCGGTGCGCCACCAATTCCATCGCGCCAAGCGCCTGCTGTCGCGGGAGACCAGCCTGCTGGATGACCGCCATCACGTGCGCATCCAGAGCATGCTGGAGCACAGCCAGGCCCTGAAAGTGATCTACGAGAAGCGCCTGGCGCTGCAACAGATCTGGCTGAAAACCAGCACCAACGGCCACGACATGCTGGCGGCGATCAAGGAATGGGTGCACGAGGCCGAGGCGAGCGGGATTCAATCCCTGCGGGACTTTGCCCATCAGCTGAAGACCTATTCGCTGCGGCCTGCCGCGGCCTGATACGGCTGTAGCGAGCCGATTTTTTGTGGCAAGGGAGCTTCTGTGGCGAGGGAGCTTGCTCCCGCTGGAGTGCGCAGCGCTCCCAAGATTTTGGGGCCGCTACGCAGCCCAGCGGGAGCAAGCTCCCTCGCCACAACAAGCTCCTTCCCCATAGCAGCCCCTCCCCACCGCAACTCCTTCCCCACAGCAAGCCCCTCCCCCCAACAAACTCGCTCCTACATGTTTCTGGCGCCATTTCTTGGTCGCCTCTAATCGGCGCTGATAACGGAACTTCGCAGCAAATTCCCCCTCTCAATCAACACTTCGCCATCCCGGCGGCCCTTGTTGTGACCGCTGCCCAACCCCGCGGCCTGCCCAGAGAGAGTTGTGCCGATGGTCCCCGAACAGACCTTCACCGACACCCCCGTCCTCGAACAGCCACGACCGGCAGCCGCCGCTACGTTACTGGCCCTGATGCATGCTCAGGGCGAAGTGGAACGGCTGAGTGAACGCGAGCAACTGCTGAGTTCGCTGTTGGTCAGTGTGAATGCCGTGCTCTGGGCAATCGAGTGGGACACTCGCCGCGTGCTGTACGTCAGCCCGGCCTATGAGCGGGTTTTCGGACGTACGGCGGGCATGTTGTTGACCGACTATCGGGAATGGCGCAACAGCATCCACCCCGAAGACCTCGACTACGCCGAGCACAGCCTGGCCCAGGTGCTGCACAGCGGCGCCGTGGAAGACCGCGAGTACCGCATCATCACCGCCGACGGGCAGATCCGCTGGCTCAGCGACAAGTGTTACATCAACCAGCAGGCCGAGCCCGGCCAGCCGGTGATCGTGGTAGGCATAGCCGAAGACATCACCGAAAAGAAGCAGCTGGAACTCGAGCTGCACCGCCTGGCCACCACCGATGTGCTGACCCGCAGCAGCAACCGCCGGCATTTCTTCGAGTGCGCCCACCACGAGTTTGAACGCGCCTGCCTGCAAGGCACGCCCCTGGCGTTCCTGTTGCTGGACATCGATGACTTCAAGGTGGTGAACGACACCTACGGCCACCTGGAAGGCGATCAGGTGTTGCAGCGTATCGCCGAGAGCGGTCGGGGAGTTCTGCGCCGTGGCGACCTGTTCGGGCGCATTGGCGGCGAAGAATTCGCCGCCATACTGCCCGGTTGTGCCCCGGAGATGGCAATGCAGGTGGCCGAACGCCTGGGGCACGAGATTGCGCAGCTGAGTTTCAGCCACGACGGTGAGAGCTTCGCGGTCACCGTCAGCCAGGGCCTGGCCAGCCTGACCGCCGAGGACGCCAATGTGGACAGCCTGTTTGCCCGCGCTGACGCGGCCATGTACGAGGCCAAGCGCCAGGGCAAAAACCGCGTGCTCCCCGGCTGACGCCACACGATGACCTGTGGGAGCCGGGCTTGCCCGCGATGCAGGCACCTCGGCGTGTTGGTTGTACCGGGATGATGCTATCGCAGGCAAGCCAGCTCCCACACTGGCACGCATCGCCTGCTAGGTTTTGCGCATACGCGTCAATTCCGGCAAACCCACCTTGAGCAAGCGTGCCGTCTTGCCTTTCGCCAATGCCTCGACGCCTTCATGCTCGGTCAGCCGCGCCAGTTGCGCCGCCAGGTTCATCACCAGCGCTTCGCGGGAATACACCCCGCCCTCCAGCGAATAAATCGCCGCGATCAACTGGCGCAACTCCAGCGGCAGGCGCCAGCGTGTGCGCAGTGCCGAACCATAGGCCGCGCCGAAGGTGTAGAGGGACTCGCCAATCGCTTCATCATCCAGTTCGCCACCGCCCAGCAGCCAGTCTTGCAGGCACCGCAGCAAGGCCAGGTCGCCAAGGCGATGGAGGATCCCGGCGCTGTAGCAGCGCTCGTGATCCAGGTCGAGCATGCGCGCCAGGCTGCGGGCGTAGTCGGCGGTACGCTGGGACAGCTGCCAATGACGCTCGGCGTAATCCACAAGGCTCGGGTCGCTCAGTACCACGTTGTGCTTGAGGGCGAGCCCCAGGATCAGGTTCATGCTCTGCCCCGCCGCCAGCTTGTGCAGGGCCATGCCCAGGGTCTGTACCGGCGAACCGTGATGGCCGGCGCTGTTGGCGGCGGCGATCAACACGGCAGTAATCTGCGGGTCCATGCGCACCTGCTCTTCCAGGCGCTTGAGGTCCAGGCCCTCCGGCTCCAGGCTATGTTGCACCGCAGCCTGCACGTCGACCCGCAGCGGCGCGCCGTCGGAGGCTTCCCGGCGGCGCTCCAGAAACACCGGCAAGGTCATGCCCGGCGCCAGGGCCGGGACTTCGCAATACACCGTCTCACCTTCGTTCAGCAGCAAGTCCTGCAGGCGCTGGGTCAGGCTTTCCATGTTCAGGGGTTTGGTCAGGTACGCGGTCGGTGCCAGCGGCAAGGCTTCGCGCACACTGGCGCTGTCGTTGCGGGTACTCAGCAGGATAAACGGCAACAGCGGCGTACGCCGTTGCAGGCGCACGCTGCGCAGCAGGCTCAGGCCATCGACGCCGGGCAGCTCCCAATCGGCAATGATCAGGTCATAGGGTTTGTCACGCAGCAACTCGGTGGCCCGCTGGCCATCGGCACACACATCCAGCCGTGCGTCACAGCGCACATTCAGCAACACCTGCTTGAGCAGATCTCGGGACCAAGGGTCGGCCTCGGCAATCAACACACGGGGTACAGCCGGTAAATCAACAGCAGTCATCCAGCACGCTCCATCGGCAATACCAGCACCTTAGACAAAGGAGCCGCCTGCGTACAATGAACAACGGCTGAATACCGTTCATCGGGCACAAAAAAACCCGCCTAAGCGGGTTTTTTGTCGATCAGGTCAACTTTTGATCACAGCTCGGAGAAGCACTCTTCGATGATCGCCAGGCCTTTGTCCAACTGCTCGTCCGGCGAAGTCAGCGGAACCAGCACGCGCAACACGTTGCCGTAGGTGCCGCAGGACAGCAGGATCAAGCCCTTGTCACGCGCCTTGGCCACCACGGAAGCGACAGCAGCGGCGTTCGGCTTATGGCTGTCGCCATCTTCGAACAGCTCGACCGCAATCATTGCGCCCAGGGCACGCACTTCGCCGATCACCGGGTACTTGGCCTGGATAGCTTTCAGACCGGTCACCAGGCGCTCGCCCACAGCCTTGCAGCGGTCCAGCAGGTGCTCTTCTTCGAACACTTCCATCACGGCCAGGGCCGCGGCGCAAGCGATCGGGCTGCCAGCGTAAGTGCCGCCCAGGCCACCTGGCGCAATGGCGTCCATGTATTCAGCCTTGCCGCATACACCGGCCAGCGGGAAGCCGCCTGCGATGGATTTGGCGAAGGTGGTCAGGTCGGCGGCAACGCCCATCTGTTCCATGGCGAAGAAAGTACCGGTACGGCCGGCACCGGTTTGCACTTCGTCGGCGATCAGCAGGATGCCGTGCTTGTCGCACAGTTCGCGCAGGCGCTTCATGAAGGATTTAGGCGCGACGTAGAAACCGCCTTCGCCCTGCACCGGCTCGATGATGATGGCAGCGATATCACGCGGCTCGGCATCGTTCTTGAAGATGCGTTCGATGCTGGCGATGGAGTCGTCATCGCTCACACCGTGCAGTTCGTTCGGGAACAGCGCGCGGAACACGCCGCCTGGCATCAGGCCCATGCCGGCCGAGTACGGCACCACTTTGCCGGTGAGGCCCAGGGTCATCATGGTGCGACCGTGGTAGGCGCCGGTGAACGCGATCACGCCGGCACGGCCAGTGGCGGCACGGGCGATCTTCACGGCGTTCTCTACCGCTTCGGAACCGGTGGTGACCAGCAGGGTTTTCTTGGCGAAATCACCCGGGACCTTGGCGTTAACTTTTTCGCACAGCTCAACGTACGGCTCGTAGGCCAGTACCTGGAAGCAGGTGTGAGTCAGCTTGTTCAGCTGTTCGGTCACGGCGGCGATGATTTTCGGGTGCACGTGGCCGGTGTTCAGCACGGCGATACCGCCGGCGAAGTCGATGAATTCGCGACCTTCAACGTCGGTCACGGTGGCGTTCTTCGCCGACTCGGCGAAGATCGGGTGAATCTGGCCAACACCGCGTGGTACAGCGGCTTCGCGGCGTTTCATCAGGGATGCGTTGGTCTTGCTCATAAAGTCCTCATTCGCCACTCATCGGGTGGCGTGGTCCAAGGAATACGTGGCGGGGAGGCAACTACGGCAGCATGCGATGATCGACTGCCACAGCTTTCCCGGCCACTACGAATAACGGGTGAAACACGCAAAGGGACAGCGCTCTCGTGCCCTTTGCGTTTGCAACAATGCCTTGCCGGGCTTAGATGCCCAGGCAGAGGTATTTGATTTCCAGGTAGTCCTCGATCCCGTACTTGGAGCCTTCACGGCCCAGGCCCGAAGCCTTGATGCCGCCGAACGGCGCCACTTCGTTGGAGATCAACCCGGTGTTGACGCCGACCATGCCGTATTCCAGGGCTTCAGCCACACGGAACACACGGCCCAGGTCGCGGGCATAGAAGTAGGAAGCCAGGCCGAACTCGGTGTCGTTGGACATCGCGATCACTTCGGCTTCGTCTTTGAAGCGGAACAGCGGCGCCAGTGGGCCGAAGGTTTCTTCCTTGGCCACGGCAGCATCTTTCGGCACGTTGACCAGGATGGTCGGCTCGAAGAAGTTGCCTTCCATCACCTTGCCGCCAGCCAACAGGGTCGCGCCTTTGCTCAGGGCATCAGCGATGTGCTCCTGAACCTTGGCCACGGCCTTCTCGTCGATCAGCGGGCCGGTGGTGGTGCCCTCTTCCAGACCGTTGCCGATCTTCAGCTTGGCCACTGCCACTTTCAGTTTCTCGGCGAACGCGTCGTACACCGAATCCTGGATGTACAGGCGGTTGGCGCAGACGCAGGTCTGGCCGTTGTTGCGGTACTTGGAAATGATCGCGCCTTCGACGGCCTTATCCAGGTCTGCATCGTCGAACACGATGAACGGCGCGTTGCCGCCCAGTTCCAGGGAAACCTTCTTGATGTCCTTGGCGCATTCGGCCATCAGCTGGCGACCGATTTCGGTGGAGCCGGTGAAGGACAACTTACGCACGATCGGGTTGCTGGTCAGCTCGCTGCCGATATCGCCGGCGCTGCCGGAGACCACGCTGAACACGCCTTTCGGAATGCCGGCACGCTGGGCCAGCTCGGCCAGGGCGAACGCGGAGAACGGGGTTTGCGATGCAGGCTTGAGCACCATGGTGCAACCGGCAGCCAGGGCCGGGCCGGCTTTACGGGTGATCATCGCGGCCGGGAAGTTCCACGGCGTGATGGCAGCGGTAACGCCGATTGGTTGCTTGATCACGATCAGGCGCTTGTCCGGCTGGTGGCCGGGAATCACATCACCGTAGACGCGCTTGGCTTCTTCGGCGAACCACTCGATGAACGAAGCGGCGTAAACGATTTCGCCCTTGGCTTCGGCCAGCGGCTTGCCTTGTTCCAGGGTCATCAGGCGAGCCAGGTCATCCTGGTTCTCGATGATCAGCTCGAACCAGCGGCGCAGCTTGTTGGCGCGGTCCTTGGCGGTGAGTGCACGCCAGGCCGGCAGGGCCTTGTCAGCTGCTTCAATGGCGCGACGGGTTTCGGCGGCGCCCATTTTTGGCACGGTACCGAGGATTTCGCCGGTAGCGGGGTTGTTGACCTTGATCGTTTGACCGTTGTCCGCATCGACCCAAGCGCCATCAATAAAGGCTTGCTGGCGGAACAACTGGGTGTCTTTGAGCTGCATGTCGGCTTTCCTTAACAGCACCGCGCACGCGCGGAGCGAATTAGAGTTGTTGAAAGGCGCCTTGAGGGCTGCCGTCAGGGAAATCATTCACTGGGCGCAAGCACGTAAATAGCGCACGAAAGGACAAATGTGCGGTTCAGCACCCAGGCAGGAGCGTTTGAAATCTCAAACGAATCCTAGGATCAATGGGGGTGCAGGGCAATAGTCTGTTCGAAAAAAAGAACGAAAACGGCGCATTTGCTCGATTTTTCTGATCAGCGTGTTTCGGGCGAGTTCCGCCCTATTGCGCCGAGACGCCCGGCACAGGGCGCCAGCGGCGCGTATTCCTACGGGTGGCCGGGCGAAAAGCGGCATGGACGCCCAAGGTCGACATGGGTATGATGTCGCCCGCACAAGCATCCGTAGCTCAGCTGGATAGAGTACTGCCCTCCGAAGGCAGGGGTCGTGGGTTCGAATCCCGCCGGGTGCACCATATAGCAGTCTCGGGCTGTCTCAGACAGTCTACGAAACACCCCAAGAAGCCCGCCCCGTGCGGGCTTTCTTGTTTCTGGCTATCCGTCCCTGTCTACCCCTGTAACTTCCCGCCGTGTATGCCCAAGTGTATGCGTCGTGTATTCGCCTCTCGAAATCCTCCCCGCACCCGCGAGGACAAGGGCCATAACTGGGGTTTGTTGGTTGAATTCGACGGCCCGGACGGAGCCAAAAAACGCTGGAACATTCCGGCCCGAACCATGACTGGTGACTTCGGCAAGGACGTACTTGGGCCACTGGTCGACATGGGACTACGCCTTGCCGGAAGTCGATCGGGGCGCAATGCCCGCAACGACCTGCAGAGTTATCTCGGCGGCTTCGGTAGCGCCCAGCGCGCACGTTTGGTAACGCGCTTGTGTTGGCACGATAGGGCTTTCCTTTTGCCCGAACCGCAAATCGGCTCACATACCGAACACCTGCATTTTTATGAAGCCGGTGCGCAGTTGCCACCGATCAGCGAGGCGGGCTCTCTGGAGCAATCAACAGCAAATCGGCGCACTGTGCGCTGGCAACCACCGCTTGGCATTTGTCGTCTCTGTGGCGTTTGCGGGACCTCTGCTCAACCTACTCGGGCATGAGTCGGGCGGCTTCCATCTCTACGGTGACAGTTCCGGGGGCAAGACTACCCACTTGCAGGTCGCTGCCTCGGTTTTTTATGGCGGGCCGCGTCTGGTACGTTCGTGGCGTTCCACGGACAACGCCCTGGAGTCCATCGCCGCCGCCCACTCAGACGGCCTCCTGGTGCTGGATGAAATCGGCATGTGCGACCCCCGCATTATCGGCGAGACGGTCTACATGCTCGGCAACGGCACCAAGCCGACGAGCAAGAGCTCAACGAAAAGCGGGACAGTCTCAGTACACGTTTGGAACAGATCCAGCAGCAAGCGTCCGAGGATATTGCAAAAGCCCGTTAAGCCGAAACCGACGCAGCAACCGCCTATGCCCAAGCTGTGGCTTGGGGCGATACCGAGGGCGAAAAGGACGCTAATACGAACGCCCAGAAAGCAGCGAAAAACCTCACAACTGCAACCGAGCAAAATCGTCGCCAACACTTAATCATTACAGCGTTGAAAAAGGAACTGGTCACCGTCGACCAACACATCGATGAGGCTCAAAAGAAATACAATGCCATCGAAAGAACAGCTATGTTCCTGGCACGGACGGTATTGGAAGAACAGTGGAACGAAAAAGCCCAAGTGCTGATGGATTTGGGGAGCAAGCTCTGGGCTGTTGAGGGGATGCTGGGGGGCGACCAACTCAGCCTGAGAAAATGGTGCTTCCAAAACAGAGTGATGGCTTCGACAAATGGAGCAGACGTGAATGGTCGGAGCTTTCAAGCAAATACACCGTGCAGGACATCCTATCGCTGTAACGCGGGCAGTTTAAAACCCGTCAGGATAGAGGTCATGATCACTCGAATACAAAGTAGCGCGGGTTGGACCTAAACCTTAAAGGCGCGCAGAAACCATCTGACAACCACTAAAATCGGGGCTATCAAAACACGCAAAACTAAGACGGCCGAAATACTTACCTTCAACTTAATCCGTACTTAATTGAGCCATATCGGAAGAAAATAAAAGTTTGAAAATGATACTGAATCCTTAAGCTGCAATCCTATAAAGATATGAGCACCTGTAAAGTATATCAGGAAACACTAATATCTAAACTTGCCGAGTACGGCCAGCTTGAAAACGCCTAGCTAAGCAGTTCCAGGCTCTGAAAGCCCTAAAGGGTGATTCCGGCCAGAATAGAGGAATCGAATTCGAAACCAAGCTATTTGGTCTTATGGATCAATACGACTTTAGCTTGAAGCACATCATAAATTTGTTAAATTCTAAAGCACAAAGAGCACTCGACTTAGAATGGAACACCCGGCATTAGCAAGACTCGACAACTGAAAAATTACAAAAATCCGAATACCGATGAATTGATTGAAACAAAGATCGAAAATCACAAAGCGCTGAAGGCTCTTTAGGGACTTCTTCTTATAAAACCTCAAAACTTGCAGCCATTTTATTTAAACCGAAACCCGTACGCCACTTTTATCCGCACCACCACTACGCATCGCGAAAAAAATTTTCTTCGGCTTTAATTACAAGCTCACTCATAGATATATCAGCGTTATGCTCACCAAAGCTTTCTAACTCCGCAAGACCTGGAATCGGAATCGAATTCAAATCGGCGGCATTAATCTGTGTGTGCCCGGAAAATCTGCGTATGTATGAATCAATTGTTTTAGTAGAAAGATACGCAAAGAGTGCAACACAAACATTACCACTAAGTTTTACCTTCTCACCCCAGATATAATTCAAATGATTTTCGACTCCCAAATATTCACCCTCATATGATTTCTCTAAGAAGGGAGCGGCTACAATTCTTGTGGATGACTCCTTAAAAGAAATCCGCCTCACTAGAATATAATTCTGTCTCGGAATTAGAACGGACATAGACTCGTCACATACTTTAATGTACCTACGTTTCGCTGCAACCCCTCTCCCAAAAGCAATCGAAGCATCAAGCCCAATACTATCTTGGTACAAAAGGAACGAAGAACGTTTACCTTTCCTCTCTAACAACCAATCGCCACACCTAAAATCTACAACCTTCCCTGTAGATGCGCGCAAACCTAAAGTCAGAAGAGTCTGGCTGAATTTAGCAATTTTACTTAAAAGTTCATCGTCGCCCGCCGCTAGGGGGATATGAATAAATTTTTGCGAGTCTCCTTTAAAATAGACCTTATCACGGCATATTTCTTTAGTTGAAATTTGACCATTATTTTTCTCATGAGAAATTCGAACAAACTCTACATTCTCTTTCGAAATTTTAAGAATCATAACTTCTTGCAGAACGCTTGAATCCCAGAATATTTTTCTTGACTCGAAAAGATATATCTCCTGCAGATAATAGCTCTTCAGAATACTGTTTCGAAAACCCTTAAATAATGGGCCGTTACAAAAACTTCTAGGAATAATCGCTATTAACTCGCCATCGTCCGAAAGCAATTTCAAGCAACACGACACAAACGCCGAGTAAATATTTGCTTCTTTATACCCAAGGTGATTTATACAAAACGTAGCTATATCAGTGCCCGCAAGAATTTTTGAATATGGGGGGTTAAGGATAATCCGATCATAGGTAGAAAGTTTTGGAAAACAATCAAAAAAGTCCGAATGAATTACGTTGGTATCTGCTATATCGAAAAAATTATCCTTTGCTAACTTTGCTAGAAAGCCGTCTTTTTCTATCAAGGTAAATAGAGCGTGTTCATGTTCCCGCTGAGCACGGTTCAAAACAGCAGCCGACAAGTTTCCAACGCCACAACAAGGATCCAAAACTGATACAGTTTGCCCAGGGCGAGCGGAAAACATCTCAGCCATAATTGCCGATACTCTAGCGGGGGTAAAATATTGCTCCGCTAACTTCTTTTTTTCTGCCGCAATCTCATTGATGGTCGAGACTCTAGATCTTTCGATTTTCTCTAAAAAATCATTGTTCACGCTTTAGCATTCCCGCATATTCAAAATACTTAAGTGTTAGCTCACAAAGCGCTTTTACTTCCTGGCTCTCTCCTTCCGACTTATCAGCAATCTTGGCTAGTTCAACAAGCTGCTGCTCCATACGTTCCATAAGCCAACAAATTTGACGCCTCCGCAAATTAAATTTGAGCTTCTTGTATATATATCCCCCCAAAGGAGTCAGCGGTACAATTGCCCCATCGGAACCTCTAGCTAGATGGTTATGGTAATCCGGATGACAGGGATCAACATATCCGACCTCGCCAACATAGGAAATATCGGACCTTTCTCCTGGCCAATCATCACTTTTCCCAATATTACATATCGGACAGCAATAAATTAAATTACTATATTCATTTTTAAGCGCATCAAATTTTGACTTTGGAGCAAAGTGATCAATATGAAAACCTCGCCTCCCACCAGAATAGTAATCGGGTGTATCGCAGTAACCACATTTCGAAATAAAATCTTCTCTTAACTCAAGCTTATATAATGAGTAGCGATTTTTCTGTTCTACAGAGGCGCGTCGTTCCGGACGAGAAGAATGAATAGGATACATCACACCCCACCCTCGCGTTTTAGCAACATATCGACTTGGCAAACCAACTTAGTCAAGAGTTCTAAACTACGATCCTCTTTTAACTCATTGGGAAGCATGGCGCCTGAAAGACCATGCTCTTCAAGATAGCCGTCCAACTCAATGATTCTTTGTCTCTGTTGAGCTGTGAGGCCTTCACGCGGCAGCGAAAGCAGAGCTTCAAACTCCTCCCCAGAACTACTCAGACGAACCCTATGATCTTCAATAACCTTAGCTATCTGGGCTCTAAATAGGGATTTCAAATCATCCTTCATCATTACCGCTTTAGCTTGAACTAAACGCGCATCATGTGTGGCCTCCAGTGCATCTGGCGCATGCGATGTCAGCAAGAAACAGGGAAGATGCTTATTACGCTCTTGCACCAGCTCTATTAACGCCTGACCATTAAAACCTACAGTTGCCTTTTCGTTCAACATAAAGTCTGTCACGATGGCATCTGGAGGTGAATTCATAATCTCGTCGACCACATCGTTCAAATCTGAATCATTAACTATTTGAACAATCTCCAACGAAAAGTGGCCGTCCATAAACTCCTGAAAATAAACAATATCATCAGGATCTTCATCAATATAAACCACCCGCCCCTTATTCATCCTTTCAGCTCCATTGTTATATTAAAACCATTCCCACGCCCAAGTAGCGCTTTACCACGATATTCTTCAATTGTCTTTTGGACGAGCCACATTCCAAGTCCAGTACCTATTTCTTCGCCCAGACTGTTGGTCTTCGTCGTAAATGTCGGCTGAAAAATATCTAGAGGATTCTGGATATCTTGAGAAAGGCCAGGACCTGTATCTTTATAATCAAAAAGTATTTTACCACTTACTCCCCTGGAGCCAATTGTAATTACGCGCCCACCGGAAAAACCTGGCCGTTTAAAAGCATCTGCTGAATTAATGATTAAATTATTAAATATGCAATCCAGATCTATCTCATAGGCTTTCAAGCAAAGTGAAGAATCATCGACCTCGACTCGCACAGAAACCTGCCGCTCTGAGAGCGTACCCATCCATTCATCACGTAAATTTTCCAAGTATGTCTTTATATTAATCTTAACTCTTTTTCGCTTATCCTTTCTAATAGTTCTTAACGAGTATTTTATCCAGTTCTTAACTCGCTCATCGTCTCTCCGCAGCATTTCTATTCTTTTGAATGGATTTTTAAAATCTGGAATTAGTTCTCTAGCATCTACATCCAAATCCGCGTAATTACGAATGAGATTTCCTAACTGGTCAAACCGATTACCAAGCTTTGAGTTCAAACTATCCAACTCATGAGTAAAAGATGCAATCGTGATTCCACTTGAAGCAAAAACCCTCAATAAAGAATTCTCCTTCTTCATATCCTCTAATCGATCATCAATCTCCCGAGTGCGAGCCTTTTCCTTAAGGAGGGCTAACGCCAGCTTTTCAGAATCGTCCTTAACCTCAGCATGTTCTTTTTTAATGTTTTCAAAAATCTTTTGAGCTAACTTCTCTGCATCCTCCTCTTGCTTTGGATTGAGCTCATCATCTGTTGGAGTGTTTTTATTGTCGTTATAAAAAGCGTAAACCTCTTTATACAAAGAGCTTCGATCTTGTTCAAACTCTTTAACAACAGCCTCAACTACGGATTTAAATAGACTAAACGTCTCATTTTCCTGAATACCTTCTCGACTAGACTTATCTTCCAAGCCCAAATTATTTAGTCTGGAAATATTAATGATGCCCGACATATTCTGAGGACCCACTCGCCAGCGCCCCGATCTGAGCGCCGATGGATCCTCAGCTTGCCTCCTACCTAGTCCCAGCCAATCCCATGAAGCCTTACCGATTTCACCGTAAGGGCGTACTCTGAAATTATCTCGATATATACGAACACCATTATTATGTTCAAGCCACCGCTTACGAGCATCGCTGTTATAAGAACGATGCAAAAATATCTCAATATCTTTTTTGTCGCTTACTCGCTTCAGAAAATATAAGGTAAAATCAAATCTACCAATTAACTCATGAGCTTTCTCGTTGCTTTCCTTCAGACCGGGAATAAGTTGATAAAGCGTTTTAGTATATTTTACCGACTCACCAAACAATTTATTTTTTGTATATGCTGGATCTTTGAAGAACGATCTATTCAGAAGTTCTTCACTGAGACGAGTAACGTCCAACTCTTGCCGAGTCGCTTCGAAGTTTATTACTCCATCATCATCCATTCGAGCAGAGAGCTTATAATCAAAATCATCGCAGATACTCGGCAACACCTGTCCAAATTCTGACTTATACCTTCTGCTATAAACATAAACATCAAACCCCCCAGCCTCAGCGGGGGGTACTAATGATGCTAACTCTGAAAATATCTTCTCAATATTAGACTTTTTCCAACAATCCCTCGCGCGGGAAATCTTAATCTGACTACCCTGCCTTAAACTTTCAACATCATGAAACTGCGCTAAGTCATCACCTAATGCGTCTAAGAGGTTATGTTGTAAAGAGCGATCTATGAAGCCAAGTTTTGCGTTAACACCGTCGATGGTCAACCCTTGCTGGTCGAAATCGTTCCAATTAACCTTCCACAAAAGGCATTTTTTTGAATCTTTTGTTTTTGTTAATAATTCACATTCTTCCCCTAGCCGATCTAACGCGAAACGACCAATCCCTTTAGCTCCGGACTTCACTCGACCAGTATTCACAGACACAAAATTATAATTTTTATTATCAGTACCAATTGTCATCCAGGCACTTTCAATAACATCTTCGGTCATCCCCTCGCCGTTATCAAGGATGTAAACCTTACCAATTTCAGATAACGTTTTTTCTATAATTGTTTTTTGCTCTGTGGTGAAAGCTTTTTCGTAGGCCTCTCTTGAAAAAACATACGACTCAATAAACAAATCAAGCGAATAAAAACAAAGAACGTCTTGCAGCTCTAACTCTTCAAGTATCTTTTTAAACTCTTCGTACTCAAGAGAGTTCAGCGCATCTGGAAGTTCAACAAACTTATCATCAAAATACACAATGCAAAATGACGCGTCGGCGTCATAACTATTTTTCACTAATTCAATAAGTGCACCTTCAGCAGATGACACGTTTTCTCTGCCAATTAGTCTTGCGGTTCTGGCGGAAACGTTAAATGGTATATCTTTCATAATCCCCCCCTAAAATGCACCTACTTTGCTGTGCAATACCTTTGACTATCCCTAAAATAGATAACGCTATGGTGCATCGAACTCCTAAGAGCACAGCAGCTCGTCTCACACTTAAACACCTATTCTGCCGTGATGAAGCTGGACTCCTTTCCACGAATCAACCTCCGATGGGCTCGCTATGCCTACTGCAGGCAAGCGCTGATTACCTTCAATTTGGTGCAATCATAGCGCCTACCCAGATATTCATGATCCGTTTTTTGAGGCGCAACCGATGCCTGGCCTTTTGGGACGTCGTAGCGACCTTGTTTCACATCTGCCAAGTGCGTGCCCCCCCATCTGGTGCTGCGTCCGCCTGAGATTTAGGGCCTCGTCGAGCGAGTAGGCGGATTCGCCAGTTGGCTGCGCAGCCTGAACTACCTGCGAAACGTATGCGCCCATCACAGTCGCCTGTGGAATCGGAACATCGTTGATCAGCCAAAACTGCCACCTGAGGAACAAGCTCCTGCACTGGCCGCATTCCATGATGATGCACACCGACGCGCGCGGCCTTTTATGCTCTTGTGTATCACCCACCACTTGATGAAGGTCATCAATCCGTCATCAAGCTGGGGACGACGGCTGAAAGCACTATTGGAGAATGACTTTCCAGACTTGTCCCACCTTGATCTGAATTTGGAGGGCATGGGAGTGGATCACCACTGGCAGGAGCGCGATTGGTAATCGAAAAAATCAAGGCAATAAAAAACCCCTGAGCAATTGCTGCACCGAAGCGCATCAACCGACAGGGGCCGTGTTGCAAATGATTATAAAGGCCGGAAGTCTCTCGTCAACCACCGGCTGGCGACCCCCACCTCAAGGATTTTTCAACGCCTCCAACCGCGCCGGCAGATCCTCCTTGGGAAAGCGCTTGTGCAACTCCAACAGCTTCTCATCCGCCGCCTTCGCCTCTCCCGCCTGCCGCAACCGCAGGATTTCCTGCAGCCCTTGCTCCAATGACGGCAGCACAACAGCCGCGCGCTTGCTCATCTTCGCCACCGGCTCATCCGCCAGCGAACCCGCGACTTCTGCCTGCACCTGAGGCGCACTGTCAGCCTGCGGAGCCACGGAGAATCGAGCCATCGGCGCGGCAGCCGGGGCCGGGCGGGCCAGTTCCTGCGGGGCGGCCGCGTAAGTCCCTGTGGATAACTCCGGCTGCGGCACCGGCGAGCGCGTGACCAAACCAATCATCAGGGCCACACCCGCGACGGTGGCAAACGCCATCTGCCAGCGCGGCCGTTGGCAGGCCTGTAACCAACGCTGCCACAGGCCGGGTTGCCGCACCGGTGCTTCACGGTGGGCGGTGGCCAGGATGAAGGCGTCCAGGGAAGCCGGCGGCTCGCCGCTGGTGTGTTGACGGAAATGCTCGATCAGCAGCTCGTCGTTCGAGTCCTGGGTATGTCGGGGGTCAGTCATGCGGGTACCTCCTCGGCCAGCAGTCGGCGCAGTTTCTGCTGGGCGTAACGCAAGCGGCTTTTTACCGTTTCCAGTGGGGCGCCGGTGAGCGCGGCGATTTGTGGCACTTCCAGCTCGCCATGCAGGCGCAGCAGGAACACTTCGCGCTGATCTTCGGGCAAGTCTTGCAACGCGCTGTCCAGGCGCGCCTGGTCGCGACTCAGGCTCAGCAGTTGCTCAGGCCCGGCGCTGTCGTCGGGCTGGCCGTGAAGCTGCTCATCGTAGCTGTCGTGCAGCGGGTTGTGGATGCCGTGTTTGCGCCAGTGGTCGATCAGGCGGTTGCGGGCAATCTGGAATAACCAGGTGCGAAAACTCGCCCGGCCCTGTGGCTCGCTGGTGCTGCGGATCAGGCTGAGCCAGGTGTCCTGGAACACTTCCTCGGCCAGTTCGGCCTTGTTGCTCAAGGACACCAGAAAACGGTACAGGCCCTGTCGATGCCGCGCGTACAGGGCCTCGAACGCTGCACCGTCGCCGCTGCGGTAGCGGGACAGCAGGGCTTCGTCGCTGGGTGAATCCATCAGGTGGCGCACTCCTTTGAGGTGGATCAGTGTTTGGCCGGGGCCTGGAGGCTCTGGGCCAATTCGACCAGTTGCACAAACTCGCCGCGCAAGCCGAAGGGGTCGTCGCCCCGGGCGGAGCGGGCCAGTGCGGCCGTGTCCTTGAAACTCATGCTGCCAGTGTAGCGGCCATCACCCTTGAGTTGCTGGGCGAAGGCGGCCACGGCAGCAGAGAAGCGCAGGTCGTCGCTGGGTTTGCCGCTGTGCTGGTTGCTGATCGGGTGTTCGATCAGTCGGCTATCGCCGCCTTCCGCTGGTTTGTAGCGTACCCGCAACATCGCCAACTCATCAGTTTTACCGTCAGCCTTGGCCGCCGATGCGTAGCGCAGTGGCTCCAGCCAACCCTGTTCACCCTTCGGGACAATCTCATACAACGCGGTCACTGTATGCCCTGCACCGATTTCGCCGGCGTCGACCTTGTCGTTGTTGAAATCCTCACGTTTCAAGGCGCGGTTTTCATAGCCGAGCAATCGGTATTCACTGACCTGCGCCGGATTGAATTCCACTTGCAGCTTCACATCCCGGGCCACCACAGCGAGGGTCGAGCTGAGTTGGCCCACCAGCACTTTGCGGGCTTCGCGCAGGTTGTCGATGTAGGCGTAGTTGCCATCACCGGCATCGGCCAATTGTTCCATCAGGTGTTCGTTGTAGTTATCCACACCAAAGCCGAGGGTGGTCAGGGACACGCCGCTTTTGCGCTGGTCGACGGCCATTTGCTTGAGGCTGTCGAAGTCACTGACGCCCACGTTGAAGTCGCCATCGGTGGCCAGCAGGATGCGGTTGATGCCTTTGTCGATAAACCCTTCGCGGGCCATTTGGTAGGCCATTTCGATCCCCGACGCGCCTGCGGTGGAGCCGCCGGCGGTAAGTTGGTCGATGGCATTGCGGATCGTGGTTTTGTCGCGGCCCGAGGTGGGCTTGAGCACCACCCGCGATTCGCCGGCGTAGACCACCAGCGAGACGCGGTCCTGGTCGCGCAGTTGGTCCACCAGCAATTTCAGGGTGCTCTTGACCAGAGGCAGGCCTTCGCGGCGATTCATCGAGCCTGACACATCCACAAGGAACACCAGGTTAGCCGGAGCCAGGTCCGCCACGGCGCGGTCCGAGGCCTTGATGCCGATGCGCAACAGTCGGGTGTGGGGGTTCCAGGGTGACGGTGCTACTTCAGTGGTCACGCCAAAGGGCGAGCCGTCGGTGGGCAAGGCGTAGTCATAAGGGAAGTAATTGACCATCTTCTCAAGTCGCACAGCACCTTCGGGCGGCAGGCTGCCTTGATTAAGGAAACGTCGTACGTTGGCATAGCTGCCGGTGTCGACATCGACGCTGAAGGTGGAGACCGGTGTTTCGGCAACGCTGCGAATTGGGTTGTCCGGGAGGTTCTGATATTGCTCCCGAGGCTCGGTCTGGTATTGCATGGCGATCGAGTCGTTCATGACCAATCGCGACGCCATCGGTGCAGGCGCAACCATCCGCTTGACCATGGCCCCCTGGACGCTGGCGGGCTCACTTTGCACCTCCACGACAGGCGCCGACTCAGCGGGCTTGGCCACATCACGGGATGAAGAGAGCCCACACCCGGCAAGCGCCACCAGCAGGGTCACGGTGAAGCCTTGGGCGGCAGGGCGCAACAGCAGAAGAGGACGGGACATGGGCTGAACCTCGTGAATGAATGATCCGTTCACAAGGTCAGACGCAAGGGGCTGGCGATTCGGGTTAAAGCAAGTTAGAGCGACGGAATATTTCCTGTCGCCGCCACAGTCGCCACCGGGACACGCTCGTTAGGCGCAGTTACGTCATACACATGCTGCTCACAGCCCTTCCCGACAATCACGAATTCCACCAGGTAAACCTTTTGCTTCTCAGGCTTGAAGGTCGAACTCATGGGGCCGCACTCATACACATAGGTTTTGACGAGGCCGACATAGTTGGCGTTGTAGACCCGTGACTCGCCGATCACTTCAAAGGGCTGCCCCGGGTCAGCCTGCACTTCCAACTGCGGGAAGCGTTTGGCGACGGCGCTGTTGCCCACTTCGTTCATCTTGGCGATCCAGCCGAATACCTTGCCACGGCCGGAATCCACCACCGTCCCGAGGATTTCCGGTCGCTGGTCTGCATCGGAACTACGGCGTACGGAGAACTGCACCGGATAGGTAAAACCGGTTGCCTTCATGATGACCTTGGCGTGTTCGGCGTCCACCTCGACCTTTTTCTGCTGCAACTGGACGCCGTCCGTCAGCAGGCTTGGCGAGGAGTTCCTGGCAGTGGAGTGGCAGCCGGCCAAGACCAGGGCGAGGATTAAGAGTGAGGTCTTTTTCATGGGTTACTTCCTTGAGCACATTTAAAAGTCTGGCTCGGGCTACGTGGGAGAACCGCAGCCCGACGCCGTTTTCTATCGGCCGTAATACTTAAAACGCGTACCGCGCCTTGAGCATGACCCCATCGGCATCAAAACCACTGCGGGCCTGGCGGGTGTAGCTGGCACCCACGGTAAAGTCCGACACCTGGTAGTTCACGCCGACACTGGCTTCATAGCTGTCACGCGCCACCGAAGCGCCGGTGACGGTGAACGCAGAACCGCCGAGCACATAGCTGGAGGTTTGTGCGACGCGATCACCCATCAGGTCGTGATACGCCATCAAGGTTGCTTCCGGCTGCAAGCTACCGGCACCCATGGGCAAATTGCCCGCCAAGCGCACACCAGCGCCCAGCTCGCCCACTTCATAGCGTTGCGACTGGGTGCTCAGCGCGGCCGAGGAGCCCTTCTCGTCGAAACCGTCCATGCGCACGTTGGCGTAACGCGCTGCCACGCGCGGCTCGATCACCACGGCCTGCGACGGCTTGAAGCTGTAGCCGCCGATCACACTGGCAGACAGCACATTGCTGTCGTAACTGCCCTTGGCTGTGGTGCCGGCGATATGGCGTTTGCTGTCGTTGTCGTTATGGCCATAGCTGAGGCTGCCGTCGACGAACCAGTTTTGCAGCGACCAGTTGCCGTACAGCGACAGCGCATGGCCCTCCACATCGGTCTTGTTGCCGAGGTCGGAATGGATGTTGGAGTTAAGGTAGCTGTAAGCCACGCCCAACGTGGTGGTGTCGTTCAAGCGCCCGTCCACACCCACGGCCATGCCGCTGCTGTTGGCCGAGTAGCCGTTGTTGCCGCCACGCCCGTCCTGGTCCATGTTGCTGCTCAGGCCCTGCACCCACACGCCGCCGACCTGGTGGCTTTCGCGCTGGTCGGTGAGGCGGTTGAAGATCGCGCCGTTGACCACGGTCTGGCCCGACAACGCCACGTCCAGGGCGCCGCGATTGACGTCCGGCTTGAGTTGTTCGCTGACCTGAGCAAGCTGCTGTGCTGTGCCGGCGTCAGCCAGGGTTTGGAACACTGGGTCGTTCTGATTGAGTCCGCTCAGTACGTCGTTTTTAAAGGTGTTCACCGCCGTCGCTGACGCAGCGCCGGCGCCCACCGCGGCGAGCTCCTGCTGCACTTGCTGGTTGTCTTTAACCGCCACCACGGCCTTGACCGTTTGCGCGTCGGCCGAGTAGCTCAGCACGTTCAGCAGAGAGGACGAGCTGGCCACAGACAGGCCATTGTCTTGCACGCTGGTGGCTTGCAACAGGGTGTACTGAGTGCCGTTGTTGGTGCTGGCGAAGTCGCCCGGCTTGGCGCTCACGGTCAGCTTCGAAGCCTGGGCGAAATTCGCTGCACCGTTGACAGTCAGGTACGGCGTGGTCGGCACTACGCTGTCGGCCAGGTGCATATCAATACCTGCGCCGCTAGCAACGTTGAGGTTGCCAGTGATCGCAGTACCGGGCGCCGACAGGTTCAGCGAGCCCGAGTTGACCGATACCGGCGCGATGATGCGGCTGCCGGTGAAATCGGCCTGGCCTGCGACATTCACCGCGCTCAAGTTGAGCAGGTCGCCGGTGATTTTGCCGCCGGTCCAATTCAGCGTGGCAAGGTTGGCGGCGTCGATGGCGATGCCGGCGTTACTGCGGATTTCGCCGGCTTGCTGGTTGATCTCGAACGCCGAGGTCTGGTCCGCGGCATCTACATGAATCGCTGTGCCATCAGCGCTGATCGTGCCGCGGTTAACGATGCCGCGCGCGCCGGTCGCGCTGTTCTGGGCAAAGGTTGCCCCGGCAAACTCGAAGGCATTTGCGTTGGTGCCCGTGGCCTCGACGGTGCCGGTGTTGAGGATGTAGTCGACCGTACCGTTTAGAAACATCACCGTCTTGGCGTCATTGCCGTTGGCAGAAAGCAGGCCGCTGTTTTCGATGCGCAGAGGGTTGGTGTCGGTTTCCACCTCGATGCCCCAGGCGCCCTCGCCCGTCGCCTTGAGCGTGCCGGCGTTGAGGATTTTGCCGCCGACGGTGGTCCCCAGATTGTTCTGGCGGTCGAGGATCAGGCCGATGGCGTAATCACCGTTCATGTCGATCACACCGGTGTTCGAGACGTCGCCGGCGATGGTGGTGCCATGCAGGTAAATGCCTTCGCCGCCATCCACGTAGGAAGGTGAAGCCGGCGGCGTCAGGGGCAGCGTGGAACGGATGGTGCCGGAGTTGATGACACTTCCACCGATGGTCGTCGCGCCGATCTCAAGCCCCTCGTAACCCCCATTTTTCATAAGAATGTTGCCCGCCTGGACCACGTCCCCGGTGACAGTTCCCGGGCTCAGGTTCTGCGGGCCCGACCAGAACAGCGGGTCCAGGGCAATCGCACGGATGGCGGCGCCCTGGGAATCCAGAGTGATGTCGGCACGGTTGATCAACGAACCCTGGATAGTGGTGTTGGCCACACCCAGTCCGGCAGGGTTGGTGGTGGTCGGCACCACTACTTCGGAGAACGTCCCGTTGATAATCAATGACTCATTAAAGGTCTCGCCGACCCAAATGTTCTTGCCCTGCCCCAGGTCGAATTCCACCGCCAGCGCTTGCGTACTGATTGCGCCGACCATGAGTGCCAACAGGCTTTTCTGGAACTGCTTACGCTTCATTTCAAACTCCATGAACTACATTAAAAGCCGCCAATAGGCCCGGCGGCAGTAGGTGTGCTAAGCGAGGGATCAATTGATCCGAATGCATTCCCCCAGGGTGCCTTCCTGAAACGCAGGCGCGCGCCTGTGCACCACAGCGGGCGGTGACAGAAAAGAGGCTTGGGGGGCGAGGTTCACATTAATCCTTAATGTCATTTGAAAACGCTGCAGTCCATGCAGCCCGACCGGTTGCGGGTGGGCGGGGTAAAGACAATGGGATATACAAAATGTTCAAGGTGCTCGGCGAGTTCTATCAAACTGCTCGCGTCAGGATCAGCCACCGCAAGCCACGCGGAGACCTCTCGCTGGTCTACTTGAGCTCCTTCACCAGATAACTCCCGGAGATCTGCGTGATACCCGTCAACGCGCGGCGCAACGCCTCAGGATCAGTGCGATAAGTGAGCGGCGTGTAACCGTAGACATTCTGGCCATTGAACGGCGTGATCGACTCCACCGTGCGCCAGAGCATCTCGTCGCCACGGTCCATGCGCGCCACCACGGTGAGCGTCGGGTAGACCACGCTGCTGAAACCCTGGGTCAGGCGAAAGCCCCACTCGCCTACCGTCAGTTGAATCTGCGCATCGGCCGGCTCGTCGTCACCCACCACTTTGAGCGATGACGTCTTACCCAAGGCATCAACGAAGGCCTGCTTGAGCAACACACCCAAGTCGATATTTTCGGCGTCCATCACCGTGAGGATCGCCGCCGGCGTCGACATCTCGGCCAGTTGCCCCGCCTTCATGCCGGCGGCAAACCCCGCGCCGCTCAAGGCTGCCGTGCCCAGCTTGGACGCGCCGCTGGCCATGCCGACGCCCGCACCAAGCCCGGCGCCCAGGGCCGCACCCCAGGCTTGTTCACGGCCCATGTATACCATGTTCTTTTCCCACTTTACGGGCAGCACTTTGACCGTCTTGACCTGCGCACGATGCTCGGGCGTGAGGGGCTGGCTGACGCAGCCGCCGAGGATGAGGGTGGAGAGGAGAACCAGGAGAAGGTTTTTCACATCAGTCCTTTAATGTTGGTGGTGAATGCGTTTAATCAACGCCAGTGTGTCGGCAATGGGGGTGAAGACATGAGGCATTGGGATTGAGCCAGTACTTTGCTGCCTTGCGTGGGTTTGGGTGCGGGCTTATAGTCCGGGCCGTCGCCCATATGGCGATTCAGGTTTGGCGACCTGACAACAGAGCGCAAAAGCATCCCGCTTCTATGCAGGTGTTTTTGCACCCGCAAAGCTGTGCATGATATGGCGGCTGTGCGCGGGAGACCTCCGGGTCTGCCGGTTTACTCTGTTGCCGGTTCGCCAACCTGCGTACAGCTGCCACCCATTCGTTTGGCGACGAGTGAGTGGTGGCTTAATCCACCAACAGAGTACTGACAATGAATCGATACATGCCCCTCACGGGCCACGACAGCACCGTCCCCGCCCTGCTTATCGACACCCATGCGCCCCTCGATGTCCTCCACGACGCCGCCGTGTACCGGATTCGCGCCGTCACCCAACTGCTGGAAAACCTGGCCTTCCGTGAACAGCTCAGCAGCGATGCTGTGGTGCTTCAAGACTTCGCCCAATTGCTGGCGATTCCGCTGCGAGATGGGTGTGATTTGCTGGATGTCATCAGTCGCAGACTCAATACCGATCCATCCTGAGTAAAAGCCGGGCGGCCTGGGTGCCGCCCCTTTTACTCGGTTAAACAACCTCACTTGCCATGAAGCAAAACTTTTAAAGCATCTTTAGGGTCAAAGAGGGTCAAAGGGGACGGATTTATTTAATCAACTCATCTGGATTTTTAAATATTTAAATAAATCCGTCCCCTTTACGCATTACGCTCACAGGATGAGTGCAGGAAGGCGGCAAAAAGGGTGCAAATAGAGTGCAAAACACCGGCGCAAGGCCGGTGTCGATAGTGCCTGATCAAGTTGGGTATATTGAAAACTACATTTGTCGAATATCAGATAAAAAATCATAAAATTCTTTTTCTGTCATCTCAAACTCTGGCCCTTCGACCATTGCCATTAGTGACAACAACGCAATGTCTAAATCTTTTGTGAGAGAAAGGTTTGGATCTTGGTAAATATCAAGTGCCTCTTTTGATATTTTAAAAATATCAAATCCATCAGCAACTGCTCTTCCAAGTCTGTCAGCCACTATGTCTTCCATGCTCATTGCTGCCCCCAACTCTTTAGCTCTGCTGCGGTCGGAGGGTAGTGCTGAGCATCAACCGGCTGCCCATTAATACTTTTCGGGTGGACACGGATTACTTCTCCTGCATGGTCATAGCTTTCCATCCATTGCCTCGTACTGCCCGTTTTAGGATCAAACTCCGTGGCGAAAGAAGCACCCCGAGTAGGTCCTTCTGTCCTTGCAGGAACCTCTTGGGTTAATGGGTCAAAGGGGACTGGGTCAAAGGGGACGGATTTATTTAATCGACCCATCTGGAGTTTTTTAAATTTAATATTTAAATAAATCTGCCCCTTTTACGTCAATACATACGAGAGAAATGCTCATCAATAGAACTTCCAGACCAAAAACTCACATCTGAAAATTCCAGACTATCAGAAACAACAACTATCCCCCTAAGCTCAAAAGGAATATCTTCTATACCAGCCTTAACGCTAGGGATTAAGTAGCGAAAATAGTCCCCCATTTTAGACTCTCCATCATAACCGGAAGGGAAGTCCTCCCCAGACACACTACCTTCTATAGCATGGTATATATAGACACCTTTAATTGCTGGAAGGTTATATTCTGTCAGCCTGGCTTGGAGTGAAGATCGATCCGCTATCCATCGTTCCACTTCAGCCCTAGAGTCTAGGTGACGATATGCACAGGCAGAGTATAAATCAAGAATTGTTTTACCGTTTTTAGCTTTCGGATATTCTTCGTAATCACCAGACTCTTCCCACAAGTACTCACTTAAGCTATCAAGCTTCTGCTCCACAGCTGTAACTTCCAACAAAACCTTTGGTAACGATCCAAAACAGTTATTCACCATGACGGCAATAGCACCGGCTTTGTCCATCGCAAACCAAGTAACAATTTCTCCAAATCCTGGAACCCATTGTTCATCAATAACCATCATTTATTCCCCGGCCAAGTCACCTTACAATTCGGGCATGTTTCTATAACTGCTTTAGGGGTGTATCCACCTTCATCCCTGATGGTTTTAGGACGTAAAGCCTGTGTGAATTTGATATTTTCTGGATTCCCTCCTGACCTGACAAGCTTATCTACTGCTGATACCTCTGCACATGCACCAGCAGAATTCCTGCAAAAACTTGTTAATTCACCTATTTTCACACCAAGCTTGCTCTCAACGTAGCTAACTGTGCGAGGATCCAAGCTCTCAGTGGGCAAAGGGGACGGATTTATTTAATCGACCTAGCTGGAGTTTTTAAATCTAATATTTAAACAAATCCGTCACTTTTACGTCCTAAATAAATCCTTCCCCTTTACGTTAAAGAGCAATTCTGCCAGCATTAAAACGTGGATTGCCCCCTATTTTCCAAAACGTGTGCAGATAGATAAACACTCAACTTATCAGACAAGCCTATCCGTTCAATATAATCAACAATATATACAGCAGAGCTCTCGTCCGCCTCACATACCGGCTCAGACATTTGCTCTTGTAGCCCTACAATCTTATAGGCCTTATTGGCAAAAAAACCGATCACCAACAATATTAAAATTAAACTATTTTGTTCTACGCTTTCAGATGCAAAATTTCCTTCTGCCAGCGGTCCGCTCTGCATATCATCGGAGTCTAGATAATATGCTAATTCATCAGCACTGAGCCCTCGATCAGACAACCATCGCCAACACTTATCAACTGCCTCCTGACATTTTTTTTGCGTATCACTCGCCGAGTCAAGGTTACGTAGAGCATAATCAAGCAACAGAAGGAAAATTGAGGCTTTCTTTACCCACATCATACTGTCAATGACTTTAAGCGCTTCTTCATTGTCCATTACCTATTCTCCCATCTTTAACTAGGACTGTTAGACGATTTGGCATTGCTGCCCCTCCCTCAGCGGTAACTCTTAGCAGAAGAGCAGGGGTCAAAGGGGACGGATTTATTTAATCAACTCGTCTGGAGTTTTAAATTGTTTAAATAAATCCGTCCCCTTTACACCGTTTTTAGTTTAATCTCAGCTCCGTCTGGCAAGTCTTTAATTTGGCGGGCAATATCAGCCCTAAACCTCATCCCCTCCACAGCATCTGCCATATACATATTATCCAGCACAAACTCTCCTCCCAGCACGAATGGCACCTTCGGCAACAAACGTTTTCCTGTGGGAAGCTGACCATTTTTCTTTTGCCATTGATGCGCTAACGGGTAGCCCGTGAGCGCCTCATAATCACTAAGTATTATTTTTGCCCAGCTTTCAATATCGTCGGCCAAATACTCTAGTGCCCCGGTTTCCGGGTCAAAAATATAAATCTTGTTATCTTTAATACAGAACTGCCCACCGAAAATGTCTTCAGCAAAAAATAAGCAACCATCGGCAATACCCTTATAAGCACCGCGCCAAAGAGTATCTTCATTCCAATCACGAAGACCAATTTCGTCCTGACTAGAATGTGTGGGAAACACATGTAAAGCGCTTTCTAGGGCGTAGAAGCCATTGCGTTGAACCAGCATCCTTAAAAGTTGATCAGATAAAGCACCGGCCAATCTATGTGACGGCCCAGAAATTTCCGGCGCATGATCACTCAAAGATGAGCTTGCATTCGATAACAATTTTTCCAAGCTGGACATATTCTAATCCACCACATCTATTCGAATCTTCGTTCCGTTTGGTAACTCTCTACATTGAGCACCAACACAGGCACCAGCCCCGCGATTGTCGCTAGGGTTGATATGTCTTACGGAGGAACCTTGACCACCCTCTTGAAACATTGCAGGTGGATATTCATCACGATCAAGGCCTGGCTTGGTTTCAGTACCGCGCAAAGAGTCACGCCTGCGTGATGCTGCATTCGCGCGATCTATGGTCAGAGTACCAGGCTTACCCGCGTCAATAGCATCCTCGGTGTGTTGCGCTGATTCAGGAAAGCGGCTTTTGCTGACTGTGACAATCTTTTCAGCGTCACCGCCAGCGGCCCCAGTTGCTTTTGCACCAGCGGCTTAAGCTATTTGTCTAGCAGATCCTCGACCGTAAGCCTATCAATTTCTCTGAAGACTACTTCTATCTCGTGCCCTTCGTCACCAATCCAATCAAAGACCGCATCACGTAGAATCTCAAGGTATACCTGTAGATCCTCTCTTGGCAATTCTGGAAGAGTCACATGTACAAGGACGATTTTGTGGCATGGAATCCAGCTAAGATCTCTTAAGCAATCATATAAGGCATCCCAGTTAAATCCAAAATACCCCGGCAACCAAAGCAGGTAATACAGCGATCTTATCAATTCCTCTGCAATCCCAATGGACGGGTCAATCCGCACATAAAAAACCTCGGCCGCGTCATATGAAGGCGGGATGTCCACAAACTTGAATGGCAACATTTTCGACAGGCCTCAATTTTTTATCGGGATGAAGGTTTTGGGGTCAAAGGGGACGGATTTATTTAATCAACTCATCTGGATTTTTAAATATTTAAATAAATCCGTCCCCTTTACGCACTTGGTATTTTTCCGTAAGGGTTCGCAGCATTTGCGTTGACAAATATCTTTCCACCAGGCTCAACCACGCGAGTAGCTTCCGGAAGAAAATCCATCATTGAGTTAGTACCACCTGCACTCTTGGGAATGAATGGGTTACTAGCAACAATCTCTCCCACCGAACTATCCTTGAAAGGAAGTTTCGTTGCGTCCGCTCGAATACCAGACTGAATATCTGCTCGGACATCCACGTTTATAGCACCAGGAGTTTGAGCATTCTTCCCACCAAATAACTCAACAGTGGGTTTCCCACCAGAACTAGCTAATTCTCCTGTCGCTTTTGCACCGAGCCTTTCTCAACCATTTTTTAAACGCAGAATCGTTATTCAACTGAAAGACATTATTCTTTTTTCTAAGAAATCGATAAAGTTTTTCGCATACAAACTAGAAGTTTGATCAGAAAGTTCAAGCCTATAAACAGGATACTCTCCATCATTAAGACCATCGTCCGTGGCAAAATAAAATGATTCCCCTGCACCCGGCGGTTCGCAGATAAATAGCCTCTCCTTCCCACACAACCCATTTCGACCGTTAACGATTGACATATAAACGATATCCCCCCCCCTTACACTATCAAAATCCATTTCGTAGATACTATAAATCTCCTCCCCAGATATTTCCCCGCCAGAATAACACTTCAGCCACCATTTATAGCTATCAGGCAACTTCAACCCAAGACGAGCTTCAGCTTTATAAATCCACTCATCAGCAATCCCGTCACCATAATCAGCAAACTCAACGTAATCCGACTCTTTAATAAGATTAATTATTCTCGAATAATCCACGCCTAATTACTCCCCGCTCCGAGCCCGCAACTTCCAATAATCCGACTGATAAGAGTTAAACTCTTTAGCCTGCTTTGTCAATGTTTTTGCATTCAAATCCGTAGGAACTGAAACATAGTCAGTCGTAGGGTTTCTGTATTCTGCAGAGTCTTTGTAACGAGTATACCTAAAGCTTTGAGCGGCATTGGATGGGACATGAAGAACACTGCTATTCTGGCTATGGAAAACAGAACCAACTTCTGCAAGTGAACCACGAGTACCAGCGAATCCATTAACTTCAGTTTGCGAGAGATGATGTAACTCAACTGATTTCCCATCATACCCAATTGGTGCTCGACCCGAGGCCATCCTCTCAAGGTTTGAGCCTTCAACAGTTTTACCTCGTACTCTCCAGGTCGATAGGGCCTCTGGGTCAAAGAGGTCGTTACG
Source organism: Pseudomonas sp. F9001 (assembly GCF_013385435.1). Lineage (NCBI taxonomy): Bacteria > Pseudomonadati > Pseudomonadota > Gammaproteobacteria > Pseudomonadales > Pseudomonadaceae > Pseudomonas > Pseudomonas sp. F9001. The sequence goes on from NZ_JACAPX010000020.1 coordinate 48,203, forward strand.
TTGATAAACAGTCCTATCTAGAACTGTTGTTTTATTCCAAAAAACATCAACTTTAGGCGTCGTACTTGCAACATTACTACCCGCCGTCGTGCCCGTACCAGCAGAACCTAGCCCTTTTGCACCACTGGCAAGCTCTCCAGCTAACTTACCATTAAAGTATTTACTCGCGCCGCCAAACAGAGCCGCCTGAGCTGCGGATTTCGCCGTGCTCCATGCCAGGTCAGACGTTACGCTCGACTCTCCTGGAAAGGTTTCCGGAAAGAAAGAAGCTAGCACTCGGTCGGGCTCATTGGATTTAAAATCCGCCGTAATCCGGCTAGCAGAATCCCATGCCCCCACCATCGAGGTGGTGCCAAGCGCTCCTAAGCCGATGGGTAAGGCACAGGTAACAACGCCAACACATGCGGGTGACGACATCACCATCCCGGTATATGCAGTAGCCCCTCCGACTAGGCCAAGGGCAGTGTCTTTGCTTGCTCCAACGACCTGCACCGCCTTGCCGTGAGCATTGAGCGTATCGTCGCTCCAATCCTGCCAACTACGGCCACCAAACTGGCCGGTCGCCTCAAGTAACGCGATCTCCTCACTAAAAGTGGCGCCGCGATCCTGAAGTGCCTTGAAGTCCTTATAGGTTTCATCGTTGGTCGGGATCGACTCTGCGCAACTAACCAAAGCGCAGGCCGCCGCATTCAAACGATCAGCCTTTTCCGGATGGAACCGTCGCTGTTCATCCAACGCATCGGCTTGAGACTTGTGAAGCTGGTGGTTGTACTGCGTGGCATTTTTCGCCACCCAGCCACCCTTCTCCAATTTGCTAGCATCTGCATCTTTTTGTGTGGCCGCAGCTAAAACACCGACCAGTTGAGAACTCATGGACAACAATGTCTTGTCGCCCTTCACGATGTCGTTAAGCTGTACGACCAGTGCCTCATTGGCGCCGGCTGCCAATGCGCCTGTACGGAAATCTCCACCCGTTGCTTCGGCCAAGAGGCCACCGACCATCGCATGAATCGCGATCTTGGGAATTGAACCGTTTTCGATGTTCCACTTTTTCGTGTAGTCGCCGACGGCATTGAAGCTGGCCGCTGCCAGGGTATTGAATAGCGCAGTTTTCAGCGCCTCACTCCCACTGCCGCCCTGCCCCAATGCTTTACTCAACAGCGTTGAAGTACCGCCTTGCAATGTCTGGTTCGCGGCAAACTGCCCTACACCAGTCCATGTGTTGAGCTGTGGCCCCGTTATTTGCTTAGTCGCCTGATCAGTATGAGTTCCGGTCCAGCCATCAAAATAAGCTGCGGTCAATCCAGCGGTCACACCGGAAATCGTATACCCCTTCAAAGCATCCGAAGAGGTGACATCCTTGAACACCGCCCCTAAGTTGCCACGATTATTAACGACACTAACCGTCGCATTGGTCGCAGCGCCTGCCGCTACGGCTCCCGCACCTGCCGCGACAGCGACGCCTGCTCCAGCACCTGCAGCCGCAGTCATTGCCAACGGCCCGACAAATGCGGCCATCAGAATTGCTATTACAATCTGCGAGCCCGCACCTAAACCGGAGTTACTGTATTTGAAGCTATCGTGGATCTCTTTGACTTGGCGCCAGTCCACGTCACCGCGCTTTTCAGCATCCTTGAGCCAAGCCAGATTCGGATCGGCTTTGACCATGGTATCGATGGTCTGACTAACGGTTTGCTGATCGATCTGCCTGACATCAATCTTCAATCCGTCGACAGCTTTGATAACGACCTGCCCTTGAGCGATCATTTCACTCTGGCGCAGCGTTTCGTCAGTGTTGCCTTTACCTTTGGCGCTGAACCAAGCGAGGTCACCCTTGCTCTTGGTATGGCTCTCGTCATGAAGGTCTTTGACGCCTTCAAAGACGATGGCCCCGCCACTGTTAAGAATGATGTCATTACCACTATCAAGCTTCGCGACCTGGTAACGCTGGTCACCTTCGCTGATCAACGTGAGGTTGCCGCCAGTCTTGATCTCGGTCCCAACGTTCGTGGTGCGGGTTACTTCGTCTCGCTGCTCTTTCTTCGCGCCCCAGCCACCGTTCTCCTTCATGTCATACAACGTATGAGTACTGTTCTGCGCCGCCAGCAAATTCAACTTATCCCCGCTATACAGATAAGCCTCATTCCCCGCACTGATCTTGCTCGCCACCAGCGTGGTGTCGCGCCCGGCCTGGCTCGTAAAGTCCCTGCCCGCCGTCAGCACACTGGCTAACTGCGTGGTCTGCTCATCCGCGGTCTTAATGCGTTTCTTGCCGTCTTTTTCCTTGCCTTCGACGTTGTGCACATCGCTGACAGACGCCACGTTGAAATCGCGCCCGGCCTGAATGTTCAGGTCCTTACCCGCGGTGGCGTTGCTGCCGATGATGTTGACGTCTTGCCCCGCCACCATGCTCAGGTTGCCGCCGGCCGTGACCGTGGCCGCTTGGTTTTTCACGTCGGTGGTGATGGTGGATTTGTGCCCGCCGTCGCTGAAGGCGTGGATCTCGCTGGTGTCGCTGACGGCGATCAGGTTGAGGTCGCGCCCGGCTTTCAGGTCGGCATCGCCGCCGGCGGTGAGTGCGCCGTGGTTGGTGAGGTCGCGGCCAGCGTCGATGGCCAGGTTTTCGCGGGCGGTGATGGTGCCGGCGCTGCTGTCGGTTAGGGTGCGCATGCCGGCACCCTGGCGCACCTGGATGGCGGTGTTGTCGTTGGTGATGTCGCCCTTCAGGGTGGTGAGGCTGACCTGGGTGCCGCGTATCTCGCCAGCCATGGAATTGCGGATGCTGTCCTGGGCCAGCAGGCTGAGGTTGTTGCCGGCCTCGATCAGGCCGCCGGTGTAGATGTTGCCGCTGCTGGCCACTGAGAGGTTGTTGCTGGCGCGCAGGGTGCCGACGTTGATCAGGTCGCCGCCGGTCATCAGGTTGAGGTCGCGGCCCTGGATCAGGCTGTTGCCGCGCACGTTGCGGGAGTCGGCCTGGGCCAGGTAGAGCACCGGCACGAGCACGGTCTGGCCGTCGACCACGCGGTTTTCCATCCACACGATGTCGTGGGTCAGGGCGCCGACTTGCTGGTCAGTGAGGGATACGCCGACGCTCAGGCGCAAGGCGTCCTTGCTGGCCAGGGCGTTGTCCATCAGGTAGCGGAACTGGTCGTAGTCGCTGGTCAGGCCACCGGCGAGGAAGCGTTGCCCGGTTTGCGCCAGCACGGCATCGCGGATCAGCCGTGACTCGTATTGCCCGTCACCCAGGCGACGCCAGGCGTTGTCGGGGCTGTAGCCGAGCTTGCCGAGCATGTAGTCGGAGCTGAAGAAGCCCGCCACAGTGGTGAGGTTCGGGTTGGTCTCGATCAGGTAGTGGCTGGTGGGGTCGGCGTTTTTGATGAACAGGCCGTAGTCGCCCTTGGGCAACTGGAAGCCGGGCGCGGTGGTGGGGTCGACCGGGGTGAAGGACTCGCCGGTGTAGTCCACGGGTACGTAGCGGCCGTCGGGCGCGATGCTGGTCACCGGCAATACGCTGCTTGGCGCCTGGGCGGTGGCGTCGTTGACGTGCTTGCTCAGGTTGATGTTGATGCCGCCGACGGGGATGCCGGTCTGGTCGTCACCGAGGGTGCCGGTCAGTTGCTCCAGGGTGTTGGTGTGCAACGTGCCATTTTGCAGGGTGCGCGCAACGTTGAGGTTGACCGCGCCACCGGCCTGTATCGTCGCGGTGTAGCCCGGGCCGCCGTTGTCGGTCCAGGTGGTGACGTTGCTTTGTTCGGAGAAACGCCAGTCGCTCGACCGGGCCTTGAGCACCTCAAAGCGTGCTTCATCGAAATTACCCGCTGCCACCGCTGCGTTGAAGGCGGGTACGTCGATGTATTCCATCCGGTCCCACTCATCGGTGTCGATGCGCTGCGGGGTGCCGATGACGATGGTGTTCTGCCCGGTGCGAGTCGCGGCGCCCTGGTTGAGCAGGTCGTTGGCGGTGATGCTCAGGTTGCCATTGGCCGCCAGCAGGCTATAGCGGTTCTGGACGTTGTCGCCCTGGATCAGCAGGTCTTTGCCCGCCACCAGGCGCGCAGAGGCCGAGTCCTTGATCGCGGATTCAAGGTAGGTCTGGTTGATGGTGATTTGACCGCGCTTGAACGAGTCGTGCCCGCCGCAGTGCTGGCCGCACTGCCAATAGAGGCTGCCGGTGGTGATGGTCTGGCCCAACTCGAATTCAGCCTTGGCGTTTTCCACATTCCGCGCACTGATGCCGATATTGCCTTCGCTTTCAACCGTACCGGAAAGGTTGCTGAAGCCCGCCGCCATGCCGCCATCGAGCGCCGCGAAACTCAGGTTGCCCTTGCTGTAGACGTCGCCGTACAGGTTGCTGAAGCTGTTCCCGCGCAGGGTCAGATCGCCGCCGCTGAACAGCAGCGTGTCGGCGCTATTGCTGATGCCATTGCTGGCGCTGAGGTTGACGTTGCCTTGTGAACCGAGGGTGCCGCGGTTGTTGATGTGTGCGGCGGCAATGTCGAGTTGCTGGCGTGCGGTGAGGTAGCCTAGGTTATCCAGCGTACCGCCCAGGGTGATGCGGGTGGTGGTGCCGCCGGCCAAGCGCCCGCCGTTCTGGCTGAGGTTGTTGGCGACCACGCTCAGTTTTTGCTGGGCCGAAAGGCGGCCACTGTTGGTCATGTCGCCGGTCAGGTTGACACTCAGGTCACCGTCGCTGAGCAACTCGCCCGCGTTATCCAGGCTGGCGACATCCAGGGTCAGACCCTTGGCGCTGGCCAAGCGGTCGCCGGCCTTGAGGCTCAGGCCCTGGGTGCTGGTGTAGTGCAAGGCTTCATTGAGTTGCACACGGCCGAGGCCATCGACCCGGCCAAACGACCAGTCGGCGGTGCCCAGGCCATTGATGCTGCCCTGGCTGCCGCTGAGGCTGCTGGTATTGAGGCTGAACACGCCGGTGCCAGCGTGCTGCAGTTGCCCGGCCTGGTTATTTAGATGCCCGGCGCTGAGGCTGAAGGCCTGGCTGCCGAATTCAAGAATGCCGTTCTGGTTATTCAGTTGGTCGGTGACCGTCAGGGTGCTGCTGGCGCCTTCCATCGCCCGCAGTTGGCCGCCCGCGCTGTTGTCGAGGTTGCCGCCATTGAAGGTCAGGCCCTGGTTGGACTCAATCAGGCCGCCTTGGTTGGTCAGTTGGGTACGCGAGGTCAGGCTGAGCTGATTGCCGCTGATCTGGCCGTTGGCGCTGTTGTCCAGGGTGGCGCCGGAGACGGTGACGTGCTCCTTGCCGAACAGTTTGCCGCCCCGGTTGGTCAAGGCCTCGACCGTCAGTTGCAGGTCGCTCTTCAAGGCGGTCAACGCGCCGGCCTTGGTACCGTCTTGGCTGTTGTCGACGCTGTCGGCTGTCACCGTCAAGCTGTCGCCTTGCACGGTGCCGCCCTGGTTGTTCAAGGTGCCCAGCGTCAGGTCGACCGCCGCACCACCGCTGAGGATCATGCCCTGGCGATTGCTCAGGTCCTGGCCGCGGTAGCTCACGCCCTGATTGCCGGCCAGGAGTTGGCCCTGGTCGTTGTCGAGGGTTTGCGCCGCGATATCCAGGCGCTTGCCCCGCAAGGTGCCGCCCTGGTTGTCGAGGGTGGTCAAGGCCTTGACCAGCACACTGCGTTCGGCGGCGTCGATCACGCCGTTGGTGTTGGTCAGCAGGTTGCTGATGTTGAGGGTGATGTCGCCGTCATTGCTGACCAGCGCGCCCTTGCTGCTGTTGTCGAGGTCTTGCGCGGTGACAGTGAGGGCCTTGCCCAGCAGGATCCCGGCGCTGTTGCCCAGGCGCTTGCCGGTCAGCAGCAGGTCACCCTCACTTTGAATACGGCCCTGGGTGTTGAGCAATTGGTCGTTCAGCACCACGCTCACACCCGGCACACCACCGGCCAGCAACCCGGCACTGCGGTTGTCGAGGCTGCCGGCGCGGACGTCCAGTTGGTCACCGACGATACGCCCGGCGCGGTTGTCGATCTGCCCGCTTCGCGCATCCAGCAGCAACTGCTTGCCGATGATGGCGCCGCCCTGGTTATCCAGGCTCGCGGCGTGCAGTTCGATGTCGCCCTGGGCGGCCTGCAAGTGACCTTTGGCGTTGTTCAACTGTTGGGCGACGGTCAAGGTCAACTTGCCGGCATCCGCGCTGAGTACACCTGCGTCGTTGTTGCTGAGGCTGCCGAGGGTAGCGGTGAGTTGCCCACCCACCAGCTTGCCGTCCTGGTTGGCGACGTCACCGGCGCGCAGGTTCAAGTCAGTGCCAGCCTGGGCATGACCCTGGCTGTTGTTGAAGGTGTTGGTGACGGTGAGGTTGAGCGCGCCTTTCTCGGCACTGATCAAGCCCTTGGCACTGTTGTCGAGGCGGGCGGCGTTGACCGTCACGGCGTCGGCAACCAGGAAACCGTTCTGGTTGTTGATCGTGTCCGCTGTCACACCGAGGTTGCCCGCGACAATCTGCCCGCCGGTGTTATTCAGCGTGCCGCTGTTGAGCGTCAAGCTGCCGCCCGCGACCTGGATATGGCCCTGGCGGTTATCCAGCGAATCGGTTTGCAGCGTTGCCGCCTGATCGGCACCGAAGCGAATCAGCCCGCCGAGGTTGACGATGGCCGGCGCGTTGATCGCCAGCGCTTGCTCGCCATACACCCGCGCGGTGGCGCCCTGGTTGGTCAGTCTGGCACTGTTCAGCGTGACGGTTTTACCCTGGATCACTGCGCCCTGGTTGTTCAGTTCCCGGGTGGCCGTGGCGCTCAGCGAGCGGCTGGCCAGGACGTTGCCGCTGGTGTTCAGGGTTTGCGTATTCACCACCACATCGCCGGTGGCATTGCGGCTGTTATCGGCCTGCACGCCTGCTTCGATGATGCCCGGGTTGGTGACGGTGGTGGCGTTGAGTTCGATGCGTTGGCCAGCGGCCAGGCTCTTTTGGTTGACCAGTTCTTCAGCACCGCTCACCTGCACATTGCCGGCGGCGTAGACCTTGTCGGTCAGGTTCACGTTCTGCGCGGTGACCTTGAGGTTACCGGTGGTCGCCGTCTGCGCCATGCTCAGGCGCCCGTTGGCATCCAGCTGGATGTCGCCGCCACTGGCGGCCAGCGTACCGTCGAGTTTCACCCCTACGCCGGCCTCGGTGCCCACCAGTTTGATCGCACCGGCGTACATGCCGCCCAATGCCGAGGAATCGATGGCCAGCTCGGGCTTTGCGCTGCCGTCATCGGCGCGCGCGGTGGCTTTCAGGCTTTTGGCATCGACGTCGTTACGCCCGGCAATGACGGTCAATTCTCGTGCATTGATCTGCGCATTGATCTTGGCCGAACGGGTGATGATCTCGAAGCGGTCGACGTTACTGGCGTTCAGGCCCTGGCCGTCGATGGTCACGGCACCGCCGTCAACCTGATAACGCTGCAACTGGCCGCTGGCGTCGAGCACCGGTTTGCCGGTGGTGAGGGTCACGTTGGGGGTGTTGATAAAGCCGCAACCGCTGCACGTGACGCCGTACGGGTTGGCGACGATGACCTTGGCCGACTGGCCCGCCACTTCGGTGTAGCCGCGCAGTTGGCTGGGGCTGCCGCCGTTGACTTCGTTGAGGATGACGCTGGCCGCGCCGCCCTTGAGGTTGGGGTTGCCGACGATGTAGCCACCCAGCTGGGTGTTCGTCATGGGGCCGTTGGCGTTGTTGAGGATCACGCCGTTGGGGCCGACGTTGTAGTCCTTGAATTGGTTATGGGACAAGCCACTGCCATTGGGGGTGGCGATGTTCACCACCGGTACGCCATTGCCGGCCTGGCCGACGGTGGTGCCCGGCGCACTGACCACAATGCCTCCGGCCTGGGCCAGCAGCGGCTGCCAGAACAGCGCGTTGGCCAGGATCAGCACCAACCCGCGCTTGGGCAGGCCGAAGAACGAGTCTCGCGGTTTCAGCGCAGCAGAAGGTTGGCGGGCCAGGAAGGCAAAGTGGCGAACATCCATTGTCATATTCTCGATGTAACGGGGCGTTGAATTACAGGAAGAAATCCATGCGGAAGTAGATCGGCGCTTCGCGCTCGCTCATCACTGCCGGGCGTTCCAGGGAATGGGCAAAGGTCACGCTGGTGCTGACGTATTTGCCACGGGCGAACAACTCCAACGAGTTGCTCGAGACCCGGCCATGCACTTCACCGTTATAGCGGTCGTTGCTGATCACACCCTGGTCGTAGCCGACGCTGGCGCCGTATTCGGCAAAGGCCGGGCGCATCCAGTCCCAGGTCACCGGGCGCGCCCAGCGCACGTCGTTGCGCCAGTAGCCGCCGCTGTCGCCGGTGAGCTGCTGGTCTTTGAAACCGCGCACCGAGGCCGAGCCGCCGAGGCTCATGCGCTGGGGGCTGAACAGAATGTCTTCACTGCGTTGGCCGGTGGCCAGGCTGGAGAAACTGAACGACTCACCCCATAGCGTGAACGGCTGCAAGTAGCTGACGGTGGCGGTGTATTTGCGGTAGCGCGCGTTGGGTAGGCGATTGCCGTACTGATCGCGCTCGTTTTCAGCTTGGGCATCGAAGGCGCCGATACCGTTCTGCATGCCCAGGTCGAGGTTGACGAAGGCATTGCCGATGCGGCGACCGTGGTTGATGCCCAGTTGCAGTTCACTGAGGCGGTTGCTGCTGGGCTCGGTGCGCACGTCGAGGATGTAGTTGTTGGTGCGCAGGTGCGACAGGCCGACGTTCACCGAGGTCTTGCTCACGTCGTCACGATGGATCACGCGCTCGGCGCGCAGTTGGTGGTTTTCGTTGTCGCCGTTCTGCTTGAATTTAAAGTCGTTGGTTACGCCAAAGGTGCGGTAATCACTCTCGCTGTAGGTGTAGCTGAAGTTCCACCAGCCCCACGGCACGTTGTAGTAGAGCATGGTGTTTTTCGAGGTTTTCTGATGGTCGCTGACGCCATCGTGGCCGCCGCGCAACACCAACTGGTCGGCCAGGCCCAGCGGGCTGTCCCACTCAAGGCCGGCGCCCCACTGCTGTTCGCCGGTGCTTTTCTGGCCGTCGTTATTGCGCGACAGGCTGGCGCGCCAGGGCTTTTGCGGGACGTTCTTGACCTGCACTTCACTGCCGCCCACCTGGCTGCCGGGGGTCAGTTCCATTTGCGCCTGCTTGGACGGCAAGCGATTCAACTGGTCCACCAACTGCTCGATTTCCCGCAGGTTGAGCTGCTCGCCGACCTTGCCGGGGAAGGCCATGGCCAGCTCGCGCGGGGACAGGTTGCTGCCGTCGGCGCCCTTCAAGCCTTCGAGCTTGCCTTCCACCACCAACACCTGGAGGTGGCCGGTGGAAAGGTCCTGCTGCGGCAAGTAAGCACGGCTGGCAACCATGCCTTTGTCGATGTAGTAGTCGGTGATCGACTTGAGCACTTGGTTGAGCTGGGAGACGCCCAGGCACTGGCCGATATACGGCTTGAGCAGGCGCTCGCGGTCCGGTGCAGGCAGGCTGTCGGCACCCTTGAGTTCGATGTCTTTGATCGGGAAGCAACGGGTGTCGGCCGGGGTGGCAGGCGCTTCGGGCTTGGCTTCTTTGCCGGGCAGTTCCTTGAGGTCTTCAAGGCGCCGGCGCTGTTCTTCCAGCAGACGGTTTTGCCGGTCGCGGATCAGGTCCTGATCGCCAGGCGTGGGCGCAGCCGTCGCACTATTGAGTGCGAAGCAAGTCAGCAGGCAAACGCCCAGCAGCAGCCGAGTCCGTGGCAATAATAAAGACATGTTCGATCCGTCGAAAAAGCGGGGGCCGGCAAACTAACATCGAACTTCCGGTGGGCCAAGATTCTGGCTTAGTGGGAAGTTATGTTTAACAGGCATATAAGTTGCTGATTATTAACAATAAATAAATCATGCAACGTTTAATTGCTTGCAATTGGAATTTTTATTCCGACAAGCGGTAACAGTTTTGATACACCTCCAATGGTGGCGCTTACAATTGCCATTACTTGGCCATCAATGCGGTATCAAGACTGGTTAGTAGCCAAAAGATGAGAAAAGTTCGCGGTTATTTTGTGAATTGGATCCCATTTTTCGATATCCCGGTTAACCAACCTCCTTGGTCCGCTCCTGCCCCGCCACCAACTTCAACCCTGGCCGCTCCACATGCCGGGACACATGGGCTGTCACTTCCTGCACACCCCCTTCGTGGTCGTTATGAATCACCAGCACACCCGGGCGGCGCAGTTGCTCCAGGTCACCTTCCCCCAGGCTGAAGCTGTCGCTCAAATGCTGGTCGCTCAAGGCCTTGGCCGCCGAGCGCCGCTGGGCAAAGTGCTTGCCACGTCGCTGCTGGTAGCGTGCCCAACTGATCAGTACCATCGCGTTGAACACGGCAATCCACAGGTAGATCTGCAAGGTATCCAGCGCCGCGAAAATCGGCGCATCGATCCGCGGGCCGCCGTGGCTGTCGAGCATCGGCACCAGCCCGCGCACCAGCAGGATAATCAGCCCGGCCCAGGCCAGCAGGGTCAGGAATACGTCGATGGCCCACATCACCGGGCGCTGTTGGGTTCGGATCAGGTTCATGGCTGCACATCCGTAGTGGGGGCTTTGATACCGCGATCCGGGCTGACCCAGCGCGCGCGTTTCTGGTGTTGGCGGAACAACACTTTGGGGAAGCTGACCAGGGTGGTGAACAGGCTCACCAGCCAGAACACCAACGGGTACCAGACGGTCCAGAACAGGGTTTTCCACAGGCCCTTTTCATAGCGCCGGTCGATCATGATGCTCACCGCGAACTGCACCAGGCACACCACCGCCAGCAGCAGGCCGGTGAAGGCCGGCGGCATCAGCGAGTCGACGGCGATGGCGGCAGGCAGCGTCACCACCTTGCCCACGGCCCAGAAAATCACCGAGAGCAAAAAGGTGAAGGCCCAACCGGTGGACAGGCAGTACTCGAACAGCAGCGGCCACAGGTAGCGATGGCGCCATTGCCAGATGCCACGAATATTTTTGAACAGCACTTCAGCGCCGCCCTGGGCCCAGCGCAGGCGTTGCTTCCACAGGCCGCCGAGGGTTTCCGGCATCAGGATCCAGCACAGCGCGCGGGGCTCGTAGAAGATGCTCCAGTGGTCCAGTTGCAGCTTCCAGCTCACGTCGATGTCTTCGGTGATCATGTCGGTGCTCCAGTAGTCGACCCGGTCCAGGGCCGCCCGCCGAAACGCCACCACCACGCCGGAGACGGTGAAGATCCGCCCGAAGACCCGCTGGGTGCGCTTGATCAAGCCGATGATCGAAGAGAACTCGCCCACCTGCACCCGGCCGATCAAGGTGGAGCGCGTGCGAATCCGCGGGTTGCCGGTGACCGCCCCCAGGCGCGGGTTGTCGAGCATCGGCGCCACCAGGTACGCCGCGGTGTTCGGCGAAAGCAACGCATCGCCGTCGATGCACACCAGGTATTCGCTGCGCGCCGCCACTGCGCCCATGCGCAGGGCCACGGCCTTGCCCTGGTTTTGCGCCAGGTGCAGCACCCGCAGGCGCGGCTCTTTCAGGGCCAACGCATCGAGCACGGCGGCGGTGTTGTCGCTGGAGCCGTCGTTGATCGCGATCACTTCGATGTTGCGGTATTGCTGGGCCAACGCGGCGCCGATGGTCTCGGCGGCGTTGTCGCCTTCGTTGTAGCAAGGGATCAGGATCGAGATCAGCGGCTCGCCGGCGAGTACCGGCGCCGGGGTGTCATCCGCCCACGGCCAGTGGCGCTCCCAGTGCAGCCAGAAGTACAGGCCGCCGGCGATCCACAAGCCGGACATGAACAGTGGATAGAAGAAGACGAAGTCCATCAGGAACTGCCCGGTGACCAGAAAGATCAGGCCCAGGGGCACACCCAATACCAGCGACAACACGATAAGCGCGAGGATTCTGTCGAACATGAGTCAAGGATTCCACTGGTTGGAAAGGGCCGGACGCACGGTTTTCAGATCCGGCGAATTCTCCAGGAAGTTGTCGGGGTAGTAGCCAAAACTGGTCACGCCCTGACGCTTGAGCACGCCCATCCACTCGGCCATTTGTGCACCGTCCAGATCGGGGGCGGCCGAGGTGCGCCAGTCCTTGGCTTGCAACTCGAAGACCGTGCGTTGCAGCGCGCCGGGGCGGGCCTTGACGGTGGCCACGAGCTTTTCCAGCCAGGCGTTGGAGCCCTTGAGGTCCTGGCCTTCCATCAGCGGCATGGCCATCGGCGCAGTCCAGTCGTAGCTGGTGAGGAAGTCGTCAAGGTTCTGCGCGAACCAGGCTTCGCTGCCCGGGTTGAGCATCGGTTCGGCGAAGATATTGCGTGCGGTCTGCACCTGCGGGCCGCGCAGCTTGCGGACCTTGGCCGTCAGCTCATGGGTGAAGTCGATCAGGTAGCGGCTCTTGAAACGCGTCCAGCGCTGCATCACCGCAGGGTCGGCGCGCAGGGCTTCGATGGTGTCCGGCAGGCCATTGGCGGCGTAGGCCTTGAGCGCCAGCGGGCTGGCGTCTTCGAAGTCCGACAGCACCGCGTCGTCGTGGAACAGCACGCCGTCGATGGCACTGGTGCGCGCCAGGTCTTCGTAGATCTCACCGATGACCTGCCGCACTTTCGGATCGAACGGCGACAGGCGCTGGTACTGGTCCGGGTCGATGGCGACCTTGCCGGTTTGCGGGTCCCAACGGGTGACGCGGGGCAGCTTCGAATCGAGGGCGAAACTGAGCACCGGCATCCAGGCAAATACGTTCACGTGGGCCCGGGTGCGCAGTTGCCAGGTGACGCGGTTGAACAGGTCGGCGCGCACCGGCAAATGGCGGTTGGGGAAGTACAGCGAACGCACCAGGCCATCGCCCTTGGGGTCGGCGAAAGCCTGCAGGAACACGGTGCTGGCGCCCATGTCGACCACGCGCTGGATCAGTTTGTCGAGGTTGCGCACCTGCTGTTCCGGGTCCGGGTCGTAGACGTTGTCCAGGTCCACATGCAGCACCCGCAGCGGGGCTTCAGTCTGGGTCGCGACGATGGCGTTGGCGTAGTGTTCGCCGTCCGGGTCGGAGGCCACCAGGAAGCGCGGGCTGCTCATCAGGTTGCCGAGGCTGTCGAGACCGTCTTCCAGGGTCAGGGCCATCTGGTAACCCTGCTCGCCCACCACCGCCAGCGAGGTGCCATCGGCAGCGCCGTAAGGCCACACCCACACGCGCGGCGCCTTGCCGGTGACGGCGCGGATCTTGTTGGAGATCGCCGTCACGTCGGTGCGCATCCGCGCCTGAAACTGGGCTTCGGTTTCGTAGCGATGGGTCGCCGGGTCAAAGCGTCGGGTGGTGGCGGCCGGTTGCAGGTTGCCCTGTGGGTTGGCCAGCACGCCCTTGTGATTGGCGTCGGTGTGCGCGGCGATTTCCACCAGGCCGGACTGGGCGATTTCGCGCACCTGCTGCCAGGTCAGGAAGTCCGAACGCGGGCGTGGTGTGCCGGCGAAATCCACCGGCTGGTTCAGCGGCGTATCCACCCACGAACCCACCGGCGCCAGCAGCGCGTGCCAGTTGTAGCTGCGCAGGATCGGCATCACACGGGTGTAGAAGCTCGCGTAGCCGTCATCGAAGCTGAGCATGACCGCCTTCGCCGGCAACTCCGGGCCGCCGTTGCGGGCCGCCAAAATCTGGTCGACGGTGACGGGCTGGTAGCCGTTTTCCCGCAGCCACGCCAACTGCTCGATCAAACGTTCGGTGCGCACGGCCACGACAGCCTGATCGGGGTCGCGGTCCTCGATGTCGTGGTAGGCGATACCGAGGAAATGGTTCTTCGGCCACGCCGCTTCGCTGGCAGGCTTGAGCCGCTCGGCGGGTGGAGTGAAAGGTGCGGGTTGCTGGGCGCAAGCGCTGCTCAGCATTAACCCCAGGGCCAACAGGCAACGGGACAAGACGGGCATGATCGGACTCTTCTAGAAGCGGTAGGTGAGGTCGACGATCAGGCGCAGGTCGCTTTCGCGCTCACCGTCATAAGGTCGGCTGATCCAGCTGAGGTTGGCGCCGGTTTCGAGCACGTCGTTCCAGCGAAACCGCTGGCCGTAGCCCACCAGTGCAACGCCGCCGGTACCGTAGTCGCGCTGGCTGTAGGTGCCCGCCCCCACCTGGAACTGCTGGCTCCACTGGGTTTCGTAGCGGTGGTAGAGCACGTGGTTGACGGTGGCCGTGGGCAGCACGCTGAAGTCCGAGCGCGGGTTGAAGTACGGCGTGTCTTCCTTGGTGTTGCGGCTGGTGCCGACTTCCAGGCCCAGGTCGACTTGCACCCCCGGCGAGCTGTACACGCCCTGGCGACCGGTGAGCAGCGCTTCAAGGCGGTTGTTGCCGTCGCTGAAGTGGGACGGGCTCAGGGCCAGTTTCCATTCGCGGCTTTCGTTGGCGCGCCAGCGGATAAACCCGCTGCCGCCGTTGGCAGTAATGTCGGCATTCAGTGCCCGCAGCGGGGTGCTCGCGGAGAGGTAATCGAGACTGCCGCCGTACTGCCATTGGTCATTGATGTCGCGGGCAATCGCGATGCGTGCGCCCTGCTTGTCGCCAAAGCCGTAGGAGTGGTTGGAGACCTCGGCTTCGAGGGTCATGTCGCGGGTGCGCCGCTCTACACCGAGGCGCTGCCAACGGTGTTGGCCGGTGCCTTCTTCGAAATCGGCGGTGGCGTAGCCGGCCCCGCCAAACACGCGCCAGTCTTCATCGATGGGCGGGCTGTAGAGCAAGGTTTCGATGCCGAAATCGCGGCTGCCGGACACCGCGCCCGCGCCGTTATCGCCGCCGCCGTTGCTTTTGCCGGTGTAGGCCTCGACGCGCAATTCGGCCATGTCGTGCACATCCCGCAGGCGGCTGAGGCGCTGTACCTGGCGGTTGTCCGGGGCGCGGTCGACCACGTCATCGGTGAGTGCATCGAGCTGACGCCATTCCTGCAGATCGAGGGCAGTGTGGCCTTGGGAAACCTCCAGGCCGATGTCGCGCGGGGCCTGGGCTTCGGTTTCCTTGAGGGTGTTTTCGGCGCGCCGTGGCCAGTCGCGGGCACGGTACATATCGGCCTGGGCCAGGCGCAGGCCGATATTGCCCGGGGCCTGTTGCACCAGGGCTTCCAGGCCTTTTTCGCTGGCGGGCAGGTCGGCGCCATAGGTGCCGGCCTGGGCGGCCAATTGTTGGGCGTCCATCCAGGCGTCGTTGGGGTTGCCGATGGGCAAGCCCTTGAGCTCGACCCGGGGTTTCTGGGTGCTCGCCAGGTTGTCGGCGACTTCGCGAGCTTCCACCACTTGATCGTTTTCGAGCAGGGCGTAGAACAGCGCGGTGCTGTCTTCGACGTGATCGCCGGCGTCCGCATCGCTTGCCGCCAGTGCCTGGCGATACAGCGGCGCGGCCTTTTCCGGCTGGCGCTGGTCGAGGTAGGCGGCAGCGACCCAGCGCAGGGCGTAGGTCGGCAGTTGTACGCTTTCGCCCTTCAGCACTTCGTAGTCGCGGATCACCTCGGCGGTGCGCGCCCGGGCTTTCAGCGCGCCCAGACGGTCGATGCGCCAGCGCACCACGTCATCATGGGCGTTGGCATCCGGTGTCCAGGTGGTGAGCAGTTGGTCGTAATCCTTGAGGGCACGGTCGGCGATGACGTAGCGCTCTTTTTCACTGCGGGTCGCGAACTCGGCCATGCGCACGCGCTCGGCGGCCAGGTCGCCTTCGAGGCGGCGTTGGGTGACCGGGTCCAACAGGCCAGGGCGCCGGGCAGCGAGGCGCAGGGCCGGTTCCGGCAGGCGCGCACGTTGCAGGGCGACGATGTATTCGCGGGCGACTTCAGGTTTGTTGCCGGCACGCATGAACGCCTGGTCGAATTCGAACAGCGCGTCATAGGTAGAACCGGCACGGGTCAGTGCGTAACCCAGGGCCATGCGGCGGTCGGCGTCGTCGGGCTTGGCGGCCACCAGGGCGCGGGTGCGCTGCACCGCTTCAGCGGTCTGGCCGGCGTCCGCCTGGGTCAGGGCCAGGCCGAGTTGCAGGTCCGGGTTATTCGGCTCGCGCAGCAACGCCTGGCGATACACGGCAATCGCCGGTTCCCAACGCTGCTGGTTGCGATAGGTGCGGGCGACGGTGGCCAGCGCCTGGGTGGTGAGGGTGCGTGAGCGGCCCTGGGCCTCGTAGACCGACAGCACCTCGGCGTCCTGGCGCGCCCAGCTGGCAATCAACAGGTGATCGCTGACCTGCCCCGGCGTCTGGCGCTCGGCGGGCATTTGGCGCAACAGGTTGAGGGCCGGACCATAGTTGCCACTGCGGGCCTGGTTGATCAGCGAATCATAGGCCGCATCGGCCGATGCCACGACGGGCCAGAGCAGTTGGCTGCACAGGGCCAGGCGGATAAACGGATGAATATTACGCGACATGTCGTCAGCTTCCTCACCAGGGAAAGCTGTAGCGATAAGTTCACCTGCACGACACTCCAGGCGGCCGGCATCTGATGACGCGGCCAAGCTTTCCCGGGGCGCAATATCCTTGAGGGGGGTACAAAAAAGGCCAATTCAGAACAATTGTTCAGAATTGGCCTACATCACTTTGAGCCGAATCTTATTGAGCGCCGCTGACCGCGCCGAACTTGCCCAGCACAAAACCAATGAATTGCTCGACGGTCATTTTCTGGCCGTTGAAGGTCACTTCATTGTTGGCGTAGTGCAGCTTGGACACGATATCGGTACCCACCAGGGTCGCCAGTTGAGTACCCACGGCCATGCCGCTGATCATCTCGCTGGCCATCTGGGATTGCTGCTCGATGGCTTTCGGGTCGGTCACACCACCGATCTGCGCCTGCAGGCCGGCAACGTCCTGGATCATCGGCTTGGACAGGGTCAGGTTGGCGTCCAGCAGCGCAACGATTTGCTTGCCCAGTTCAACCGGCGGCAGGTCCATGCTCGACGGCTTGGCGAAGTCCGCCACCAGGTTGAAGCGGCTCTCGCCATTGGTGGTTTTCAGCGACAGGTTTTCTACCGCCACTTGCGGCTTGGCAGCCAGCAGTTGGTCGACGTTGGCCTGGGCCAGGGTCTGCTCGGCTTCGGTCAGTTGCAACTCAGGCACGGGCTGGCCAGCAGCGGCAGCGGCCTGGGCCGGCTGTACTTTTTCCTGGTAGAGCTTGGTCAGTACCAGCATCGACGGGATGTCGACGTTCTTCATGCTGACGGCCATGGCCGCCGAACCCACGGGCTTGCCCTGGTAACCGATCTCGTCGATCTTGTAGTCGACGCGGCCGGCCAGGTTGTTGTCCTTGGTTTCGCTGCTGTCTTTCTGCTCAAAGTTCTTGAGAGTCAGCACTGCTTGCTGCGGGCCGAAGGTGACCTTGGTGTTGGTCAGCTCGACGGTGTTTTGCCCGGTGTAGAAACCGAAGGTGGTTTTTTCCAGGTTGCTGGCGATGGTCAGGCCGCTCAGCTCCGCATCCAGCTTGGCGTTGTTGGCATCGACAACCGAGACCTTGAGGCTGTCCATGTAGCCGCTGGCCTTGACCTTCTTGCCTTCGGCGGTGGAGTCGAAGTCGAGGTTGGCGCCGGAGAAGCTCACGGCCGACTTGTCGTCCTTGAGTTCCAGGGGCAGCAGTTCAACGTTGCCGGTCACCGAGCGGTCATAGCCGATGTTGGCCACGCCTTTGAGGGGCGACACGTCCTTGCTGGCAGCGAACCATTTTTCGGTGGTGGGGTTTTTCTCGAGTTCGTAGTGACTGGTGGCCATGACCGGCAGCCACTTCAGCGACACCAGGCGCGAGAACGGCAGCGGGCCGTGTTCGATATGGTCGACGAACAGCAGTTCGGTGTCCTGATGATTTTCGCCGAACACCGCGCCCTGGGCCTTGAGGCGATAGTGGGCGGTGCTGCTGAACAGCTGACGGTCGAGGGAGACCAGTTCGAGGGTCACAGTGCCGTCGACACCGGCCATGGAGGTCTGCAGTTCCTTGTTGGCGTCCTGGATGGCGGTTTGCAGCACCGGCTCCAGTTGCTTGCCGGTGTACCAGGCACCGCCTGCGCTGATTGCACCAATGGCGACGACGATACCCAAGAGAACGACTGCTGGCTTATTCATGTAGTGACCTGATCAAATCCTGTGAAGTGGGCTGTCTTCCCTGAACCCCGAAGGGTGTCGGCTCAAGCCCGCCGAAATCCGGGGAAGATTAGCATTGGCTGGCGTATGCAGCCCAATTTTTCAATAGGCGCAGACTTCAGCGCTGAACGGTAAAGTGCCTTCGCGAGCAAGCCCGCTCCCACATTCGATCGAGTTCCATCTTTGGAATGCAGTCGAATGTGGGAGCGGGCTTGCTCGCGAAGGCGTCAGTACAGACACCACAGATTTCAGGAATACTCGGTTTCGATCTCATCGAGTTGATGGTCGAAGCTTTTCAGGCGCGCCGTCCACGTATACACCAGCACCTCAAACTCACGGTGAATCACCGCATTGCCCGGCGTATCCGACTTGGGATCATAAAAATCCAGCTGGTAACGCTCCCGCGCCATCGCAGTGGCCACATCGGATAATTCCCGGGCGTTATTCAGCCAATGCCGTCCGTCGGCGACTTGCCGATCAAGCATCACGCATTGTTTTTTCAGGGCTTCGAGGCTTTTTTCCAGCGGTGTGCCGGTCAGTTCGCCCATGACTTCCTGGAAGGTGCGCCCCGGCTGCCAGTAGCTGCCCCAGAAGTAGCGGTCGAACACCGTCTCGACCCGGCGCAGGGCAACCTTGGTATCCCAGATCGCCACGCGGGTCTTGCCTTGTTCGAGCAGTCTTCGCTTGATTCGCTGGCCCTGGTAGGAGGCCCAGGCCACCACGCCGATGGACAGCACCGCGATCAGCGCGCTGGCGCTGTCGAGGAACACCATGGCCTTGTCGATTTGATGGGCCAGCATGATGCCGTAGAAGTAAGTCGCCGATAGCAACACCAGTGCGAAGAACACGCACCAGAAAGCGGGAGCATAAGGGTTTTTCATTATTGGAATCCCCATGAGCAAACGCGAGCAGTGACCAGCGGACCATCACGTAAGTCCGCCTGTCAAAGCATAGCAATCAGCTCAGGGTTTGCTGGCTTGTGTGGCTTGCGTTCGTCCACTTTCCCAGCCACCGCCCAGGGCCAGGAACAAATCGATCTGGCTCATGGCAACCTGGGTGTTCGCCGCCGCCAATTGCGCCCGCACGTCGGTGTAGGTGCGAGTGGCTTGCAGGTCAGCCAGGAACGACGCGCGGCCGGCCTGGAAGAACCGGTGCGTCTGCTCCGCCGCCTCTTTGGCCGACGCGCCGGCATCCGCCAGGGCATCGCGGCGTTGCAGTTGCGCGGTGTATTGCGCGAGGCCGGTCTGGGTTTCACGGATAGCGTTGAGCACCACCCCGTCGAAGTGCGCCAGGGCGCCCTGGGTCGCGGCTTCGGCTTCGTGGATGCGGGCGCGGGCGCCGTTGGTCGGCAGCGTCCAGCTGATCAGCGGGCCAAAGCCCCAACGGTTGGTGGCCGGGGTGCCGAGGTCATCCAGGATGCCGACGGTGCCCACGGTGGCGCCGATACTGATGTCCGGGTACAGCGCGCCGGTGGCCACACCGATGCG
The DNA here is from genome assembly GCF_013385435.1 of Pseudomonas sp. F9001. Taxonomy (NCBI): domain Bacteria; kingdom Pseudomonadati; phylum Pseudomonadota; class Gammaproteobacteria; order Pseudomonadales; family Pseudomonadaceae; genus Pseudomonas; species Pseudomonas sp. F9001. Next base: position 67,715 of record NZ_JACAPX010000020.1, read on the forward strand.
CGCGGTGGCCGCCGCCAGTTGGCGTTCGGCCTGGCGCACGTCAGGGCGACGCTTGAGCAGCGTGGCGCCATCGCCCACCGGCAGCAGTTGCGCGATGTGCGGCAGTTCGGCGCATTGGGCAGTGCCGGCCGGCAGTTGATCCAGCGGCCTGGCCAGCAACATCGACAGGCGGAACAGCCCGGCCTGGCGCAGTGCTTCATAGCGCGGCATTTCGGCGCGCAAGGATTTGTATTGGGTTTGCGAACGGGTGACCTGGGTTTCATCACCGCGCCCGGCATCCCGCAGGCGCTGGGTCAGGTGCGTGCTCTGGGCTTGCAGGTCGAGGGACTCGTTGGCGATCGCCAGCTCTTCGTTGGCCGCACACACCTGGGTGTAGGAGCGCACCACGTCCGCCACCAGGGTGATACGGGCGATATCAGACGCCGCCTGGGCCGCATCGGCAGTGGCCTGGGAGCTTTCAATGCCGCGCTGCAAGGTGCCGAACAAATCGAATTGATAGGAGGTGCTGATACTGGCGCTGCCGATATTCGCCACCGGGACTTTTTCCGTCAGCAAATAGGCCTCACCCGATTCTTGCAGGCGCTGGGCTTCGGCCTTGGCCCCGGCACTCCAGCCGCCGGCCGATTCGGCTTGCTGCACCTGATAGCGCGAGCGCTGCAAGTTGGCCGCAGCCACCCGCAGGTCGGTGTTGGAGGCCATGGCCTGCTCCACCAGCTTATCCAGGCGCGGGTCCTGGTAAAGCTTCCACCAGTCCGCCGGTACCGGCGCCGACACCACATTGCTGCCCTCCCCGGCCAACTGGCCCTGAAGGTCACCGCGGTTCACGGCCGCCTTGTCCGGCAGCTTGTAATCGGGCCCCACCACTTGGCAGGCCGACAGCAACAACCCCAGCCCGGCGGTTGCTAAAAGCCGTTTCATGGCTTGTTCTCCGACTTGGGTTGGTCGTCGATGATCGACACGGTGGCGGTGCGCCCGGCAATCATGCGGAAGTCTGCCGGCACATCGTCAAACGCAATGCGCACCGGAATCCGCTGGGCCAGGCGCACCCAGCTGAACGCCGGGTTGACGTTGGGCAGCAGGTTGGAGCCGCTGGTGCGGTCACGGTCTTCGATACCGGCGACGATGCTCTGCACATGCCCGCGCAGGCGAGCGTTGTCGCCGATCACGCGGATATCGACACTCTGGCCGACGTGAATGCCGTCGAGCTTGGTCTCTTCAAAATAGCCGTCGATGTGGAACGAGTTGCTGTCCACCACCGACAACACCGGGCGCCCGGCGGTCACGAACTCCTGGTTACGCGGCGCACGGTCGTTGATGTAGCCGTCCACGGGGCTGCGGATCACCGAGCGGTCCAGGTTGAGTTGCGCGGCATCCACCGCCACTTGCGACTCGGCCAGGGCCGATTGGGCACGGGCGACGCGGGACTGGCTTTCTTCCAGTTGCTCGCTGGCCACCAGGTTGCCGAGGCCACGGTTACGCTTGTTCTCGCGCACGGCCTGGGCCAGGGTTTCCTGACGGTCGGCCACGGCGGCCTGGGCCTGGCGCAGGGCCAGCTTGAAACGGTCCTGGTCGACGGAGAACAGCACCTGGCCGCGCACCACCAACTGGTTATCGCGCACGTCCACTTGCTGGATCAGCCCGGACACGTCCGGGGCGATCTGCACGATGTCGGCACGGATGTGGCCGTCACGGGTCCACGGCGCGAACATGTAGTACATCACCATGCGCCACACCACGACGCAGGCGAAGGTCACCACCAGTAACGTCAGGACTACACGGCCAATGGTCAAAAAAGGTTTTTTCATGTCATGAGGTATCGACTGAGTGAATCCACTGCGCCCAGCAACAGAGCGTAGAGACCCACATTGAACAATGCCCGGTGCCAGACCAGGCGATAGAAGTGGACGCGGGTCAACAGCCCGTGCACCACCAGGTACAACACATACGTAATGCCCATCAGCACCAGCAACGTGGGCAGGAACACCCCGCTGATATCCAGATCACCGATCATAAAGGCGCTCCATCGGGTAACGGCGCTTCCATCTCTGTGCCGCCAAGAAATTCCACGCCGGGCAACAGCGCCAGGCGCAAGCCGCTGAGGGCGTGCAACAAATGCAGGCGGGTTTCGTCCTCGCCTTGCAGTCCCTGGCCGTTGAGGGCGCGGCGGGTACGGTCGAGGGTCATCAGCAGACCGCTGGGGGCCGGCAGACGTTCACCGGCCTTGAGGCAGGCCTTGAAGTAACCGCCGACGCCTTCCACCACCTGGTTCAACAACACACGCGGCACCCCGAGGATGCGCGGCGAGTACGCCAGCAGGTCCAGCAGGTTCAGCGCCACCCGCACTTCGCGCAGGGCGATGCCGGTGTCCTGGCCGGTCATGGCCAGGCGCGGCAGGTGTTGCATCAGGCGGTCGAGCATTTGCACGCCCATCTTGCGGTGTTCGGCCAGGGTCGCAGGCTCGGTCAGGGTGACGATGTCGCGCCAGCTGAAACGGGTCAGGCGCTTGGCCGCAAGCTCAGCGCCGAACGGCCGGGCAATCAGGGTCCAGACAAAGGCGAACAACAGGCCCACCGGGCCCGCCAGGTTGGAGTTGGCGAAGGCCAGGAAGTCCGCGTCGTAGGCACCCTGGATGCTGATGAACGACGAGGTGTTGACCAGCGTCAGCAGCATGCCGAGGTAGAAGCGCGGCTGTACCGTCAGCGTGCCGATGCAGATAAAGGGCACCGAAAACGCCAGCACCAGCATCGGGAAATCATGCAGGTTGGGCAGCACCAGAAACAGGTAGAGGCTGGCGAACAGCACCGACATCGCGGTCCAGAAAAAGAACCGGTAGATCTGCGGCGCCGGGTCGTCCATGGAGGCGAAGAAGCTGCAGGCCACCGCCGCGAGGATCACCGCGCTGCCACCGTCGGTCCAGCCCAGCAGGATCCACAGCACCGAGGCGACGATGATCGCGGTGACGGTGGAAAACGCCGAGTAGAACATCAGGCCCCGGTCGAGGAATGGCGTCAGCCGGCCCAGGCGCCAGTGGCGGTAAACTGCGCGCCAGCTGTCCTGGCTTTCGCACTGGATGGCGGCTTGCAGGCTGCGGCAGTCCTGCCACAGATCCACCCACTCGCCCAGGCGATACAGGGCGTTGGAGAACAGCAACTGATGGCGGTCATCCAGGGCGTCGGCATCGGGTTGCAGGGCTTCGATCTGGTCGCGCAGGACACGCCAGCGTTCGAGGGGCGCATCCTTTTGCGTGCTGACCAGCCACTCGTTGGCGGCGGTCAGCAGCGGCGTGAAGCGCTCGAGCAACTCCGGGGCGCGGTGTTCCAGGGCGTACACGGCGTCGTCCAGTGCGTCGATCACCGGCAGCAGGTGGATCATCCGCCCGCGCAGCTCCTTTGTATTGCGCACCGTTTGCGGCCGGGAGCCCTCGTGGGGCAGTTGGCCGATCATCAATTCCAGGGTGTTGAAGGTAGCGACCATGCCGCCGCGCAGGGTGCTGATTTCCTCGGGTTGCACATTGCGGCTGAGAAAGCGCTGGCTGTAGACCTGGGCGTCGGCAAACCACTTGCTCACCGAGTCATCGAACACCGGCGCCAGGCGTCGCGGCCAGAACATCGCCCCCACCACCGCCGCCACGGCGATGCCGAGGAAGATCTCTTCGGTCCGCGCTTCGGCCACATCCCACACCGCCAGCGGGTTATCCACCACCGGCAGGGCGATCAGCGGCAAGGTGTAGCCGGCCAGCATCAGCGCATAGCTGTTGGCGGTGCGCAGGTGCAGGGACAGGAACAGCAGAATCCCGGTCCACAGCGCGATCACCACCACCAGCAAGTAAGGCGTCTGCACAAACATCGGCACAAAAAACACCGCTGCGGCCGCCCCCATGAAGGTACCGACCGCCCGGTACAGCGCCTTGGAGCTGGTAGGGCCGACAAACGGGCTGGACACGATATACACCGTGGCCATCGCCCAATACGGACGCGGCATTTGCATCAGCATGGCGATGTACAACGCGATCATTGAAGCGGCGAATGTCCTTACGCCATAGAACCAATCCCTGGCCGGCGGCATGCCGGTAAAAAATCCGTTCAAGAACTCACAACCATGGGATGTTGATTGGCACCTTCGAAGGCCCGCAGTACACGCAAAGCAGCTTCCAGGTCATCGGGGTCGATTGTCGCCAGCACCTCGCGGCGCAGGCGCACCAGTTGCTGTTCCACTGCCTGCACCAGCTCGCGGCCACGCGCGGTGAGGCTCAAGGCCTTGGCGCGGCGGTCGTGGATGTCTTCGGTGCGGCACACATAGCCAGAACTGCACAGCTGATCCAACAGGCGCACCAGGGACGGGCTTTCCATCCCGGCGGCCTGGGCCACCTTGACCTGATGCACACCGTCGCCGAGGCGGCCGATCATCAGCAGCGGCACGGCGCAGGCTTCGGAGATGCCATAGCTGACGAGCGTGGTCTGGCAGATTTTGCGCCAGGTCCTGGCACCTACCACCATGCTGCTGCTGATGTTCATCTGGAGTTGTTCGAGGGTCTGGGACACTGGATTATTCGCATACAGTTAGTTTGCTAACTATCAATATGGTCGATGGATCCAATGCAGTCAAGTTTTGATACAAATTTGCGGATGGGTGGATGGCCCGTGGGCTAAGTAAAGCTGGTTTGGGGAAAGGTGGTTTGCTGTCAGCAACCGTCAGTCGCCTCGCTCAGCTCACATGCGTCGCCAGGTATGCACGTTGTATATACTTCGTACATACCAATCTAGAGCATTCACTTATGTCAAAACTAGCCGTTTTCACCTTGAAGCTTGAGTCGGAACTACGCGACCAATTCATGGCCGAGTGCGAGGCTACCCACCGTCCTGCATCGCAAATCGTGCGAGATATGATGCGTCAGTTTGTCCAGGCCCAGCAGGAATCACGGGAGTACGACGCGTTCTTGCAGCGTAAAGTAGACGCCTCTCGCGCCTCGATACAGGCAGGCAGAGAGATTTCCAATGAGGATTTGGAAGCTGAGTTTTCTGCGAAACGTGCTCACGTAGATAATCAGGAATGAGGGTTGCCTGGACGCCGGAAGCGGCGCAGGACCGTAGGGATATCTGGGACTTTTTATTTGAGAAAACCCCACAAGCCGCAGCCGATATGGATCGACGCTTCAGCAGTGCAGTGCTGGGGCTGGCAAAACACCCAGAAATCGGCCCACTCGGCAGGATCACAGGCACACGCGAAGTCATTCCTCATCCAAGCTACCGCCTTGTTTACCAACTTGAGCCCGACGTAGTAAGGGTCGTGGCGCTTGTGCACACCGCTCGCCAATGGCCACCAGAGAAAGCAACCGCCTCTTGACGGCCTAGACTCCTCGCCCCTCTCTCAACCGCAAATTCAACTCATCCACCACCTCCGCCCAATCCGCGTCCTCCAGAATCTCTTCACGCAAAAACGCCCGCTGGGGCGGCGTCCAGAAAAACGCTTCCGCCAGATGCAATTCGGGCTTGAGTGGGGAGTGGACCGCGATGAACCGCTCGATGCTGACCGGGTCATCGGGCAAACCGAGCTGTTTGAACAACGATGGCAAGTTGTGGACTGGGGATTCCATGAGGCGTTCCTGGAGAGAGGGTTCACCTGAGTCTAGCCCCCCAGGCGAACATAAACCTCTCAGGTGTTGCGCGGATTAATCGCAGCCCTCACGGTGCACGCCCGCTGGCGCGTTACACAGCACGAACAGCCGGGCCCGCGCGCCGCCGCCGTCCTGTTGGCTGAGCTGACGCCATCCGGCCGGCAACGGGGCAAACTCATCCGGCGGCTCCGCGGCGCTGATCAGCCATACACGCTGGATCTCGGCGGGTAACGCCGACAAGCGATCAAGGTAGATGCGCCCGCCATCCTGGTCCACCAGGGTGCCAAAACCATAGGCATTAGGCCGGGTGGACTTGCCGGCGGCGGTCGGCGGTGTGAAAAGCTGCAACTGGGCGTCGGTCTCGTCGTAATAGACGTAGGGCAGGTACCACAGCATGTCGCTGATGACGATGCGGTCATCTTCCTGGTAGTTGCGATTGACGAACTCCACCACCACGTTGAACTGATCATGCTCATCGACGGTGGAGTTGGTCTTCACGCCCACCAGCTCGACCCCGACAAACAACACGAAGACTGCCGCTGCTGCGAGCGGCAGGCGCGGCGACAGACGGTCGACGGCCAACGCCACGATGATCGGCAAACTCATCGCGTAGGCGGTGAGATAACGCTCGATAAACACCGGGGAAATAAACGAAACCCCATAGACCAGCAGCACCGGCAGCATGAAAAAAAGCCCCAGCAGCCAGCCAAAGCGAAAGCGGCTTTGATCGCGCCAGGCAGTCACACCGACCAGCGCCATCAGCAATAACGGAAACACCACAAAGAGCGGTCGCCACAAGTGGTCGCCGGGGTCCTGAATGAGGAACTGCCACACCATCGACGGCACGGAATACAGGTTGACCGGGTCTTCCCAGCCAATATCACCGCCCACCTTGAGTTCTTCGGTGTGCTGCACCAGGCCCAGCAGATTCGGGAGCCAGGGCAAGTACAGCAACACAATGGCAACGTTGGCCACCCACCAGCCCGCACGCGTGACCAGGCGCAGGCCGCCGGCCCGTGGCTGGCGCAGCAACAGCAGCCATGACCAATGCACCAGCACGCACAACGCGGTGAAATAGTGGGTGTAGAAGGCTGCCGTCATCAACAGCGCATAGGCCACCAGATAGCGCTTGCGCTCAGGCTGGCGGACCCAATACACCAGGGCCAGGGTGGCGGCCAGCAGCCACACGCCCAGCAGCGAATACATCCGCACTTCCTGGCTGTAGCGCACTGCCGTGGGCAGCAACGCCAACAGAATCCCGGCCAGCACCGCCGCGCGACGGGTCGCGACCAGCCTTGTCAGCCAGATTCCCAGGCCGACTGCGACCACACCGGGGATCGCACTCATGCTGCGCAGGGAGAAAATGCTGTCGCCGAACACCTCGATCCAGCCGCGCAGCATGAAGAAATACAGCGGCGGATGAACGTCATGTGCGGCGTGAAACCACAGGTCTTCCAGGGAATACTCGGCGAGCAGCAGGCTTGAACCTTCATCGCCCCAGATGGCGGAGGCGGTCAGGCCATAGAAACGCACGGCCATGGCCAACGCCACCAGCGGTACCCACCACAACCGAGCCAGCCAGCCGGCATTCTCCCAAAGGCCAGGATTGAGCACGGGCAATGCCCCGGCCTTGTTGTCTTGTTCCGCCACAGAGCGTCGCACCTCTACTTCCTCACCCACTACTGAACCTGCGCTTGCGCGAACACCCGCCACTCTAGGTCAAAAGGCCTTGATTCGCCCGCTGTTTTGCATGGACTTGACCAACCATCCGCCAATCGGACAAATCTGAATTTTGCGCAGGACGTCTCCGACGCTTTCATCGGATCACGCTATGATTGCTGCCTTCCATGGATTCAGGATCAAGGACATTTCATGCGCATCGGTCTTCTGTCACCCCTGGCACTGGCATTGCTCGCCACCCTTCCCCTCCAGGCCCACGCCAGCGGCGATGACTCTTGCTACCCGGATTGGCGGGTGTCGCGCAACAGCCTGGACGTGTGCAGCAACCTGCCCTTCCTGAGCCCCGGCAATGACAGCCGGGTCAACCTGCGGCTGTTGCTGGCGGACAAAAACGTCATGCCGCTGGCGCCGAATGCCTTGGGCGAGCAGGACGTGTCCGAAGGATTTGGCCCGGTGCCCTTTCCGGTGTATCGGCTTATGCCGGCTGCGGATGAGCCCGACAACAAACCCGACGACTCGCGCACCGCCGAACTGGATGCACTGCTCAGCCCGCTGGGCATCACCCGCGACGACGCCAAGACCGCCGGTGAAGCCTTCCTTTCCGGCGAAGGCAGCCGCTGCCGCAGCAACGCCGATGACAGCGCCGCCGCGTTTATCAGCCAGGTGGTGAAGGCCGATGTACCGCAGGCCGAGCGCCAGTTACTGGCCAAGCTGCGGCTGCAGATGCTCGGCAGTTGTTCCTCGGACGGCGTAGCGGCAGGCGAGGCCGACCAAATCAAATCGGCAGACGGCCAGGCATTGCTCACCTATCTGAAAGCCGCCGGGGACTTTTACAGCGGACGCTTCAGCGATGCGCAAAAAGGTTTTGCCGGGCTGACGAGCAGCTCGCTGCCCTGGCTGAAGGAAACAGCGCTGTACATGACCGCCCGCACCGCGCTGAACGACGCCCAGCAAAATGCCTTCGATGAATACGGCACGCCGTCGCTTGAACATGTGGATAAGTCTGCCCTGCAACGGGCCGAAAGCGCTTTCGACGACTACCTGAAAACTTATCCACAGGGCGAATACGCCGCCTCCGCCCGTGGCCTGTTGCGCCGGGTGCACTGGCTGGCGCCCAACCCCGACAAACTGGCGGACGACTTTGCCTGGCAACTGACCCAGGCCACCGATGCCCAGCGCAACGTGTCGCTGGATGAACTGGTGCAGGAAGCGGACACCAAGCTGCTGACCAGCACCACGGCACCTGTGGGCAACCCGCTGATCCTGGCCCTCAACGACCTGATGTGGATGCGTGCCGGTGAGCCGCCGAAGCTCACGCGTGAAGCGCTCGATGCACAAAAAGCGGTGTTCGCGCAGGAGCCCGCGCTGTATGCCTACGTGCAGGCGGCGTTTGCCCTGAACGTCGAGCATCAGCCCGACCGTGCCTTGAAGCTGCTGCCGCAAGACGTGCCGTCGAATCTCGACTACTTCGCTTTCAGCCAACAGACCCTGCGTGGCCTCGCGCTGGAAGCCAAGGAAGACTGGAAAGCCGCCGAGGCGCTGTGGCTGCAACTGCTGCCGCTGGCCAAGCAACCGTTGCAACGTGACCAGCTGGAGCTGGCCTTGGCGATGAACTACGAACGCAGCGGCCAGTTGGCCAAGGTATTCGCTGCCGACTCACCGATCAGCGCCAAACAGGTGCGCTATATCCTGCTGCGCAACGTCGCCGGTCCCGACCTGCTGCGCCAGCAGCTTGCCCATGCCGAAGACCCGGTAGAGCGCCAGACTGCGCAATTCACGCTGCTCTATAAAGACCTGCTGCGCGGCCAGTTCGAGACCTTTGCCGAGGACCTCAAGCAACTGCCCGCCTCGGTTCCCGATGACAAGCTCGGCACCAGCCTGGGTTACGTCTACAGCGGCGGCCAGTCGTTGAGACTGTTCCAGTGGAACGGTGACAAGGCCGAGTCCGGCTACACCTGCCCGAGCATCGCGCAAATCGCCAGTACCTTGCAGGCCGATCCGAAAAACCCGCAGGGCCTGAACTGCCTGGGGGAATTCGTCCTGCGTAACGGCCTGGACGGCATGCCCCTGGAACAAGCGCGCTCCGCCGGCAGCCTGGGCAGCACTGCCTCGCCCTTCAAGGGTGAAACCTTCTCGCGACTGGAGGGCTACAAGCGGGTGATCGGCAATCCCAAGGCACCGCGAAACGACAAGGCCTACGCGCTGTTTCGTGCCATCAACTGCTACGGACCTTCGGGCTACAACAGTTGCGGTGGCGAGGACGTCGACAAGAACGTGCGCAAAGGCTGGTTCCGCCAGTTGAAAACCGGGTTCGCCGACACCCAGTGGGGCAAGTCGCTGCAGTACTACTGGTAAGCCGTGAAGCGCTTCTGGCTGGCCCTGCTCCTGCTGGCAAGCCCGGCCTTCGGCGCGGTGGACGCCCGCGACCATGACGCGTTCTGGCTGTGGAGCGGCGTCGCGCCGCAGCCGGTGCTCAAGCAGGCGAAAACCCTGTACATCCTCCAGGGCCAGATCAACTCGACCCGCCGCGCGCCCCGGCGTGGCGTGCAATTCATCGCCCAGGGCATGAGCGTGCCGCGCATCACCCAGGGTGAAATCTGGGTGGTGTACCGCGCCCACACCCTGCACTGGCCCGAGTCGGTCTACAGCCAGATGCTCGGCCAGGTGCAACGCTGGCGGGATGCGGGCAATCCGGTGATGGGCATCCAGATCGACTTCGATGCGCGCACGCAATACCTCGACGAATACGCGGACTTCCTGCGTGACCTGCGTCAACGCTTGCCCAAGGACCTACGCCTGAGCATCACCGGGCTGATGGACTGGAGCAGCAACGCCGACCCGGCCGCCATCGCACAACTCAAGGACGTGATTGATGAAGTGGTGGTGCAGACCTACCAGGGCCGCCACAGCATCCCGGACTACGCGGCGTATCTGCCACGCATGAACCGGTTGGGGGTGCCGTTCAAGATTGGGTTGATTCAGGGTGGGGCATGGGAGGAGCCGGGGTATTTGAAGGGGAGTGAGTGGTTTCGCGGGTATGTGGTGTTTTTGCAGAATCCCTGAGTGCCCACGGTCCTTGGACTGTGGGCACTCAGGGCTACAAAAAGCCCGCGAATGACCGGTATCTACCAGTCATAAGTCAAGCTCGACACCACCGTGCGCCCTTCCCCGTAGTAACAATCCAGGTCACTGGTGCATTGCGACACGTAGGTCTTGTTGGTGAGGTTCTGCACGTTCATTGCCAGCTTCACGCCTTTGAGCTTGAACGCCGAGCGGCCCAGGTCGTAGCTCAGGCTGGCGTCGTAGACGGTATAGGACGGAATGCTGAACGCCCCTGCGTAGTAATCACCAAAGCTGCTGCGAACGTAACGCGCGCCCAAGCCTGCGCCAACACCGGCCAGGGGTGTGTCGCCAAGGACGGTGTAGTTGACCCATACCGAAGCGGTAAGCGGTGAGATGCCTGCCGGGTGTCGGCCTTGGCGGCCGTCGTTGTCCTTGGTGTATTTGATGTCGTTGCGCGCTGCCGAGGCGACCACGTCCCAGGCATCGCTGAGGGAGGCCTTGGCTTCCAGCTCCACGCCACGTGAGCGCATGGCACCGCTCTGGGTGCTGAAGGTGGTGTCTACCGGGTTGGTGGTCAGCACGTTTTCCTGGTCGAGTTGGTAGACCGAGACCTGCACAAAACTCTTCTGGCCCGGCGGCTGGTATTTCAGGCCGACTTCGTACTGGTTGCCGGTAGAAGGATCGAACGGTTTGCCGCTGATATCGGTGCCCGACAGCGGCAGGAAGGATTCGGAGTAGCTGACAAACGGCGCCAGGCCATTATCGAACAGGTACACCAGACCGGCCCGGCCGGTGAACGCCTGGTCTTTGCTGCTGGTGCGGGTGTCGGCCAGTGGCTCCTTGTTGACCACGTTGGCCCAGTCGTAGCGCCCGCCAAGGACCAGCGCCCACTTGTCCAATTTGATCTGGTCCTGCACGTACAAGCCGGTCTGGGTCACGGTGCGGTCCCAGCGATAAGGCTGGCCGAAATTCAGCCGCTGGCCATAGACCGGCTTGAACAGGTCAATCACCGGCGGATTACGATCGTACAGGCCGTGGAATTGCGAGTTGAAGTGGTAGTAATCCAGGCCAACGATCAACGTGTGGGACAGGGCGCCGGTGTCGAACTCCGCCTGGGCGATGCTATCCACACCGAATACTTTGTTGTGCTGCGACCAGTCCACGCCGAAGCGCTGCAGGTAGCGTTGGTCTTGCACGCCGGTTACCGGGTTGGGCACAAATCTGTAGCCGTGCAACGGTGCGGTGTAGCGGTCGTCCACTTCGGCGTAGCGAGCGTTTTGCTTGAGGGTCCAGGTGTCGTTCAGGCGATGGGACACCTCATAGCCCAACACGTACTGCTCGCGGTTGTACTGGTTGACGCCTGGCTCACCGATGAACACATCACGCTTGATCTTGCCGTTGGGGTTGTCCCAGATCGTCCCGGACGCGGGCAACCCCTGGGCCTCGGGCACACCTTTGTCTTTCTGGTACTGGGCGAACACGGTCAGGCGCGTGTCGTCGTTGGGCTGCCAGGTCAGGCTGGGGGCGATGAACTGACGTTTGTTCTCGACGTAGTTGATCTCGCCCTGTTCGTCCTTGGCCAGGCCGGTGAGGCGATAGAGAAACTCGCCCTGCTCATCCAGCGGTCCTCCGAGGTCGATGGCGGCGCTTTTGTGCTCGTAGGTGCCGGCCTCCAGCACCACTTGATGCACCGGGGTTTCGCTGGGGCGCTTACTGACCATGTTGACGATGCCACCCGGTTGGTTCTGCCCGTACAAGACCGAGGCCGGCCCCTTGAGCACTTCGATGCGCTCCAGGGAATAGGGCTCGATCTGCAAAGCACCGCCGGTGCTGCCGCCGCCGTAGGGCAAGTGCAAACCATCGAGGTACAGCGGCGTCGGCGTAAAGCCACGGGAAGTAGGCTCATCAAACAGTTTGACCCGATCGGAAAAACCGCCGGCCGTCATGCCCGGTGTATAGAGCAACGCCTGGGTGACGCTTTGCGCGCCCCGCGCCTTGATCTCGGCGGCGGTGATGACGTTGATGGTCTGGGGGATTTCCACCAGCGCCGAATCGGTCTTGCTGCCGGTGGCGCTGCGCTTGGCAACGATGCCGTCAACCGGGCCCCAGGCCGTTTCCTGATCCTGTTGACCACTGATCTGCGTCGCACCGAGTTGCAGCGCGCCGCTCGCGGGCAGGGCCTGCAATGACCAGCCGCCCTGGGATTGCACCGCGACCAATCCGCTGCCGGCCAACAAACGCTCCAACCCTGGCCCGGTGGCGTAGCGGCCCTGCAAGCCGGCGCTGCGCTTGCCTTGGGTCAGCGAGGCGTCCACCGACAACAGAATCCCCGAGGCGCTGGCGAACTGGTTCAAGGCCTGGTCGAGGTTGCCTGCGGGAATGTTGTATTGGCGCAGGGCTTCAGCACTCTCCTGGGCCTGGACCACGCTCGGCACCACAGGCGCCGTCGCCAGCAGACTGACAAACAGGCCACGGCGCAGGGCGCGGGCCAGGGGTTGGATTGGGTGGTGCGACATTGCAGGGCTCCCCGTGAGAACGCTTCTTGATTGGCTTTCAAGAGGTATCCCGGACGGGGTTGGAAAACCGACAAGCCGCAGGCAAAAAATTTTTTTAGCCCCGCGCCTTGATCGTGACCCAATAGCGCGTCACCGCCTGTACCTGTACCGGCAACGAACGCTCAAGCGCGTGGAGAATTGCGTCGGTGTCATTCAGCGGAAACACGCCGGTCAACAGTAAGCCGGCCACTGCCGCATCGCAGCGCAACAGCCCCGGGCGATAACGGCTCAACTCGGCAACGAACTGCCCCAGCGGCTGGCGCTCGGCGATCAAGCGGTTCTCGGTCCAACTGCTGGCATTGGCATCCACCGGCACCCGCGTCGAAGTCCGGCTGGCGCTGAACCACAGGCTGTCCCCGGCATTCATCTGCACCGCCGCACCGCGCACCGGACGTACCTGCACACGTCCTTCATACAGGTCGACGCGGCTGCCATCGTCCACTTCACGCACGGCAAACCGGGTGCCCAAGGCCTGCACATCTCCGGCCGGGGTTTCGACGATCAATGGCCGGGACGGGTCGTGGCCACTGGTCAACAGGATCTCGCCGCGTATCAGGCGGATACGCCGTTCACTGGCGCTGAACCGCAAGTCGACCGCGCTGTTGCTGTTGAGGTCCAGGCGTGTGCCATCGCTCAAGGTCAGGTGGCGAATCTCGCCGGTGGCGGTGCGGTATTCGGCAAACGCCGCCTGCCAGGGCTGGCTGCTTTGCACCAGATAGCCGCTGCCACCGGCCACCAGCAACAGCCCGAGCAGTTTCAAGGCGGCGCGGCGTTGGGTGTCCGGTGTATCGCGTAACACCGCACGGGCACTGTCGACAGGCACACCGCCGAGGGTTTGCTGTAACTGCTGCAAGCGCTTCCAGGCGCGCCGGTGTTCCGGATCGGCCTCCTGCCAGCGCGCGAAGGCCTGGCGCTGATCGCCGTCCATCTCGCCGCCCCATTGCAGCATCAACCACTCGCTGGCCTGCTCGACAATGGCCGGGGCAATCGGCGCTTCGTGCCGGGTTCTCATTCTTCGTAGACGACCTGGTAGCAGGCGAGAATCGCCCGGGTCATGTACTTCTGCACCGAGCTGACGGTCACCTCCAGGCGCTCGGCAATCTGTGCGTAGCTCAGCCCTTCGAACTGCGACAACAGAAATGCGCGGCGCACGTTGTCGGGCATGCGGTCGAGCATGGCGTCGATCTGCATCAGGGTTTCGAGGATCAGTGCGCGGGTTTCTAGGGACGGGGATTCGGGCTCCGGCAGGTGGGCAATGCTTTCCAGGTAGGCACGCTCGATGCGCAAGCGTCGCCATTGATCAATCACCAGGTTGCGGGCGATCTGCGTCAGGTAGCTGCGGCTTTCCTTGTCACCGGGAAAGCGCCCCGATACCAGTAAGCGCAGGAAGGTGTCCTGCGCCACATCGGCGGCGTGTTCGCGATCCCCCAGGCGTTTGCGCAGCCAGCCTTGCAGCCAGCCATGATGGTCGCGATACAGGAGATGAAGCTGTTGCCGGCCGTCAGTCGCGGTGTCCATGAAAAGCTCGGATACGTTATTGAGAGCAATTATCATTACACCATGTTGCACGGCTGGCAAAGTTCTTTGTCATTCAGCGTCCGGCGGTCTGCAACGGGTACACCGATTCCCAGCCCCCGCCCAATGCCTTGTACAACCCGACCATGGCCAGGGACACGCCGGTGGAGCTTTCCACCCACTGCTCCTGGGTCGCCAGCAACGCACTTTGCACGGTCAGTACGTTGACGAAATCCACCACGCCTTCGACGTATTGATGCTGCGCCGTGGCAAGGGCGATCTGGTTCTGCCGCACGGCTTCGGCGAGGCTGTCGCGCCGCAGTTGGCTGGCGTTGTAGCGGGTCAGTTGATCGTCGATTTCATGCCAGGCCCGCAGTACGGTCTGCTGGTAGGCCAGGGCCGCTTCCTGTTGCTGGGCTTCGCGCAGATCGAGCATGCCTTGCAACCGGCCACCGTTGAAAATCGGCAAGCTCAGTTGCGGGCCGAAGGCGAATGCACGCGAACTCCACGAGCCGAAATCCGCCAGTTGCAACGCCTGGGAGCCCACGCTGCCAGACAGGGTGATGCGCGGGTAGAAGTCGCCCTTGGCCACACCAATGGAGGCGGTGGCCGCATGCAAGCGAGCTTCGGCCTGGCGGATATCCGGGCGGCGCTCGGCCAGTTGCGACGGCAGGCCGATGGCGACCTGGCGTTGGGTTTGCGGCACCGCAGCGTCCTTGGACAGTTCGGCGTACAAGGCTTGTGGCGGCTCGCCCATCAGCAGGCTCAGGGCGTTGATCAACTGGTCCTGGCGTTGCTGCAAATCCGGCAGGCGCGCCTCGATGGCGGCCACTTGAGCGGCGGCTTCGGCTACGTCCAGGTCAGTGGCGACACCGTCGGCCAGGCGCAGTTGCGAGAGCTTCAGGCTGTGGCGCGCCACCTCGAGGTTTTGCTCGGTGACGGCGCGGGTGTTTTGCACGCCGCGCAGCTGGATGTAGTCCTGGGCGGTTTCCGCCAGCACCGACAACAGCACCGCACGGCGGTCGTTTTCGGCGACTTGCAGGGTGGCGTCGGCGGCTTCGGTTTCGCGTTTTACCCGACCCCAGAAGTCCAGTTCCCAGGCGGCGGAGAAACCCATGTCCCACTGGTTGAACGCCGAGCGGCCGTTCTTGCCCGAGGCATCGCTCAAGCCATCGGCGCTGTTGCGCTGACGCAGGTAATCGCCGGTGGCGTTGACGGTCGGGTAGCGCTCGGCGGTGATCACCTGGCGCGCCGCGCGGCTTTGTTGCAGGCGGCTGCTGGCGAGTTTCAGGTCAAGGTTATCGGTCAGCGCGCGATGGGTGAGCGCGGTGAGCTGCGCGTCGTGGAACACTTCCCACCAGCGCTCTTCCAGCGGGTCGTTGACCGCGTGGCTGGCGGCTTGCCGGCCATGGGGCTCGGTCCATTGGCCGACGGGATTCTGCGGGCGCTGGAAGTCCGGGCCAACGGTGCAGGCACTCAGGGTGAGCAGGCTCAAGGTTAACCAGGCAAGGCGTCTCATTGCTGCGCCACCTCACGTTGCTGGGCGGCGGCGTGGGTGTCGACGCTGGCTTCCACCGACATGCCGACCCGCAGGCGCTCGGTCAACGCCTGGCCGGGCTCCAGGATGATTTTTACCGGAATACGCTGCACCACCTTGGTGAAGTTGCCGGTGGCGTTGTCGGGTTTGACCGAGGCAAATGTCACGCCGGTAGCTGGCGCCAGGCTTTCGAGGTGGCCCTTGAGCACTTCGCCGTCGAGGCTGTCGACCTTCACGTCCACCGTTTGGCCAGCGTGCATGTGGGACAACTGGGTCTCCTGGAAGTTGGCCACCACGTAGGCCTCGGCCAGCGGTACCACGGCGAGGATCTTGCTGCCCGGCGTCACATAGGCGCCGACCCGCACCGCGCGCTCGCCGACCATGCCGTCCACCGGCGCGACGATGCGGGTGTACGACAGCTGATAGCTGGCCATTTCCAGTGCGGCCTGGGCACGTTTCAGGCCGCCCTCTGCCGCATCACGCTGGGCGCTGAGGATTTCCACCTGCTTGCGTTCAGCGGCCAGCACCGCCGTGGCATTCGCCAGGCGTGCGGTGGCCTGGTCAATACGCGTCTTGGCTTGCTGGGCGTTCTGTACGGTGCCGGCGCCTACACCCGCGAGGTGGTTATAGCGGTTCAGTTCGTGTTCGGCAAACGCCACTTCGGCGCGATCCGCCGCCACAGTCGCCTGGGCCTGGGCGATCACCGAGCTTTGGCGCTCCAGGGTTGCCGTGGCATTTTTCAGCTGCGCCTGGGCCACCAGCGTATCGGCATCGGCCGCCTGGGCAGCGGCGCGGAAGTCACGGTCATCGATCAGCGCCAGCAACTGCCCGGCCTTGACCCGCTGGTTGTCTTCCACCAGCACTTCCTTGATGAAGCCGGCCACACGCGGCGCCACCAGGGTGTAGTCAGCGGCGACGAAGGCGTCGTTGGTGCTCTGGCGTTTGCTGCCGAACACACCCGGCGCCAGCAGGTAAACCAGCACACCTACGGCAAACACGGTGATGACGGTTACAGCGATTTTGTCTTTGCTTTTCATAACAATCCCTTTGGCTCAGTGAGCAATCAAGTCGGCGCGCGGGGCGGATAAATCCGCGTCGGCATCCAGAAAATCAGCAGGATCAACGCCGCCGCAACACCGGCCATGACGTAGTAGAGATCCGAAGAGGTGAGCACCACGGCCTGCTCGTGCAGCCGATGGGCAAGGCCGGCGGCATCGCTGTCGGCCAGGGGCGAGTTGCCCAGGCTGTCCACCAGCATGGTCGAGTGGAAATGCAGGCGGTGTGTGGTCAGGGCATTGAGCACGCCGGTGGCGACCACGGCAGCCAGGCCTTTCACGGTGTTGAACCACGCCGAGGCGAAAGGCCCGTCCTGGGGCGTGATGCTGCCGGTGGAGAGCATCAGCAGCGGCAACACCGCCATCGGTTGCCCGAAGATTTGCAGCAGTTGCAGCACGTAGAAATCATCGCGAATCCATGCCGACGTGAGTTGCGCCCCGCCCACGCAGGACAGGATCAACATGCTCAAGCCAATGCCCAATACCCAGCGGCAATCGACCCAGCGCAAGTTGCACAACGCCGCCACCAACGGCAGTGCGATCAACTGCGGCAGCGCCATGATCAGCATCACCGGTGCAGTTTGCAGCGGGCGGTAGCCTTGGACCTGGGCCAGGTAGCTGGACGGAATGATGGTCACCGCCAGCAGCACGATCAGCACCCCGGCGAGCACAATCAGCGCGAACGACAGGTTGCGTAGCCCAAGCATCTGCAACTTGAAAAACGGCATCGGGTGCGACCACTCGTTGATCATGAACAGCACCAGCAACACCAGGCCGCCGATCAACAATGAGGTAATCAGCGGCGACTCGAACCAGTCCAGCCGATTGCCCTGCAACAGGCCGATCACCAGCATGCAGATCGCCGGGAACCCCAACAGCAAGCCGCGCCAGTTGAACTGCTTGAAGCGCTCCAGGCGCAGCGGGTCCTGGGGCAAGCCGTAGGCCACGGCCGCCATGGCCAGCAGGCACGGCCCGACAATCTGCCAGAACGCCCATTGCCAGCCGACGTATTCGGTCCACATGGCCGCCAGCGGTGTGCCGAGGCTGGGGCCGAAAGTGGCCGTGAGGGCATAGCCGGCCAGGCCGTACAGCTTGACGTTGGCCGGCAGGAACCGCAGGGCCACGGTCATCAGCATCGGCGGCAAGGCGCCACCGGCCAGGCCTTGCACGGTGCGCAGGATCAGCAGGCTTTCGTAGTTCGGTGCGAACGGGCACAGCACGCCAAGCACGGTGAACAGGCCGATGGCGCAGAGAGTGAAACGGCGCAGAGAGAACGTCACCGAACACCAGGGTGCAAAGGCCATCGCCGAGACAGAGGTGGCGGTGTAGGCAGCCACCAGCCAGGTACCTTCGTCGAAGCCGATGTACATCGCACCACGAATATCGGCGAGAGCGACTTTGGTCACCATCTCGTTGAGGCCGGACACCAGTACCGCAAGCAATACGCCCACCAGGCCGATGATGATGCGCGGGCCGAAAACGGGCGGGGTAATGGCGGTCGGTTTGGCTGCGGCCAGGGGTGCGGGAGCAGCGAGGGACGTCATGAACTACAACTCGGAATAGGAAATACCCGAGCAGTTTAATAAGGCTTAGACATGACAAAAAGTGACTTATAGGAAGCTTATAAGTGCACCAGACGCAATGATCAAGATGCAGGCGATCTCTGTGGCAGCCGGGCTTGCCCGCGATGGCATCACCTCGCTATGCCTGAAAAACCGGGTCGCCCGCATCGCAGGCAAGCCAGCTCCCACATTGACCGGGCTCACTTGCGACTCACGTGGGCTGCGCTTCCTGCCACGTCGCCTCGCAGCATTCACGCATGGTCTCGCGCAGCCATCTATGGGCCGGGTCCTTGTCGAAACGCGGGTGCCAGGCTTGGGTCAGCACCAGGGTCGGCAGGGAAATTGGCAGGGTGAAGGCGCGCAACGGCAGCTTCAGGCGATTGGCGCTGTAGAGCGCTTCCTTGGGCACCGGCAGGATCAGGTCGGAGTCCGGCAGCATGAACATCGCGCCGTGAAACCCCGGGGCGATCATCGCGACTCGGCGTTCCAGGCCCTCGGCATTCAGGGCGGTGTCGATCGGCCCCCGGGCAATGCCGCGGCGGGAGATGCTGATATGCGAATAGCTGGCAAACCGTTCGGCGGTGATTTCTCCATCGAACAACGGGTGCCCTTCCCGTGCCAGGCCGACGAAGGTGGTGGTGAACAGGTTCTGCACCTTCACTTCCGGGGTGATCGGCATGGTGTTGCCCACCCGCAGGTCGAGGCGGCCTTCACGCAGGGCCTCGTCATCGGTGTCGCCTTCCGGCACGAAGCGCAGTTCGCACAGCGGTGCCATGCGTTCCATGGTGTCGAACAGCCGACCGCCATACACACCGACAAAAAAGTCATTGGCCCGCACGCTGAAGCGCCGGCGCAGGGTGCGCAGGTCCACTTCGTCCGCCGAGCGGAACAGCAGCGCCGCCTGCTCCACCACGCTGCGCACCTGGCCTTGTAGCTCCAGGGCCTTGGGCGTCGGTACCAGGCCGCGACCGGCGCGCACCAGGATCGGATCGCCCACTGCCTCGCGGATGCGCGTGAGGGTGCGACTCATGGCGGCCGGGCTCAGGTTCATCCGCCGCGCGGCGCCTACCACACTGCCCTCGTCCAGCAAAGCGTCGAGGGCGACCAGCAGGTTCATGTCCGGTAATTGCATGCCAAGCACTCGTGATGGGTTGGGAGTGAACCTGGCGCAATCGTAGCAGACTGTGGCGAGGGAGCTTGCTCCCGCTGGGCTGCGAAGCAGCCCCAAAATTTGCAATCGAGACTTTTCTGAAAGAACGCGGTGATGTTATTGGGGCCGCTTTCGCGGCCCAGCGGGAGCAAGCTCCCTCGCCACAGGGTTGGTGTTTCAGTCCGGGTTGGTGTTTCAGTCAGCGTTGCATGCCCCAGCGCTTCACGGTGACCCGCTCCAGGGTGTCGAACACCAGGTTCTCCACCAGCAACCCGATCAGGATCACCACCGCCAGGCCGGCAAACACTTTGTCGGTGTACAGCTCGTTGCGGTTCTGGAAGATGTACCAACCCAAACCGCCTTTGCCGCTGGTAGCACCGAACACCAACTCGGCGGCGATCAGCGTGCGCCAGGCGAACGCCCAACCGATTTTCAACCCGGCGAGAATCGACGGCAGCGCAGCCGGGATCAGGATGAACAACACGAAGCGCATACCCTTGAGGCCATAATTTCGACCGGCCATGCGCAGGGTTTCGGAGACACCGAGGAACCCTGAATAGGTGTTGAGCGCCAGCGCCCACAACACTGAATGCACCAGCACGAAGATCAGGCTGTTCTGCCCCAGGCCAAACCACAACAGCGCCAGCGGCAGCAGGGCAATCGCCGGCAACGGGTTGAACATCGAGGTCAGGGTGCTCAGCAGGTCACGCCCCAGTTGGGTCGACACCGCAAGCGTGGTCAGGGCAAACGCCAGCACAATGCCGATCAGGTAACCCTTGATCAGCACCACCAGCGAGATACTGACCTTGCTCAACAACTCGCCACTGGCCATGCCGTCGTAGAACGCGCTCAGTGTCTGCAGGAAGCTCGGCAGCAGCAAGTCATTGTTCTGATAACGGGCAGCCGCTTCCCAGAGGATCGCAAGCACGATCAGGATCAGGCTTTTACGCAGCCAGCCTTGTTGCCACAGGCGCTGGCGCCACGGCAACTCGCGCTCTACGCGAACACCGGGCAACGGTTCGAGAGTGATTTCATATTCCTGGCGCATGGTGCAAACCCTTCAATAAGCGATGCGGATATCGGCGAAACCCAGTTCGGTTTCCACCTCGGGCGCTTCATCAAACAACAGCCGATGAATGCGCCGCGCCGAAGCCTGGAACTCCACACCGCCGAGGCTGTGCAGGTCGTATTGATGGCTGTGGATTTCCGCCCGCACCCGCCCCGGGTGCGGCGACAGCAACAGGATGCGGTTGCCCACCACCAGCGCTTCCTCGATGGAGTGGGTGACGAACAGCAGGGTGAAACGCACCTCTTCCCAGAGCAGCAATAGTTCTTCCTGCATCTTGCGCCGGGTCAGGGCGTCGAGGGCGGCGAAGGGTTCATCCATCAGCAGGATTTTCGGCTGCATGGCCAACGCCCGGGCGATTGCCACGCGGGCTTTCATGCCGCCGGACAGGGTGTGCGGGTAGGCATCGGCAAAGGCCGTAAGGCCGACTTTTTCCAGGTAGTACAGCGCCCGCTCTTCGGCCTCGCGACGCTTGAGGGTTTTGGACGCCAGCAGCGGGAACATGACGTTCTGCTTGACGGTTTTCCACGGTGGCAGTTGGTCGAACTCCTGGAACACCACGATACGGTCCGGCCCTGGCTGCTCGACTTTTTGCCCGAGCAGACGGATCTCGCCCTCACACGGCTTGATAAAGCCGGCGATGGATTTCAACAGTGTGGATTTGCCACAGCCCGAAGGCCCCAGCAATACAAAGCGGTCTGCCGGATCGATCGCGAAGCTGACCTGGTGAGTGGCCCGCACCACCCGTTCGGGCGTGCGGTATTCAAGGCTGACTTTATCCACCGAAAGCAGTGCTTCGGTGGTGGTCGGGTTGCTGGCCGTGTGGCCTTGCAAGGGCGCGTTCATGTCAGCTCCCTTGCAGCGGCTTGGCGTCCTGGAAGAAGTAGTCCTTCCACGATTCGGGTTTGTTTTTGATCGCGCCGACGCGGTAGAGGAATTCCGCCAGCGGGTAGGTGTTTTTCGGTGTGACGCTGAATTCGAACTGCGGGTTTTCGATGATTTTCAGCAGCTCGGCGCGGTCGATCTTGGCCTTGGTCACGCGGATGTAGGTATCGGCTGCGGCGCCTTTGTCGTTCTGGGCGAACTGCGCCGCTTCGGTCAGTGCCTCGACGAACGCCTTGTAGGTTTTCGGGTTGTCGTTGCGGAATTTCTCGGTGGCGAACAGCACGGTCGGCGAGTTAGGCCCGAGGATGTCATAGGAGTTGAGCACCACATGCACGTTCGGGTTGGTCAGGGCCTGCTCCTGGAACGGCGGGTTGGAGAAGTGCCCGGTCAGCTCGGTGCCACCGGCAATCAGCGCAGCCGTGGCATCCGGGTGCGGGACGGCGACGGTGTACTTGTCGAGGCGATTGAATTCCTTGTCGCCCCATTGCTTGGCGGCAGCGTATTGCAGGAAACGCGACTGCACGGAAACGCCCACTGCCGGTACGGCAATGCGGTCTTTTTCAGTGAAGTCGGCAATGGTCTTGACCTTGGGATTGTTGCTCACCAGGTAGTAGGGGAAGTTGCCCAGGGAGGCGACGGCTTTCACGTTCTGCTTGCCGTGGGTGCGGTCCCAGATAGTCAGCAGCGGGCCAACGCCGGCCCCGGCGATGTCGATGGAGCCGGAGAGCAGCGCATCATTGACGGCTGCGCCGCCGGACAATTGTGTCCAGTCGACCTTGATGTCGATGCCTTCCTGCTTGCCGTATTTTTCGATCAGGTTCTGGTCGCGCACCACGTTGAGCAACAGGTAGACGATGCCAAACTGCTCGGCGATGCGAATCTCGCCTTCGGCCTGGGCGGCGGCAGGCGCCACAAGACTGCCGGCCAGCAGGCTGACGCCCAGGCCAACCGTCGCGGCCAGGCGCGCAAATGGGGTTTTCTTGGACATGGTCATGCTCCGGGTCAGAAAGGCGCGTCGCCCTGGATGGTGGTGCGGTACAGCTTGCGCCGCAGGTGGCTGGGGCAGCCGGCCGCCAGGTGGATCAGCGAGCGGTTGTCCCAGAACACCATGTCGTGGGGCTGCCACTGATGGCGGTAGATGTTTTCCGGCAGCACGCTGTGGGCGTACAGCTGGGCCAGCAGGTCGCGGCTTTCATCCTCAGGCAGGCCGACGATACGGGTGGTGAAGCCCTCGCTGACGAACAGCGCCTTGCGGCCGTTTTCCGGGTGGGTGCGCACAATCGGGTGTACCACTTCCGCCACTTGAGCGAGTTGCTCGGGCGTGAGGGTCGGGCGCCAATTGCCTTCGAATTTGGTTTCGCTGTAGCGTGCGGTGTAGGAATGCGCGGCGCTGCGGCCTTCGACCGCCTTGCGCAAGGGCTCGGGCAGGTTGTCCCAGGCTTTATGCATGTCGGCGAACAACGTGTCGCCACCCTCGGACGGCAGCTCCTGGGCATGGAGCATCGAGCCCAGGCTCGGTAGCTCCTTATAGGAGAGGTCCGAGTGCCAGAACTTGCCGGCGTCTCCCAGGCCGATGGATTGGCCGTTTTCGATGATGTTGGAGACGATCAGGATTTCCGGGTGGTTGGCCAGCAGGAATTGTTTGAGCACATGGATTTGCAGCACGCCGAAACGGCGGCTGAAGGCGATCTGTTGCTCGGGGGTGATACGTTGGTCGCGGAAGACCACGACGTGATGGTCCAGATGCGCGCGGTGAATGCGTGCGAAGTCCCGGTCGCTGACCGGGCGGGCCAGGTCCAGGCCTATGATTTCGGCGCCGACGCTGCCGGGAAATGGACGGATCTCGAAGGTTTGTGTGGTGTCGGTCGCTGTTGGAACAGTAGAGGTGGCAGACATGAGTTCACTCCCGTGCAGTCAGGAGAGTGACTTTATAGTCATAAGAACCGCATTTTAAATACCGTTAGTGAATATCGATATGCAGCAATACCGCTGTTGGCCCGACTCCCGGGAATAAAATGTGCACGACGGACCTTTAGCCTGTAAGACCTGACAAATGGGAGCTGTGGGCCCGAAGAACACGCTGTTGAGTCGCTTACAAGCCGAAACCTTGCCCGTTTGACAAGCTTGTGGACAATCTCTAGTGTGCATTGGATCCAATTAGCCACCTCACCTTGAAAAGGAGGATAGCGTAGTCGTGACGCAGAAGCCGAACCCTTTGAGCAGCATCCAGATCAGCGGGCCTATCCCCGCCCATCTCGCCCGCTCCGTGATTGAAGAAACATTGCGCAACGCCATCCTGGATGGCCGCTTGCCCTGTGGCACCGCCATGCGTCAACAGGAGCTGGCCAGCTTGTTCGGGGTCAGCCGGATGCCGGTGCGCGAGGCATTGCGTCAACTGGAAGCCCAATCGCTGCTGCATGTGGTCACCCACAAAGGCGCGGTGGTGGCGCCACTGATCGAGGACCACTCGGCGGAAACCTACGCCCTGCGCATACTCCTCGAATCCGAAGCGCTGCGCTTGTCGATTCCCCTGCTCACGCCCGATGACATCGCCCAGGCTGGCGCCTTTATCGACGCGCTGGAACGGGAAAGCGACTACACCGAAATCGGCCGCCTCAACCGCCTGTTCCACATGGCGCTGTATGGCAAGGCGGGCAATCAGCGGTTGCTCAAGCTGGTTGAACACGGCTTGAACGAAGAGGAACGTTTCCTGCGCTTCAACCTCGAGGCCATGGGCCTGGGCAAGACGTCCCAGGAAGATCACCGCGAACTGCTCGACCTCGTGGCGCAAAAGAAGGTCGACGAAAGCATCCTGACCCTGCGTAACCACCTTACCCGCGGCATGGAGGTGATTACGGGTTACCTCAAAAGTCTTGAAGAGACTGAACAGAACGCTGCGCTGTAAATTCCGCGTGGAACTGAAACGCCTCCCTCGACCACAAAGCGCTGCAAAGTGACGCTGGCCGACGGAGGCCAGTGCACCACCATTACTCCCGTTAAACCATTAAGCCCAAAGAAAACTTCACACACTCCGCAGAGCGATCCAACTACCGCAATATTCCAACTCGAAAAACTTATAAAACTAAAAACACCTGAATACTTAATCAGATTATTACCAACACTCCAATTCTCCCAATCGACAGCGTGAATCCATGCTCGGTGCGTCACTGCGCGTGGCGTTCCTTTAAATAAAGCCTTGGTATTTTGTCACAGCATGCTGCTTGCCAGTAACAGTGTCAGCCTCGTACAGGGCTGCCTGTTATCAAGGCACCCGCGCATCCGTGAAAACCAATGTTTATTTGTCGCTAAAGCACAACGCTTTTATCAGGGAAGAGACAACGACTTATAGGCATCAACATGTTCCAGCACTCACACCTGCTTAAACAAAAAAAGCAGAAGTTACATATCCATCCAATATTCAAACAAATAAATGCTCTTCCAAAGTTGCAGTACTTTATGGAAAACCACGTATTCGCCGTGTGGGACTTCATGACACTCACCAAACGCCTGCAACATGACCTCACCGGTATGCGCCTGCCCTGGTTACCGCCAACGGACCCGCAAGCGGCTCGCCTGATCAATGAGATCGTATTGGGCGAAGAGTCGGACGCGTATCCCGGCCATGGGCACGGCAGCCACTTCGAGTTGTACCTGGAAGCCATGCGTGAAGTCGGCGCGAGCACGGCGAACATCGAGCGGTTCGTCAGCCTACAGCGTGACGGCAACGATGCAGAAACGGCCCTGCAAAAAATCGATATCCACCCGTCCGTGGCCCGGTTCGTCAGAAGTACCCTGCAGGTTGCCCTGGACGCACCGACGCACTGCGTGGCGGCTGCCTTTCTCCACGGGCGCGAGAGCGTCATCCCGGCGATGTTCAAGCGCATCCTGGAGGAGTGCGAGGTGCTCCATCGCCAGGCGCCCACCTTCTGCTACTACCTCAAGCGCCACATGGAGATCGACGCCCAGGAGCATGGCCCGGCGGCAACGCAATTGCTGCAACGCCTTACCCTCGGCGACCCAAGCCGCGAGCAGCAAGCCGACAGTTGCGCGCTCGGCGCCGTGGAAAGCCGCCTGGCCTTATGGGATGGGTTGCATAGGTGCCTGCCGGAGATGAGCGCATGAACCCTGCCGACTACCGCTCATTTGCCGACGACTGGGAGCGCCGCGCGACCATCCGCACACGCCCGCGGCGGCGGCTGGAAAACGATCAGAAACTGATCTACCCCCTGAGCCGACAGCCTCTGGTGCTGAGCGCGACCTTTATCGACCAATGCCCGCAGTGCCGTGATGTTGTCTTGCTGCAGACGTTCTACAAGTTCATCAACGACGTGGTGATCTTTGAAACCGAGATCGTCGACAAGACCGCACGCAGCATCGCCAAGAATCGCTTTTCGGTGCCCTTCCCGCTTGCCTGTCGCTACGACGCCATGACTGTGGTGGTGGACGAGGATTACCACGCCCTCGTCGCCCTCGATTTCATGCAACAGACCATCGAGATGACCGGGATCCCACCCCTTGAACTACCCGCGCAAATCGAGCTGAGCCGCGCCTTGCCTGCCGCACTGGCGCTGGCGCCCGAACACCTGCGCGATGCCGTGGAACTGATTGCCGTGGCCATCGCCGAGAACACCGTGACCCATGACGTGGCAGCGTTTTCCAAGGACGACAGTGTCAAGCAGTCCATCCGTGGGTTGATGGCCGACCACCTGTTTGACGAGGGCCGCCACGCGCTTTTCTGGACGCGCCTGGTGCGTATTTATTGGCAGTCTGCAGACGCCGCGGACCGCAACTGTATCGCCCGGATCCTGCCGGTTTTTCTCCAGCATTACCTGACCCACGACCTGCAGAAAAACTTCGACCTGTACTTGATCGAGCACTTGGATGTCAGTGACGGCACGCGCTCTGCGCTGCGCACTGAAGTGCAGGCGATGGGCTTTCCCATTACCCGCCAGCACCCGTTGATCGGCAATATCATGGGCTTCCTGAATCACAGCGGCTTGCTGCAAACGCCGAGTGTGGTTGGGGCGCTGGATGCCTTTCTTGCGGCGCCAGGAGGGCACCCATGAGGCACCTGAAGATTGGGCTGGCGGGCTTCAGCGCGGCGCTGAATGAACTGGGTGAGACATTGGCGCAATACGGTCATGGGGTGCTGCGAGCACAGGATGTCACCCACCTAGTAGACCTGCTGATTGATGACGGTAGCGAGGAGGTTCCGCCCGGCGTGACGTGCACAGCCTTGATGAGCCTGCGCGTGGGTATGGGAGCGTTGACCGACTGTGGATTGCCGGCCCTGCAGCTCAGGTGTTACGCCCACTCACGGCGACTCCTGACAACCCTGGAGGTTGCCGGAGAAGCCTGTGGCAATGGTCAACGGCTGCGTCAACACGCAGTAAGCAGCCTGGTGGAGTGGGTAGCCCAACAGGTGAGTGGGTTCTCCCGGGACCCGGGCTATTTCTCGCAGGCGGCCGTCGCCTCTGATGATCCGGAACACGGCCTGCAAGCGCTCGCATCCCTGGCGTACCTGCATCGTTTTAACCTGACGGCCGATTTGGTTCTGCAGCAGCAAGCCCAGGTACCCCTGATCGAACGATTGGAAAACAGTCTGCAAACCTTCGCCGACCGGCTGGCGTTGAACATTGCCGGCAGCGGGCTGACTTACCGACAGTTGCATCGCCAGAGCCTGGCTATCCAGCACCGTCTGCGACCTCTGCTTGGGCCCCACGACACACCGCCGGTAATCGGCGTCTGCCTGGACAAATCCCTGGAGCTGTACGCCAGCATTCTCGCGGTACTCGCCTGCGGTGCGGTGTACCTGCCCCTGGAGCCGGGCCACCCGCTGCAACGCCAGCAAGCGATGCTGGAAAACGCCGGCGTCTCGGTGCTGCTGGATGATGGCAAGCATCCACTGCGGGACGGGTTCTGTGCATTGGATGTGAGTGCCGTCGACACTCCCGACACCTCGCTGCCAATGCGCCAGCGCCCCGCCATGGAAGACCCTTGCATGGTGCTCCACACCTCGGGCACTACCGGCCACCCCAAGGGCGTGCTGCTCAGCCAGCACAACCTGGCCCATTTCAGCGCCTGGTTCGGGGGTCATGTGCAGCTGAGCGAACACAGCCGGGTCTTGCAGTTTTCGCCCTTGAGTTTTGACTCGTCCCTGATCGATATCTTCCCGAGCCTGATCGCGGGCGCCGAGCTGATCGTGCCCAGTGAAGACCAGCGACGCGACCCGCAGCAACTGGTGGAGTTGATCCGACAACAGCGCGTCACCCACGCCTTCCTGCCGCCGGCGCTGCTGAGCATCCTGCCGCTGGATCAACCCCTGGGCCTGGCGCACCTGATGACCGGAGGCGATGTGTGCGAGCCCTATGTCATCGAGCAGTTGGCAGGCCAGTGCCGCCTGCACAATTTCTACGGGCCCACCGAAGCCACCGTGCTGGTGACCAGCCACACGTTGCAGCCGGGCGACAGCAATCGCAACCTCGGCACGCCCATCGCCAACAGCCAGGTACTGATCCTCGACGAGCACCTGCAACCGGTGGATGAGCAGGTGTTGGGCGAACTGTACATCGCCGGTCCCGGCGTCAGCCTGGGTTACCTCAACCAGCCGCGTCAGACCGCCGAGCATTTCGTCCCCCTGGAGTTGCCCGACGGCCAGACCTTGCGGGCCTACCGCACAGGCGACCTGGCGAAGTGGACCGCTGCCGGCATCGAGTTGGTCGGGCGCCGGGATCAGCAGGTGAAGATCCGTGGGTTCCGGGTCGAACCGCAAGAGATCGAACATTGCCTGCGCAGCAGTCAGCTGTTTCGCCAAGTGGCGGTGGTGATTGACCGTGAGCGGCGAATCCTGGCTTTTGTTGCTCAGCCCGAAACACAAGACGCCCTGCCTGCACTGACGCAGCATGCCCGGCAAACACTGCCGGACTATTTGCGGCCAACCCTGTGCACGGAACTTGCGAGCATGCCGTGCACCCCCAACGGAAAGGTCGACCGCCAGGCATTGCTGGCGTTACCGACTCCAACGCTGCCGGCCATCATTCACGGCGAACCGCACACGCCCATGCAAGTGCAGTTGCTCAACCTGTGGAGCGAGTTGCTGGGCATGCCGGTCACGCAGCTGTCGGCCGACGAGAGCTTCTTCAATCTTGGCGGCCATTCCATCCTGCTGTCGACGATGCTGCTGCGTATCCGCGAGCAGTTCGGGCGCAGCCTATCCCTAAGTCGGTTTTTTGAAACCCCCACGGTTCGTACCCTCGCTACGCTGATGGGGGACGACGCACCACCCGAAGCACCGACCGGCCAGGCTACCCGGGATGCGCTGCGTGAGCTGCATGTGCAGACATTGCCGGCTGAACAGGCGGGCGAACGTCGCCGGGTGATCGTGACCGGGGCCAACAGTTTTCTCGGGGTGCATATCGTCGAGGCACTGTTGGCCGAGGGTGCACTTGAAGTGGCGTGCCTGGTGCGCGAACGGCCCGGACATTCGGCGACCGCGAGGTTTGCCGAGGCCCTGCGAGAGTACCGTCTGGAACACCTGGACCTGAGCCGGGTGCAGGTGTATGCCGCCGACATCAGCCAGCCGCGTCTTGGCCTGTCGAGTGAGGTGTATGACTACCTCGCCGGGGAGTTCGGCGTGTTGGTGCACAACGCCGCCCACGTCAATCATGTGATGGATTACGCCACCCTGGCCAAGGACAACGTCGAACCGGTGCTGGAATGCCTGCGCCTGTGTGAGACCCGGTGCAAGAAGGTCTTCAATTTTATCTCGACGCTGTCGGCCGCCAGCACTATCGACGCACATGGCCAGGTACTCGAAAACCCCGCCGCGGCCACCCCGCCGCTCTACATCCAGAATGGCTACAACCTGTCCAAATGGGTTGCCGAACGCTTGCTGGGACGCGCCGCAGCGCAAGGTGCCTGGGTCAATATCCATCGCCCGGGGAACATCAGCTTCAACAGCCGCAGCGGAGTCTGCGAGCCACAGAAGAATCGCCTGATGTTGATGCTCAAAGGTTCACTCCAACTGGGCCTGGTGCCGCACCTTGAGTTGAATTTCGACTTGATGCCGGTGGACTTTCTCGCCCGGTTTATTGCGTTCCACAGCAGCCGCTGCCGTGCTGGAGGGACGGTGTTCAACCTGCATAACCCGCAGCCCCTGAGCTGGGAAACCTACGTCGACGCCTTTCGCCAGGCAGGCCACGCATTCGAGCTGGTGAGCGTGGCTCACTGGCAACGTCACCTGCACACAGTGGACAGCCGCAATGCGCTGTTCGGCGTACTGGGCTTCTACCTCAACGGGGTGGGCGAGGACATCGGCGATACCTCGATGATCCGCCATGACAACGCACGACGCGGCGTCGAGCAGATGGGCGGACGCTACCCCGAAAAAAATCCGGCGCTGTTACGCAAGGGCTGCGAGTACCTGCGCAGCACCGGTTTCCTGTGACCAGGCTCTCAATTGAAGGAAGACCTTATGAAACCCGATACGTTGATTCGCAACCCTTGCGCCAAACCTGTGGTGTCCTCAGTTGTGGTTGCCTGTGATGCCGCCGGTGCGTGGGCGGTGGTCGGTGACTTTGGCGGATTTGATCGATTCATCCCCGCCTTGTCCCACATCGAAATCACTGGTGCGGGCGCGGGATCGCTGCGCAAGAAGTTCTTCCACGATGGACACCTGGTGGTGGAGCAACTCAACAGCCGCGACGAGCAGGCCATGCGCATGACCTGGACCACGATCTACAACACCTTGGGCGTAGCACGGTTGTGGGCCGCCATGGATGTCGAACCGTTGGGAGCAGGATCCTCACGGGTGACCTGGACGATCATCGCCGAGCCGGTTGAACCTGGCGCGGAGGGATTTGAGCCGTTTGTGCAGGCATTCGCCGACGGTGCGCTGGCGAATGTGCGAGCGATGTTTGGCTAAAGGAGACAGGAGCGAGCAGGCTCGCTCCTGTGTGTTCATCGATCAGATTTTGAAACTGTCGACCAACTGCTTCAGGCGGTTGGCCTGTTGAGACAAGGCGTCGCAATCCTTCAAGGTTTCGTTGAGGTTGGCCACGCCCTGCTGGTTCAGCAGGTTGATCTGGTTGATGTCGACGTTGAGGGTTTCCACCACGGCGGTCTGTTCCTCGGTGGCGGCCGCTACCGACTGGTTCATCCCGTCGATCTCGACGATCCGCTGCGTCACGCTGACCAGGCGTTCACCGGCCTGGTTGGCGACCTCGACGCTTTCTTCACTCGAGGTCTGGCTGGCGTTCATCGTGGTCACGGCCTCACGCGAGCCAATCTGCAGCGAGGTGATCATTTTGTGGATCTCTTCTGCCGACTCCTGGGTGCGGTGCGCCAGGTTGCGTACTTCATCCGCCACCACGGCAAACCCACGCCCGGCCTCACCGGCACGTGCCGCTTCAATCGCGGCGTTGAGGGCCAACAGGTTGGTTTGCTGGGAGATGCCTTTGATCACATCCAGGATGTGGCCGATGTTGTCGGTGCTGGCGTTCAGGGTTTCAATCTGCGTGCAGGACAGGCTGATTTTTTGCGAAAGCTCCGACATCGCCAGGATGGTTTTCTCAACCACCTTGCGCCCATCATCGGCCTGCTCACTGGCACCGCTGGCGTGTTGCGAAGCATCAGCGGCGTTGCGCGCGATTTCCTGCGTGGCGGCCCCCAGTTCGTTGATCGCTGCGGCCACGCTGTTGGTGCGCGCGCTTTGTTCGTCGGAACCGATGATCGACGCATTGGACGAGGCCATTACTCGCTGGGACAGGTCGTGCACCTGGCGCGTCGCCGAGGAAACTTCGGAAATCGACGCGTGAATACGCTCGACGAATTGGTTGAAGGCACTGCCCAAGTCACCGAACTCGTCCTTGCTTTCCACTGTCAGGCGGCGGGTCAGGTCACCCTCGCCCTGGGCGATGTCCTGCATGGCGCGGCCCATGGTGGTCAGCGGGCGCATCAAGACCTGGATCAGGACGCTCAGGAACACGGCAATGGCGGCAACCGCAATGAACATGGCGATCAATGCCGAGGTACGGAACTTACCCAGCGGTGCGTAGGCTTTGTCTTTGTCGATCGACAGGCCGATGTACCAGTCGGCATTCGGCAACCCGCTGATCGGGGTGAAGGACAAAATCCGTTCCTGGCCATTCAAGACCACTTCCTGGCTGAGCTTCTCGATGCGCACGTTGGTGCCGGGATAGATGTCCTTGAGGTTCTTCATCACCTGGTCCTGGTCCGGGCTGACGATCACCTGACCATCACCGCTGACCAGGAATGCATGGCCGATGCCGCCGAAATCCACCGAGTTGATGATCTTCACCAGGGTTTGCAGGCTCAGGTCACCGCCGACCACGCCAAGCAGTTCGCCATTCTTTTTCACCGGCATCGCGATGGTCACGATCAGCCCGCCTACCGCAGCCATGTAGGGCGGTGTGAGCATGGTCTTGTCGGCTGCGACAGCTTGCTTGTACCAGGGACGCTGACGCGGATCGTAGCCATCGGGCATTTTGGCGTCGGGACGCTGGGTGAACACGCCGTTGGTGGAACCGACGTAGGTGAACTGGAAGTTGGAGGTAAATGCCGACTGGTCGACCAACCCCGGAAGATCGGCAGAGCTGCCTTGATGGGCCACGTTTTGCGCGAGGCTTTCCAGTACCAGCACCCGCCCGCTGAGCCAGTTCTGCACGCTGCTGGCGGTGAGTTCACCGGATTGCTGAATGGACGACTCCAGGTTTTGCCGGATGGTATTGCGCTGCAAGTAGTCGTTGTAGAACGTGAATAACGCGAAGGCCAGAACCACTACGCCTGACGCGGCCAACAGAATTTTATGACTGAACTTGAGATTCATTTCATTGACTTCTTTTTGCCAAAAGGGGGTGAGCGTGCCGGATGCAACATTCCATGTAACGGTATAGGCAGACTCTGCGACTGCTCTATTTCGGTGCACGCATGGCTCGTCAGGCTTTCGGCCAAGGCAGGATAAATCTTAGGAATTTGTGAGAAGCATCTGCTTTTAATGTCAGAAACCGACCAGTGGTAGCGCTCTAACGTCAGGAGTTGCAAAATTTTTCAGGCTTGTCGACAATGCGACTAATTATCATTTGTGACGCTTTGCCAGGCCGTGTGAATGCCCTCATCCGAGTACGCAGTACAGACGCTTTACAGCAACCATCATGGCTGGCTGAACACTTGGCTGCGCAGCCGTCTGGGTAACGCAGCGGATGCGGCGGACCTGGCCCAGGACACGTTCGTGCGGCTGCTGCAAAAAACCGAACGTTTCGAACTCAAGGCCCCTCGCGCTTTCCTGCGCACTATCGCGCGGGGCCTGGTGATCGATCATTGGCGTCGCGAAGAAATCGAGCGCGCCTACCTGGAGTCCATCGCGCATTTGCCCGAAGCCTTGGCGCCGAGTGCTGAAGAACGTGCGTTGATTCTGGAATTGCTGGAGTCCATCGCCCGGCTTCTGGACGGACTCAAGCCCAAGGTACGCAAGGCGTTTCTACTGGCTCAATGCGACGGCCTGACTTACAAGCAGATTGCGCAGCAGATGGGTGTATCACTGCGTTCGGTGGAACGCTATGTCGCCGAGGCGCTTTATCACTGTTATGTGCTGCGGTATGAGGCATGACCTCGATGGATAACACCGCGCGCGCAGGAATCGACCCGCAGGTGGTCAAGCAGGCCATCAGCTGGATGCTGCGCCTGCGTAACAATCGCGCCAATGTCCGCCTGAAGGCGCAGTGCGAGCACTGGCGCGAGGCTCATCATGAACACGAGTTGGCCTGGCAACGCGTGCAGGCACTGCAGCATGAATTAAGCAGCCAGTTGGCGGCGATTCCCGGGGCCCATGTGGCGCTGGAGAACAGTGCCCAGCGCCTTGGGCGCCGGCAGGCATTGAAGGTATTGTCCGGCGTGCTGTTGATGGGTTCGGCGGCCTGGGTCAGCCGAGACCTCACCGGCTGGCAGCGTTGGACCTCTGACCTGGCTACCACCACTGGCGAACGCCGTAGCGTGCAACTACCGGATGGCACGCGCCTGCAGCTCAATACCGATAGCGCAGTGGACCTCGACTTCAACCCGCAACAACGCTTGATCACATTGGTGCGTGGGGAAATCCTGGTGACCTGCGGCGCCGCGGCGACCGCCCCCCTGCTGGTTCGCACCCGCCATGGTTTGTTCGAAGGAATAGACGGGCGATTTGTGGTGCGCCAGGACAGCGATTGCACACGCCTGAGCGTCGCGTCAGGCAACGTGGCGATTCATTCACCGCATACCGCCGACGGGCTTTTCACTCAAGTGCATGCAGGAGAAAGCTACCTGGTGCGTCAGAATGCGGCCGCTCTGGCGCCGCCTTCGGATATGGATACAGGGGCCTGGGCCGACGGATTGATCGTCACCCGCAACATGCGTCTTGCCGACTTCCTGGCGGAGGTGGGGCGCTATCGCCATGGTTATCTGGGCTGCTCGAGCGATATCGCAGATTTGCGCTTGTCTGGTGTTTTTCGCCTGGAGGACACCGAGAAACTATTGGCGATCCTTCCGCAGACGCTGCCTGTGCGCCTGCGCTATCGCACCCGCTGGTGGGTGAGCCTGGAGCGTCAGGCCTGATTATTTTTGGCGTGCCTGATTTATTTTTGGCGGCTTTTTTCCGTGAGTCCGGCTTAGACAGTAAGCAATTCAATCTGCCTTCAGCGACCTCTACGGATCTCGATAATGACTGTGCGTTTTTTCAGCAACTCTCCCTCTTCCTACCCTTTGCTCGGCAAAGCCGTACGCGCAGCATTGCTGTCGACCACGATGGGCATCGGCTTGCTGCCAGTGGCCGGTGTCGCGGCTGATAGCGGGGTCGAACGTATCAGCCAGCGCTATGACATCCCGGCAGGCGCGCTGAGCGATGTGCTCAATCAGTTTGCCCGTCAGGCAGGCATCACCCTTTCCAGCACGCCTGCGCAGACTCAGGGCCGACAGTCTTCCGGGCTGCACGGGGAGTACTCGGCCGAACAGGGCCTGAGCCAATTGCTCAACGGCTCAGGCTTGCAGGCGCAGGCGCAGGACGACGTGAGTTTCGTGTTGCAGGTCCAGCCCGAGAGCGAGGCGCTGACCTTGCCGACCACCGACATCAAAGGCTTCGCCCTGGGTAATGCCCTGGGCAGCATGGAAGGCTACAACGCGACCCACAGCCAGATCGCCACCAAGACCAGTACCGCGCTGCTGGAAACGTCTCAGACGGTTTCAGTGGTGACCCGCGAGCAGATGGACGACCAAGGCTCGCAAACCGTTGCCCAGGCCATGCGTTACACCCCTGGCGTGCTGACCAACCCTTATGGCGCCACTCACCGCTATGACTATGTGGCGATGCGTGGTTTCAACGACGGTTCGGTGGATAACATCTACCTGGACGGTTTGAAATCCATGGGTGACAGCGGAACCTACAGCACCATGCAGGTGGACCCGTATTTCCTCGAGCGCGTAGATATCCTCAAAGGACCGTCATCGGTGCTCTACGGGCGCAGCTCGCCGGGTGGGCTGGTGGCGTTGACCAGCAAGAAGCCATTGTTTGAGCCATACCATCAGGTCCAGGCCACGATAGGTTCCCAAGGGCAGCGAGGCATGGGTTTCGACTTCAGCGGCCCGGTGGATGACGACAAGCGCATTGCTTACCGACTGACCGGGCTTGCAGACAAGTCCGACACGCAATTCGACCATGCCAAGGAAAAACGCTACGCGCTGGCACCCACCTTGAGCATCGACTTTACCGATGACACGTCCCTCACACTCCAGGCTTACCTGCAGCATGACCCCGACGGTGGCTACCACGGAGGCATGCCGGCAGATGGCGCGTTGCACCAGCGCAACGGCCAGCGGATCTCCAATCACTTCTTCGAAGGCGAGCCGGGCATTGATGGGTACAAGCGTGATCAACAGTCGTTCGGCTATCAGTTCGAGCATCGCTTCAATGATGTTTTCACGGCGCGGCAGAATTTTCGGTATCTGGACTCCAAGGTCCGGCTGGACCAGGTGTATGCCTATGGCTGGACTACGCCCACCAGTAATGAGCTGAATCGCTACTACTCAGGCGGTGACGAAAAGCTGCATGCGTTCATCATCGACAACATGCTGCAGGCTGAATTTTTTACCGGCGCGACCAAGCATACGGTGTTGATGGGGGCGGACTATCAGCGGCGCAAAACCGTCGTGGACTGGAGCAGCGGCTCTCTTGCGCCAATCAATGCGTTCAACCCGGTGTATGGCAATTCCGAGATCAGCTATTACAGCCCAACCAGTTATCTGCGCCGGCTCGAGCAGACCGGCGTTTACCTGCAAGACCTGATTGAGATGGACAAGTGGCGGTTCTCCCTCGGGCTGCGTCAGGACTGGGTTGAGACCTCCGATGAAAATCGCATTGCCGAAGCGGGACGACCGCTGGGCACAGAGATCAGTGATAAACGTACCAAACTGACCGGCCGGGCCGGAGCGCTCTACTTGTTTGATAACGGTCTCGCGCCCTACGTCAGCTATTCCGAATCCTTCAACCCGAACTCCTATTCGGACAGTGCCGGCAATCCCCTTGCACCTACCGACGGCACCCAGTGGGAAGTCGGCTTGAAGTATCAGCCGCCGGGTACCGACAATTTGTTCACGGCCTCGCTGTTCCGCATCGACCAGGAAAACCTGGCGACCAAACTGCCGCAGGAAAACTTCTATCGCGCGGTCGGCGCTGTGCGCTCCCAGGGCCTGGAGCTGGAGGCGCATATGCAGTTGACCGACCATCTCAAATTGTTGGGCAGCTATACCTTCACCGATATCGAGTATTCGAAGTCGATGGTCAGCACGCTGAGTACCGCAGACAACGTGATCGAGAACAAGGGAAACTCGCCGACGCAGGCGCCGCGTCATATGGCGTCGGTATGGGCAGACTACAAGTTCGATAGCGGCGCACTGGATGGCCTGCGACTCGGTGGTGGTGTTCGTTATGTCGGCTACAGCTGGGCAGATGCGGAGAACACCATGAAGGTGCCCGCCTACACGCTGTTTGACGCCTCGATGGGTTATGACCTTGGCAAGGTGGGACTGAAGGGTGTGGATGTACGCCTGAATGCCAACAACCTGACGAACGAGTCTTACGTGGCGTCGTGTGCCAGTTTGAACTTCTGCTACCTGGGTGAAGAGCGCAACGTCAGTGCGACGGTGAGCTACCAGTTCTAATCCCTCTCGATTCATACAAAGCCAGTTCCTGATTCCAGGCGCTGGCTTTGTCGTCTTTGCAGGAAATTTTTATGCGCGCATTGCTGGTTTTACTTCATCGCTACATCGGGTTGGCAACGGCGTTGTTTCTGATGATGGCGGGACTCACGGGCAGCCTTCTGGCGTTTAATCATGAGTTGGATGAATGGCTCAATCCCGGCTTTTATGAAGCAACGGCCAAAGGGTCGGCATTGCCGCCAGGTGAACTGGTGGACACGTTGCAGGGGCAGCATCCCAAACTGCAAGTCTGGTACATGGAGTATCCACAAGAGGCCGGTCATACCGCGATGCTGGCGGCAGTTGCGAGAAACGATCCGGCGACGGGCAAACCCTTTGAGGAGCCCAACCAGGTCTTTTACCTGGATCCGGTCAGCGGCGAAGAAATGGGCCGGCGTGTTTGGGGGGCTTGCTGCTTTCAGCGCGAGAACTTCATTCCGTTCATTCTGGAATTTCACTACAACCTGACACTGCCGGGTAATTGGGGTTTGTGGCTGATGGGACTGGTGGCGATCGCATGGGTGTTCGATTGTTTTATCGCGCTGTGGCTGACCCTGCCGAGAGGTAAACCGTTCTGGAAGAAGTGGTCCACGGCGTGGAAGATCAAGGGCGGCCACGCTTACCGGCTGAACTTCGACCTGCATCGTGCAGGCGGGTTATGGCTTTGGCTGTTGTTGCTGCCGATTGCAGTCAGCAGCGTCGCGATGAATTTGCCGAGCCAGGTGTTCAAGCCTGCTGTCTCGCTGTTCTCACCGGTTGAGCCTAGCGTCTATGAGGCCCGTGGCGGGTTACCCGCCGAGCAATTGGGCGTGACACAACTGAGTTATCAACAGGCCTATGAGCGGGCGCTGGAGGAAGGCAAGCGGCTGGGACTGACGGCGGCGATTGGAGAGCTTTACTACAGCTTTGAGTACAACTTTTATGGGGCGGGTTTTGGACAACATGATACCGAGGCCCATGGGAAATCCTGGTTGTTTTTCCACGGGACGGATGGGCGTTTACTGGGGCAGGAAATAGCAGGGCAAGGTACGTTGGGAGAGCGCTTTTATCGGCTGCAACTGCCGATCCATGGGGGCAGGATCATCGGGGTGACGGGTCAGGTGCTGATTGCGCTGCTGGGAGCTGTGATCGCGATGTTGTCTGCTACCGGGATCTATATATGGTGGCGCAAGTTAATGGCCAGGCGAAGCAGTAAGGCACGCAAAGGGTGAGCCGGTTCTAGTTGTTTGCCCAGCCCTTAAACGACAAAACCCCTGTCTGCGCTAGCAGACAGGGGTTTCGGAATTCAATCTTGACGATGACCTACTCTCACATGGGGAAACCCCACACTACCATCGGCGATGCATCGTTTCACTGCTGAGTTCGGGATGGGATCAGGTGGTTCCAATGCTCTATGGTCGTCAAGAAATTCTGTGTACCAGACCGTTGCGTTCGCAACGTGCCGGTGAAAATCATGGACTTCTACATAAACAAAACCCCTGACTGCGTAAGCAATCAGGGGTTCTGGAANNTTCGACGCAAATTGCTTGGGTGTTATATGGTCAAGCCTCACGGGCAATTAGTATTGGTTAGCTCAACGCCTCACAGCGCTTACACACCCAACCTATCAACGTCGTAGTCTTCGACGGCCCTTCAGGGAACTCAAGGTTCCAGTGAGATCTCATCTTGAGGCTAGTTTCCCGCTTAGATGCTTTCAGCGGTTATCTATTCCGAACATAGCTACCCGGCAATGCCACTGGCGTGACAACCGGAACACCAGAGGTTCGTCCACTCCGGTCCTCTCGTACTAGGAGCAGCCCCTCTCAAATCTCAAACGTCCACGGCAGATAGGGACCGAACTGTCTCACGACGTTCTAAACCCAGCTCGCGTACCACTTTAAATGGCGAACAGCCATACCCTTGGGACCGGCTTCAGCCCCAGGATGTGATGAGCCGACATCGAGGTGCCAAACACCGCCGTCGATATGAACTCTTGGGCGGTATCAGCCTGTTATCCCCGGAGTACCTTTTATCCGTTGAGCGATGGCCCTTCCATACAGAACCACCGGATCACTAAGACCTACTTTCGTACCTGCTCGACGTGTCTGTCTCGCAGTCAAGCGCGCTTTTGCCTTTATACTCTACGACCGATTTCCGACCGGTCTGAGCGCACCTTCGTACTCCTCCGTTACTCTTTAGGAGGAGACCGCCCCAGTCAAACTACCCACCATACACTGTCCTCGATCCGGATAACGGACCTGAGTTAGAACCTCAAAGTTGCCAGGGTGGTATTTCAAGGTTGGCTCCACGCGAACTGGCGTCCACGCTTCAAAGCCTCCCACCTATCCTACACAAGCAAATTCAAAGTCCAGTGCAAAGCTATAGTAAAGGTTCACGGGGTCTTTCCGTCTAGCCGCGGATACACTGCATCTTCACAGCGATTTCAATTTCACTGAGTCTCGGGTGGAGACAGCGCCGCCATCGTTACGCCATTCGTGCAGGTCGGAACTTACCCGACAAGGAATTTCGCTACCTTAGGACCGTTATAGTTACGGCCGCCGTTTACCGGGGCTTCGATCAAGAGCTTCGCGTTAGCTAACCCCATCAATTAACCTTCCGGCACCGGGCAGGCGTCACACCCTATACGTCCACTTTCGTGTTTGCAGAGTGCTGTGTTTTTAATAAACAGTCGCAGCGGCCTGGTATCTTCGACCGGCATGAGCTTACGGAGCAAGTCCTTCACCCTCACCGGCGCACCTTCTCCCGAAGTTACGGTGCCATTTTGCCTAGTTCCTTCACCCGAGTTCTCTCAAGCGCCTTGGTATTCTCTACCCAACCACCTGTGTCGGTTTGGGGTACGGTTCCTGGTTACCTGAAGCTTAGAA
>NZ_JACAPX010000020.1:111254-111528 GCF_013385435.1 Pseudomonas sp. F9001
TAAGATCTTTCGTCTCAACCGAGGCGCGCATTCTACAGCAGCCTCATTTGCTGTCAAGTGATTATTTTCAGAAGTTTTCAAAGTTTCCTTTGTAACTTCAACCACTTGCGCTTCCGATCTCTCGTTAGCGGGAGGCGAATTCTACAGCGTTACACGCTGCTGTCAACACCTCTTTTTCTCCGCTTTCGACCGAGAAGATCGAAACGTTAATAGGGCCAAACAACACTGCCTTACTAACTCCTTCTGGGCTTCGATGATCTGAAGCAACCCGCTG
>NZ_JACAPX010000021.1:0-129573 GCF_013385435.1 Pseudomonas sp. F9001
TGGGAACGATCAGGCCCAGCGCTGAATTT
Organism: Pseudomonas sp. F9001; assembly: GCF_013385435.1. Lineage (NCBI taxonomy): Bacteria > Pseudomonadati > Pseudomonadota > Gammaproteobacteria > Pseudomonadales > Pseudomonadaceae > Pseudomonas > Pseudomonas sp. F9001. The sequence continues at coordinate 30 of NZ_JACAPX010000021.1, forward strand.
CAATCAGGCCATCCTGTCCTGCATAGTTGCGGGCGCTGGAATACCGCCAGTGCTCGGCCAAGTCCACACAGCCCCGCTTCACAGGAATCGATCGTTCCCACGCTCCGCGTGGGAATGCCTCCTTGGACGCTCCGCGTCCCGCTGTGTGACGCGGAGCGTCACGGGCTGCATTCCCACGCAGAGCGTGGGAACGATCAGGCCCAGCGCTGAATTTCAATCAGGCCATCCTGTCCTGCATAGTTGCGGGCGCTGGAATACCGCCAGTGCTCGGCCAAGTCCACATAACCACGCTTCACAGGGTTGTGGTGAATGTAATCAAGCTTTTGGCGCATCACCGCTTCGCTGTACACCAACTCGGCGTGTGACCCCTCTTGCCATAGCTGATAAATCCGGTCCGTTTTATGCGCCCGTTTGCTGAAACGCAAACGCTGCAACACTCGCTCCGCTCCTCGTTTCTGCAGGTCGTCAATGATGGTTCGAGCGGTGAAGGATTTGAACTGGCTGACACATTTACCCAGGTCAGGTGCTTGAGCGACGAAGTGCAGATGGTTTTCGAGAACGACGTAGCCGTAGAGATTGAAATGTTCGTGGGTTTGTTGATATCGCCAGCAACTCAATAGGTGGCCGACAAGGTAGTCGCGGGTAAATAGCGATGTCCATTCCATGACAGTGCATGTCAGGAAGTGTGGTTTTTCAGGTTCGGTAATGGTGTAGCGGCTTCTGCCCATCAATTCGTCCTTGAACCGTGGTGTGGCCTGGACGCGGAGCGTCCGGGGAGGCGTTCCCACGCAGAGCGTGGGAACGATCAGTTAGAGGTTATTGGGCATAGATATGCACGACGAAGTGCTGGCCGGATGCTGTCAGTTCATAGACCTTGTCAGTGATCCGCAATGTCCTCGTCGGTTCGCTGATGGTGTCACCGATTTTCGCGGATTTTCTGAATTCGTCCCAGTCGATGACGGTGGTGCTGATAGTGCCTTCGCCTAGCAAGTTGTTTCCGTAGCGTTGCGCTTCCATGGTATTGCCCTCTGCTGGATTTCCGTTTCCGGCCGATTATTCGGCTGGCGGTTAGTCCCGAAAGGCGGCCTTTTCCTTCCGGGTTCCAAGAGGCTAGTCAATGAAAACGAAGTTGGTTGCTGTCAGAAATATCAAAAAACAGTCTCGGCCTTTCGCCATTATCTTAGGGGCTGATGCCTACTTCAGGCGCTCATTACTTCCCGAATATCGGCGGCTAATTCTCTTACGCGCTCTTCCTCGGTATCCCACGCACACATGAACCGCGCGCCACCCTTGCCGATGAAGGTGTAGAAGCGCCAGCCCTTGGCCGTCAGCGCGGCAATTGCCGGTTCCGACAGTTGCAGGAATACGCCGTTGGCCTGGACCGGGAACATCAACTCCACACCCGGGATATCCGCCACCAGGCTGCTGAGCAATTGTGCACAGTGGTTGGCGTGGCGGGCGTGTTTGAGCCAGGCGTCGTTTTCCAGCAGGCCCACCCACGGGGCGGAGAGGAAGCGCATCTTTGAGGCAAGCTGCCCGGCCTGCTTGCAGCGGTAGTCGAAGTCTTCGGCCAGCTTGTGGTTGAAGAACAGGATCGCTTCACCCACGGCCATGCCGTTCTTGGTGCCACCAAAGCACAGCACGTCGACCCCGGCTTTCCAGGTCAGGTCGGCCGGCGAGCAGCCGAGGAATGCGCAGGCGTTGGAGAACCGTGCGCCGTCCATGTGCAGGTTCAACCCCAGTTCCTTGCAGGTGACGCTGATGGCGCGGATTTCTTCCGGGGTGTAGACGCTGCCGACTTCGGTGGCCTGGGTCAGGGTCACGACGCGGGGTTTCGGGTAGTGAATGTCCTGGCGCTTGAGGGCGATCTCGCGGATCGACTCCGGGGTCAGCTTGCCGTTTTCGGTGCGGGCGGTGAGCAGCTTGGAACCGTTGGAGAAAAACTCCGGCGCGCCGCATTCGTCGGTTTCGACGTGGGCGGTTTCCGAGCAGATCACGCTATGGTAGCTCTGGCACAAGGAGGACAGCGCCAGGGAGTTGGCTGCGGTACCGTTGAAGGCGAAGAACACTTCGCAGTCGGTTTCGAACAGTTTGCGGAAACCGTCGGCGGCGCGGTGGGTCCATTCATCATCGCCATAGGCGCGTTGATGGCCCTGGTTGGCGAGTTCCATGGCGGCCCAGGCTTCCGGGCAGATGCCGGAATAGTTGTCGCTGGCGAATTGTTGGCTCTTGTCGGTCATGGCCCAGTCCTGTGGTCGATGTTGGTGCGCACTTTACCCAAGATTGTCGGGCGGGCGCACGCACTGTTAATGCAAAGTCATTGGGGAATTATGCACGGTTCTGAAAGCGTTCCTGTAAGCCGCGTCCGCGATGGCGCCCTGGACCTGCTCAAGTGGCTGGCGCTGCTGAGTATGGTGCTGGACCACCTGCGTTATGTCGGTTTGAGCCTGGACGGGCTGTATGTGCCGGGGCGCCTGGCGTTCCCGTGGTTTTGCCTGGCGATCGCGGCGAATCTGCATCGGGTCAAGGGCGCGCCGGTGACGGGGCAGTGGCGCTATCTGGGCTGGTTGCTGCTGTTCAGTGTGATCAGTGAGGTGCCGTACCGGATGTTCATCGACGACGCCGACACGCTGAACGTACTGCCGACCCTGGCGCTGGGTTTGCTGGTTGCCCGGGGATGGCAGCAGAAGACGCTTCTTGATCGAGGATTGGCGTTGATCGCGCTGGTTTTGGCGGGGTTTTTCTCGGCGCAGCTGATGTTCGGTTTCTTTGGCGTACTGCTGCCGCTGGCGATGTTGCTGGTGTTTCGCCGGCCATGGTATTTCAGCGTGCTGCCGGGTGTGGTGTGCCTGGCTGCCAATCAATGGCAGATCCTGCTCAATAGCGGCACGCTGGTGGCGATGCTGGGATTGGCGACATGCCTGATTGCGCCACTGGCCGGATTGGTCTTGTTGCGACATGCCGGGCAGGTATCGCCACCGGCCATGCGGCGCTGGGCGTATGCGCTTTATCCGGCGCATTTCCTGCTGCTGCTACTCATTCGAAAGATCATCGCCTAACCCCTTGTAGGAGCGAGCTTGCTCGCGAAAAACGTCAACGATTACGAGGGCTGTCTGGATGCGCGCGGCGCCCTCAGGTTTTTCGCGAGCAAGCTCGCTCCTACAAATGCCGGGGGCCATGTCGTAAACGCACCTTTGCGTGGCGTCCATAGGCATTTGACCTCTCTGCGCCAGCCCTACCATCGCATCAAAGGGCCCCTCCGTCGTGCGGCGGCCCCAACAATACGATTGGCGCACCGCCGCCGCTGGGAGAGACGCGATGTTCAGCAAGCAAGACCAGATCCAGGGTTATGACGATGCACTGCTGGCGGCCATGAATGCCGAGGAGCAGCGCCAGGAAGATCATATCGAGCTGATCGCGTCAGAGAACTACACCAGCAAGCGTGTCATGGAAGCCCAGGGCAGCGGCCTCACCAACAAGTACGCCGAAGGTTACCCGGGCAAGCGTTACTACGGCGGCTGCGAGCACGTGGACAAGGTCGAAGTGCTCGCCATCGAGCGTGCCAAGCAGCTGTTCGGCGCCGACTATGCCAACGTGCAGCCGCACTCCGGTTCGTCCGCCAACAGTGCGGTGTACCTGGCGCTGTTGAACGCCGGCGACACCATCCTCGGCATGAGCCTGGCCCACGGCGGCCACCTGACCCACGGCGCCAAAGTGTCGTCCTCGGGCAAGCTGTACAACGCGGTGCAATACGGCATCGACACCAACACCGGGCTGATCGACTACGACGAGGTCGAGCGCCTGGCCGTGGAGCACAAGCCGAAGATGATCGTGGCGGGTTTTTCCGCCTACTCCAAGACCCTGGATTTCCCGCGCTTTCGCCAGATCGCCGACAAGGTCGGTGCGCTGCTGTTCGTCGACATGGCCCACGTCGCCGGCCTGGTGGCCGCCGGTCTGTACCCGAACCCGCTGCCCTACGCCGATGTGGTCACCACCACCACCCACAAGACCCTGCGCGGTCCACGTGGCGGGTTGATCCTGGCCAAGTCCAACGAAGAAATTGAAAAGAAACTCAACTCTGCGGTATTCCCGGGCGCCCAGGGCGGCCCGCTGATGCACGTGATCGCCGGCAAGGCGGTGTGCTTCAAGGAAGCCCAGGAACCAGGTTTCAAGGCCTATCAACAGCAAGTGATCGACAACGCCCAGGCCATGGCCGGCGTGTTTATCAAACGCGGCTACGATGTAGTGTCCGGCGGCACCGATAACCACCTGTTCCTGGTCAGCCTGATCCGTCAGGGCCTCACCGGCAAAGAGGCGGATGCCGCCCTCGGTCGCGCTCACATCACCGTCAACAAGAACGCCGTGCCCAACGACCCGCAGTCGCCTTTCGTGACCTCGGGCCTGCGTATCGGCACGCCCGCGGTGACCACACGCGGCTTCAAAGTGACCCAATGCCTGGAGTTGGCCGGCTGGATCTGCGACATCCTCGACAACCTCGGCGACGCCGATGTGGAGGCCAACGTCGCCAAGCATGTGGCCGCCCTGTGCGCTGATTTCCCGGTTTATCGCTGAGCGCGGTTTTGGAGTAATGACTATGCAACGCTACTCGGGCTTCGGCCTCTTCAAGCACTCACTCAGCCACCACGAAAACTGGCAGAAGATGTGGCGCACGCCCACCCCGAAAAAGGTCTACGACGTGGTCATCGTCGGCGGCGGCGGGCATGGTCTGGCGACGGCTTACTACCTGGCCAAGGAGCACGGCATCACTAACGTGGCGGTGGTCGAGAAAGGCTGGCTGGGCGGCGGTAACACCGCGCGAAACACCACCATCGTGCGGTCCAACTACCTGTGGGACGAGTCGGCGCACCTGTACGAACATGCGATGAAACTCTGGGAAGGTTTGTCCCAGGATTTGAACTACAACGTGATGTTCTCCCAGCGTGGCGTCTACAACCTGTGCCACACCCTGCAGGATATCCGTGACTCCGAGCGTCGCGTCAGCGCCAACCGCCTCAACGGTGTGGACGGCGAACTGCTCAACGCCAAACAAGTGGCCGATGAGATTCCGTACCTCGACTGCTCCAAGAACACTCGCTACCCGGTCATGGGCGCCACCGTGCAACGTCGCGGCGGCGTGGCCCGTCACGATGCCGTGGCCTGGGGCTTTGCCCGCGCCGCTGACGCACTGGGCGTGGACCTGATCCAGCAGACCGAAGTGATCGGTTTCCGCAAGGAAAACGGTGTGTGCATCGGCGTGGAAACCAACAAAGGCTTCATCGGCGCCAAGCGCGTCGGCGTGGTGACGGCGGGTAACTCCGGCCACATGGCATCCCTGGCGGGCTTCCGCCTGCCGATCGAATCCCACCCGCTGCAAGCACTGGTGTCGGAGCCGATCAAACCGATCATCGACAGCGTGATCATGTCCAACGCCGTGCACGGTTACATCAGCCAGTCCGACAAGGGCGACCTGGTGATCGGCGCCGGTATCGACGGCTACAACGGCTATGGCCAGCGCGGCTCGTACCCGGTGATCGAGCACACCATCCAGGCCATCGTCGAGATGTTCCCGGTGCTGTCCCGCGTGCGCATGAACCGTCAGTGGGGCGGCATCGTCGACACCACGCCGGACGCCTGCCCGATCATCTCCAAGACCCCGGTCCCGAACATGTTCTTCAACTGCGGTTGGGGCACTGGTGGCTTCAAGGCCACACCCGGCTCAGGCAACGTATTTGCCGCCAGCCTCGCCAAGGGTGAAATGCACCCGTTGGCTGCACCTTTCTCCATCGACCGTTTCCACAACGGTGCGCTGATCGACGAACACGGCGCTGCGGCCGTCGCCCACTAACAGGAGAAATTCCCTATGTTGCATATCTTCTGTCCTCACTGTGGCGAACTGCGCTCCGAAGAGGAATTCCACGCCTCCGGCCAAGCGCACATCCCGCGCCCACTGGACCCGAACACCTGCACCGACGAGGAGTGGGGCGACTACATGTTCTTCCGCGACAACCCGCGCGGCCTGCACCACGAACTGTGGATTCACGCCGCCGGTTGCCGCCAGTATTTCAACGCGACCCGCGACACCGTGACCTACGAAATTCTTGAAACCTACAAGATTGGCACCAAGCCGCAATTCACCGCCAAGGCTTCTGGAGAGAAGGTATGAGCCAGATCAATCGCCTGTCCAACGGTGGCCGCATCGACCGCAACAAAGCCCTGAGCTTTACCTTCAACGGCCAGAGCTACAAAGGCTTTGAGGGCGACACATTGGCCGCTGCATTGCTGGCCAACGGCGTCGACATTATCGGTCGCAGCTTCAAGTATTCCCGCCCGCGCGGCATCTTCGCCGCCGGTGCCGAAGAGCCGAACGCGGTGCTGCAGATCGGCGCCACCGAAGCCACGCAAATCCCCAACGTGCGCGCCACGCAACAGGCGCTGTACCAGGGTTTGGTCGCCACCAGCACCAACGGCTGGCCGAGCGTGAACAACGACATGATGGGCATTCTCGGCAAGGTCGGCGGCAAGCTGATGCCTCCGGGTTTCTACTACAAAACCTTCATGTACCCGCAATCGTTCTGGATGACTTACGAGAAGTACATTCGTAAGGCAGCCGGTCTTGGCCGCTCGCCGACCGAGAACGATCCGGACACCTACGACTATATGAACCGTCATTGCGACGTGCTGATTGTGGGCGCGGGCCCTGCCGGCCTGGCGGCTGCGTTGGCCGCCGCCCGCAGTGGCGCCCGGGTGATCATCGCGGACGAGCAGGAAGAATTCGGCGGCTCCTTGCTGGACTCCCGCGAAAGCCTCGATGGCAAGCCTGCGGCCGAGTGGGTTGCCAGTGTGATTGCTGAACTCAAGGCCCTGCCGGACGTGGTGCTGCTGCCTCGCGCCACCGTCAACGGTTACCACGACCATAACTTCCTGACCATTCACGAACGCCTCACCGACCACCTCGGTGACCGTGCGCCGATCGGCCAGGTGCGTCAGCGTATCCACCGGGTTCGCGCCAAGCGCGTGGTGTTGGCCACTGGTGCGTGCGAGCGTCCGCTGGTGTACGGCAACAACGACGTACCGGGCAACATGCTGGCGGGAGCGGTCTCCACTTACGTGCGTCGCTACGGCGTGGCACCGGGCAAGAAGCTGGTGCTGTCCACCAACAACGATCACGCCTACCGCGTGGCGCTGGACTGGTTCGACGCCGGCCTCAGCGTTGTCGCCGTAGCCGATGCCCGCCACAACCCACGTGGCGCGCTGGTTGAAGAGGCGCGTGCCAAAGGCATTCGCATCCTCACCGGCAGCGCCGTGATCGAGGCCCGTGGCAGCAAGCACGTCACTGGCGCCCGCGTTGCGGCCATTGATGTGAAAGCCCACAAAGTCACCAGCCCCGGCGAATGGCTGGACTGCGACCTGGTCGCCAGTTCCGGCGGCTACAGCCCGGTGGTCCACCTGGCCTCGCACCTGGGCGGCAAGCCGACCTGGCGTGAAGACATCCTCGGTTTTGTACCGGGCGAAGCACCGCAGAAACGCGTGTGCGTCGGTGGCATCAATGGCGTCTACGGCCTCGGCGATTCCCTGGCCGACGGTTTTGAAGGTGGCGTGCGAGCTGCCAGCGAAGCCGGGTTTGCGCCGGTGGAAGGTACGCTGCCCAAAGCCTTGAGCCGTCTGGAAGAACCGACCCTGGCGCTGTTCCAGGTACCTCACGAGAAAGCTACCGCACGGGCGCCGAAGCAATTTGTCGACCTGCAGAATGACGTCACCGCGGCCGCCATCGAACTCGCCACCCGCGAGGGTTTCGAGTCGGTGGAGCACGTCAAGCGCTACACCGCACTGGGATTCGGCACTGACCAGGGCAAGCTCGGCAACGTCAACGGCCTGGCCATCGCGGCCCGTTCGCTGAATGTGACCATCCCGCAGATGGGCACTACCATGTTCCGTCCCAACTACACGCCGGTAACCTTCGGCGCGGTAGCAGGCCGGCACTGTGGGCACATCTTCGAGCCGGTGCGCTACACCGCGCTGCAAGCCTGGCACGTGAAAAACGGCGCCGAGTTTGAGGACGTCGGCCAGTGGAAACGCCCATGGTATTTCCCGCGCAACGGTGAAGACCTGCACGCCGCAGTGAAGCGCGAATGCCTGGCCGTGCGTGACAGCGTCGGCCTGCTGGACGCGTCCACCCTCGGCAAGATCGACATCCAGGGCCCGGATGCCCGCGAGTTCCTCAACCGCATCTACAGCAACGCCTGGACCAAGCTCGACGTGGGCAAGGCTCGCTACGGCCTGATGTGCAAGGAAGACGGCATGGTCTTCGACGACGGCGTGACTGCCTGCCTCGCCGACAACCACTTCCTGATGACCACCACCACCGGCGGCGCAGCACGCGTACTCCAGTGGCTGGAAATCTACCAGCAGACCGAATGGCCGGACCTCAAGGTGTACTTCACCTCGGTCACCGACCACTGGGCAACCATGACCTTGTCCGGCCCCAACAGCCGCAAACTGCTGAGCGAAGTCACCGACATCGACCTGGACAAGGATGGCTTCCCGTTCATGACCTGGAAAGAAGGCCTGGTTGGCGGCGTGCCGGCGCGGGTGTTCCGGATTTCGTTTACCGGTGAGCTGTCGTACGAAGTCAACGTGCAGGCCGACTACGCCATGGGCGTGCTCGAGAAAATCGTCGAGGCCGGCAAGCAGTACAACCTGACCCCGTACGGCACCGAAACCATGCACGTGCTGCGGGCCGAGAAGGGTTTCATCATCGTTGGCCAGGATACCGACGGCTCGATGACCCCGGACGACCTGAACATGGGCTGGTGTGTAGGCCGCACCAAACCGTTCTCGTGGCTCGGCTGGCGCGGGATGAATCGCGAGGATTGCGTGCGTGAAGACCGCAAGCAGCTTGTCGGACTCAAGCCGATCGACCCGAACGTGTGGCTGCCGGAAGGCGCGCAGTTGGTGTTCGACGCCAAGCAGACGATCCCGATGAAGATGGTCGGCCATGTCACCTCCAGTTATGCCCACAACTCCCTCGGTTATTCGTTTGCCATGGGCGTGGTGAAGGGCGGCTTGAAGCGCATCGGCGAGCGGGTGTTTGCCCCGCTGGCGGATGGCAGCGTGATCGAGGCGGAGATTGTTTCTTCGGTGTTCTTCGACCCTAAAGGCGACCGGCAGAACATCTGACACCTGATCGTTCCCACGCTCCGCGTGGGAATGCATCCCGGGGCGCTCTGCGCCCCAAGAGCGGACGCAGAGCGTCCATGGCGGCATTCCCACGCAGAGCGTGGGAACGATCAAATTCAACACAGGTGCTTTATGACAGCAGCCAATGTTTACCAGCAACGCCCCACCTCCGGAGCCAAGGCCGAGTCGTCGCTGCACCATGCCGACCTCGCCAGCCTGGTAGGCAAGGGCCGCAAGAATGCCGGCGTGACCGTGCGTGAAAAGAAACTCCTCGGCCACCTGACCATTCGTGGCGATGGCCATGACGCAGCCTTCGCCGCCGGTGTGCACAAAGCCTTGGGTATCGAATTGCCCGGTGCCCTGCAAGTCATCGTCAAGGGTGAGACCAGCCTGCAATGGCTCGGTCCGGATGAGTGGTTGCTGGTAGTGCCAGGCGGTGAGGAATTCGCCGCCGAGCAAAGCTTGCGTGAGGCGCTGGGTGATTTGCATATCCAGGTCGTCAACGTCAGCGGCGGCCAGCAGATTCTCGAACTCAGCGGCCCGAACGTGCGTGATGTGCTGATGAAATCCACCAGCTACGACGTGCACCCCAACAGCTTCCCGGTGGGCAAGGCGGTGGGCACGGTGTTCGCCAAGTCGCAATTGGTGATTCGCCATACTGCTGAAGACACCTGGGAGCTGGTGATTCGTCGCAGCTTCTCGGATTACTGGTGGCTGTGGTTGCAGGATGCGGCGGCTGAGTATGGTTTAAGCGTCCAGGCCTGATCGTTCCCACGCTCCGCGTGGGAATGCATCCCGGGACGCTCCGCGTCCCAAGAGCGGACGCAGAGCGTCCATTGCGGCGTTCCCACGCAGAGCGTGGGAACGATCAAGGAGTCACGAATAATGAGCCGCGTACCCGATACATGGATTTTGACCGCCGACTGCCCCAGCGTGCTCGGCACGGTGGACGCGGTCACTCGCTACCTGTTCGAGCAGGGCTGCTACGTCACTGAGCACCACTCCTTTGATGACCGGCTCTCGGGCCGGTTCTTCATCCGCGTGGAGTTCCGCCAGCCCGATGGTTTCGACGAACAAGCCTTCCGCGATGGCCTGGCCACCCGTGGCGAAGCCTTCGGCATGATCTTCGAACTGACCGCGCCGAACTACCGGCCGAAAGTGGTGATCATGGTTTCCAAGGCCGATCACTGCCTCAACGATTTGCTCTACCGCCAGCGCATCGGCCAACTGTCCATGGACGTGGTCGCCGTGGTCTCCAACCACCCCGACCTCAAGCCCCTGGCCGACTGGCACCAGATTCCGTATTACCACTTTCCCCTGGACCCCAACGACAAGCCGTCGCAAGAGCGCCAGGTGTGGCAGGTGATCGAAGAGTCCGGCGCCGAGCTGGTGATTCTTGCGCGCTACATGCAAGTGCTGTCGCCGGAGCTGTGCCGCAAGCTTGACGGTAAAGCCATCAACATCCACCACTCCCTGCTGCCCGGTTTCAAGGGCGCCAAGCCGTATCACCAGGCTTACAACAAGGGGGTGAAACTGGTGGGCGCCACTGCGCATTACATCAATAACGATTTGGACGAAGGCCCGATCATCGCCCAGGGCGTGGAGGTGGTGGACCACAGTCACTATCCGGAAGATTTGATTGCCAAGGGACGGGATATCGAAGGCCTGACCCTGGCCCGGGCCGTGGGGTATCACATTGAGCGGCGGGTGTTCTTGAACGCCAATCGGACAGTGGTGCTCTGATGGACACCTTCGCGAGCAAGCCCGCTCCCACATTCGACCGCATTTCAAAGGTAGGACTCGGTCAACTGTGGGAGCGGGCTTGCTCGCGAAGAGGCCCTTACTAACAACGCAAAAACAGCATCTGTACCCGAGCACTTAAACGCGCTGCCTGCCTGGGCAACGCGGTTCCATAAAAACAACAGCGAGGTGAAAGCATGTCTGGTAATCGTGGTGTCGTGTATCTCGGCAACGGCAAGGTCGAAGTACAGAAAATCGACTATCCCAAAATGCAGGACCCCCGTGGCAGGAAGATTGAGCACGGCGTCATCCTGCGCGTGGTCTCCACCAACATCTGCGGCTCCGACCAACACATGGTGCGCGGCCGCACCACTGCCCAGACCGGCCTGGTCCTGGGCCACGAAATCACCGGCGAAGTGATCGAGAAGGGCAGCGACGTCGAGAACCTGAAGATCGGCGACCTGGTGTCGGTGCCGTTCAACGTCGCATGCGGCCGTTGCCGTTCCTGCAAAGAGCAGCACACCGGCGTGTGCCTGACCGTCAACCCGGCCCGTGCCGGTGGCGCCTACGGCTATGTCGACATGGGCGACTGGACCGGCGGCCAGGCCGAATACGTGCTGGTGCCTTACGCCGACTTCAACCTGTTGAAACTGCCGGACCGCGACAAGGCCATGGAGAAAATCCGCGACCTGACTTGCCTCTCCGACATCCTGCCCACCGGCTACCACGGTGCAGTCACTGCGGGCGTTGGCCCGGGCAGCACGGTCTACATCGCCGGTGCCGGGCCCGTGGGCCTGGCAGCTGCCGCCTCCGCTCGCCTGCTGGGCGCTGCGGTGGTGATCATCGGTGACGTCAACCCGATCCGCCTGGCCCACGCCAAGGCCCAGGGTTTTGAAATTGCCGACCTGTCGAAAGACACCCCGCTGCACGAACAGATCGCTGCGTTGCTGGGCGAGCCGGAAGTGGATTGCGCCGTCGATGCCGTGGGTTTCGAAGCGCGTGGCCATGGTCATGAAGGGGCCAAGGCGGAGGCTCCGGCCACCGTGCTCAACTCGTTGATGGGCGTGGTGCGGGTGGCTGGCAAAATCGGTATTCCGGGCCTGTACGTGACAGAAGACCCGGGTGCCGTGGATGCCGCTGCAAAAATGGGCAGCCTGAGCATTCGTTTCGGCCTGGGCTGGGCCAAGTCCCACAGCTTCCACACCGGGCAAACCCCAGTGATGAAGTACAACCGCCAGTTGATGCAGGCGATCATGTGGGACCGTATCAACATTGCCGACATCGTCGGTGTGGAAGTCATCAGCCTGGATGACGCGCCACGCGGGTACGGCGAGTTCGATGCGGGCGTGCCGAAGAAGTTTGTGATTGATCCGCACAAGTTGTTCAGCGCGGCTTAAATCGCGGGCAAATAAAAAGGCGACCTCAGGGTCGCCTTTTTTGCATCTGCGGTTGGGTGGGAGAATCAGCGAATCGCCAAAGCCCCCTGATACACCGTTGGCCCCGTCGGCTGCTTGCTCACCGAGCCGCCCTTGGTTTCCGAACTGACCATCAGTGTCACCGGTTTACTGATTGACTCCTGCTGGCGAGGGTTGATGCCGATAATGCCTTTGCCGTCTTCCGGCAGCAGGCCCAGCGACACTGGCGTGCCGTCAGCCGGGACGGCCCACAGTTCCAGGCTTTGATCCGGAGCCGGTGCGGTGGCGGCAATCGGCTGCACTTCGAGGTAATCCTTGTGGGCCACGATTTGCGTGGCCGGTTGCTGGGTGGTGTTCACCAGCAATGCGGCAGCCTTGACGCTGTCCTGGGTGTAGAGGGCGCCGCCGACGCCTGCCACTATCACCAAACAGGCGCCGACGAACAGGCGTGGGCGGTTCCAGAATGAAGGCTTGTGCTCAATCACTTGGGGGTTGATCGCAGTCATTAGGCTCTTCCTGACATGTTTTGTAGTCTTTCATGGACCCGGTTAACGGCGATCGGTTCCTCATCCGTCGTATTGAGCCTCGGATCAGAGTGATGCCAATTGGCCCTGATACAGCACCGGCCCGGTGGGTTGTCCGGTCGGCGAGCCCCCCTGAGGCTCAAGGCTCACTGCCAGGGTCAGCGGCGCCGTCAGCAGCGCCTGGTGTTCTTTGCTCAACTGGATTCGGCCGTTACCCGACACCGGCAACAACCCCAGGGAGATGGGTTTGCCGCCCGCCGGGATTGCCCACAGTTCCAACGCGCGGGCCGGCTCCACAGCCGCCAGGGTCAGCGGTTCCACTTGCAGATGATCCGCATAGGCCTGGATCTTCAGCGCGGGCTGTTGATTGGCCGCCACCAGCGTGGCGTTGTACTCCACCCCAAGGTCGCGCTGGTACAACACGCCCACCAACACCGCGATCACCACCCCGCACGCCGCTACCAGCAAGCGCAGGTTCATCCAGAACGGTTTCTTCGCCGGCATATGCAGCACTTGCGGCTCAATGCGCGCCTTGATCCCTTCCCATACGTGGTCCGGCACCGGCCGTTCAGGCAGCGGCCCGGTGAGGCTGGCGAGGGCATCCTGCCAGTGCCCGAGTTCGACGCGCAGCGCCGCGTCATCCCGCAGCAGCGCTTCAAAGCGCCGGCGGGCGGTGGCAGGCATCAGCCCGATGGCGTAGTCAGCCGCCAGGGCGCGGCGCAGGGCGGTGGTCTGGTAGTTCATGATTCAAGGCACCTGCGCAAGCGCTCCATGCCGCGGCGAATCCAGGATTTGACCGAGCCCAGGGGCGCGGCCAGATGTTCGGCCAATTCCGAGCACGACAAGCCCTGGAAGTAAGCCACGGTGATCGATTGACGCTGCATGCCTTCGAGGCTGTCGAGGCAGCGGTTCAGGGCGAGGGCTTCACGCTCGCTGTCGAGCTGTTCATGGGCGCTGGGGCTTTCGTCGGCCGTGGCGTCCTCCTGGCCTTCGTTCAAGGGTTGTTCGCGGTGTTTGCGCAACTGGTCGATCGCCAGGTTGCGGGTGATATTGACCATCCAGGTCATGGGCGCCGACAGATGGGCCTCATAGCGTGAGGCGTTGTACCAGATGCGCACGAAGCTTTCCTGCAACACCTCCTCGGCCAGCTCCTTGCGACCCATGAAACGCAAGGCAACACCATGCAAACGCGGGGAAACGCTGCGATAGAGCGTTTCGAACGCCTGGCGATTACCCAGTGAACACTGGGCCAGCAATTGCCGTAGCTGATCTGCATCGTGGGTCGAAATAGGGCTTCTCCAGGCGCTTGCAACAGGGCGATGGGACGGCGCACGGTAAAGAGGGCAGGCTGAGGTTAGTCCAGCTTGGGCATTCATTCCATCTACCTCCGTGCGGCTCGTGGTGGATATACGCAGCGCAAGGCGCATCGGATGCAGTGGTTTTCTGAACTAATCTGCAGGGAGGGAACAATCCTTCGGCGTACCCAGTCAAACTCCTGCTTTTTGCGCTTACTTTCAGAGGTTGTCTTGATGAAGATTTCACGCGGTTTTGCCCTGTCCTGCCTGTTGACCGTGGCGGCCAGCCCGGTATTTGCGGCAGGTTTCAGCCTCGGCGACGTGGCCAATGCCGTGTCCGGTGCACAAGGTGGCGACAAGGCAGCAGCGGCTGCACCCACTTCACAGACCGCTGGTCTGCTGCAGGCACTGACCTCGCAATTGAACGTGACCCCTGAGCAGGCCGTTGGTGGTACCGGCGCAATGCTGGGCCTGGCCAAGAATAAATTGGGCGGCGGTGATTACTCGCAACTGACCAAAAGCGTACCGGGCCTGGACAAGCTCTCCGGCAGCAACTCCCTGGGCAGCCTCGGCGCCCTGAGCGGCATGCTCGGCCAGAGCGGCGGCAGCAAGACCTCGGGCCTGGATGGCGTGTTGGGTAACGTGAAAAACACCAACGACCTGAACACTGCGTTCAGCGCGCTGGGCATGGACAGCGGGATGGTGGGCCAGTTTGCGCCGGTTATCCTGAAATACCTGGGCGGCCAGGGCGCCAGCGAATCGGTGCTGGGCAAACTGGCTTCGGCCTGGGGCACTGGCGGCTAAGGCCGCTCCGCGCGCAGTTGGGCGATGCGCGCATCCTTCTCCATCCAGAGCTGGTTGACCCAGTTCTGGACGGTCTGGCGAAACGCCGGATCGTTCTCGTAATCCCCCTGCCACAACGCCGGATCCAGCTCTCGGGTACGGATATCCACGATCACCTTCGGCACCGCACCACTGATCAAGTCCCAGAAGCCCGGAATGTTTTCCTGTGGATAAACCACGGTGACGTCGAGCACCGCATCCAGCTGTTCGCCCAACGCCGCGAGCACGAACGCCACGCCACCCGCCTTGGGCTTGAGCAGGCGCTCGAAGGGTGAAGCCTGCTGTTTGCGCTTGGCCGGGGTGAACCGCGTGCCTTCCAGGTAATTCACCACGGTGACCGGCTGGCGCTTGAACAACTCGCAGGCCTCTTTGGTGATTTTCAGGTCCTGGCCTGCCAGTTCCGGGTGCTTGGCCAGGAATGCCTTGCTGTAGCGCTTCATGAACGGGTAATCGAGTGCCCACCAGGCCAGGCCCAGGAAGGGTACCCAGATCAGTTCCTTTTTCAGGAAGAACTTGAAGAACGGCGTGCGCCGGTTGAGGGCCTGGATCAGTGCGGGGATGTCGACCCAGGATTGATGGTTGCTGATCACCAGGTAAGAAGTGTCACCCCGCAGGTCGCCGCCGCCGCGAATGTCCCATTGGGTAGGGATGCACAGGGCGAAGATCAGCTTGTCGATCTCGGCCCAGGTTTCGGCGATCCACATGACGGCCCAGGAGGCATAGTCACGAAAGCGACCGGGGGCCACCAGCTTGAGCAGGGCAAACACCATCAGCGGCCCGAACAGCACCAGGGTGTTGAGCAACAGCAGCAATGTGACGAAACAGCCGGTGAGCAGGCGGCGCATAAGTAACTCTTGGAATCATTTTTGGCCCGCCATGATAAGCAGCTTGGGCCTGGAGACCAAATCGCAAATAAGCTTACGAATGTTTCACAGCGGGCTGGGTATGCTCTGTGATCTAACTAAGCAGCGAATTTGCAGTCTAGAATTGGCCCACTTATTTCAAGGAAACCTCCTACGTGAAATCCATCCTTGCCCTGCTAACGCTGGTGGCCTTGCCTGTCATGGCCGCCGAGCCGACCCTTTACGGTCGCTACGAATACATCCAACTGCCGGAAATCGGTGAGACCTTCAAGGCCAAGATGGACACCGGCGCGCTGACCGCCTCGCTGTCGGCCCGGGACATCGAGACCTTCACCCGTGATGGCGACGACTGGGTACGCTTCCGCCTCGGCGGCAAGGACGCCACCAACAAGGTGTACGAGCACAAGGTGTCGCGCATCAGCAAAATCAAGAGCCGCGCCGACGAAGATGACGACAAGGACGAAGCCACCGTGGCCAAGCGCCCGGTGATCGACCTGGAAATGTGCCTGGGCAACGTCAAGCGCACCGTCGAGGTCAACCTCACCGACCGCAGCAGCTTCAACTACCCGCTGCTGATCGGCGCCAAGGCCCTGCGTGAATTCGGCGCTGCGGTAAACCCGGCTCGCCGTTACACTGCGGACAAACCGGACTGCTGACGGAACACCATGGCGCATATCCTGATTGTCGAAGACGAAGCGGCTATCGCCGACACGCTGATTTTCGCCCTGCAAGGCGAGGGCTTCACCACCACCTGGCTGAGCCTCGGCCAGGCGGCGTTGGCCCATCAGCGGCAAACCCCGGCGGACCTGATCATCCTCGACATCGGCCTGCCGGATATCACCGGCTTTGAAACCTGCAAACAACTGCGGCGTTTCAGCGAAGTACCGGTGATGTTCCTCAGCGCCCGGGACGGTGAGATCGACCGCGTGGTGGGTCTTGAGATCGGCGCTGACGACTATGTAGTCAAGCCGTTCAGCCCGCGGGAAGTGGCAGCGCGGGTACGGGCCATTCTCAAGCGCGTGGGCCCCGGTGCTGCTCCGGCGGTGTTCCAGGTGGACCTGGAGCGCATGCAGATCAGTTATCGCGGCCAGCCCCTGAGCCTCACTCGCCATGAATTCCGTCTGTTGCACAGCCTGTTGGAGCAACCCGAGCGCGTGTTCAGCCGCGAGCAACTGCTGGATGCGGTGGGCGTGGCGGCGGACGCAGGCTACGAGCGCAATATCGACAGCCACATCAAAAGCGTGCGCAGCAAATTGCGCGCGGTGGCGCCCGAGGCGGAGCCCATCCAGACCCATCGCGGCCTTGGCTACAGCTACAGCCCGGGCAACAGCTGATGCGCCTGGGGATCCGGTTCTTCCTGGTGTACGCATTGTTTATCGGCCTGACCGGCTACTTCGTACTCAGCACCGTGATGAAGGAAATCCGCCCCGGCGTGCGCCAGTCCACCGAAGAAACCCTGGTGGACACCGCCAACCTGCTGGCGGAAATCCTGCGCGACGATGTGAAGAACGGCACCCTCGGCCAGAGCCACTGGCCCGAACTGCTCAAGGCCTACGGTGAGCGTCAGCCCGGCGCGAATATCTGGGGCCTGCCGAAAAACCAGGTCAACCACCGCATCTACGTCACCGACGCCAAGGGCATCGTGTTGCTGGACTCCAGCGGCGAGGCGGTGGGCGAGGACTATTCGAAGTGGAACGATGTGTACCTGACCCTGCGCGGCGAATACGGTGCGCGCTCGACCCGCAGCGAACTGGACGACCCGGCCTCGTCGGTGATGCACGTCGGCGCGCCGATCCGCGATAGCGGGCAGATCATCGGCGTGGTCACTGTGGCCAAGCCCAACAGTTCACTGCAACCCTATGTGGACCGCACCGAAGACCGGCTGCTGTGGTACGGCGCCGGGCTGGTCGCCCTGGGCTTGCTGTTTGGTGCGCTGTTGTCGTGGTGGTTGAGTGTCGCACTGCGCCGGCTGACGGCGTATGCCCAGGCGGTGAGTGAAGGCCGGCGTGCCGAGTTGCCGCACTATCGCGGCGGTGAACTGGAGCAGTTGTCCACCGCCGTGGAACACATGCGCACCCAGCTGGAAGGCAAGGCGTACGTCGAACGTTATGTGCACACCCTGACCCACGAATTGAAAAGCCCGCTGGCGGCGATTCGTGGTGCGGCGGAGCTGTTGCAGGGCGACATGTCCCGTGACCAGCAGCAGCGTTTCGTGAGCAATATCGACAGCGAAAGTGCGCGCTTGCAGCAGTTGATCGAACGCCTGCTGAACCTGGCGCAGGTGGAGCAGCGCCAGGGCCTTGAGGACCAGGCCAGCCTGTCGTTGGCGGCGCTGGTGGACGAAGTGCTCAGGGCTCAATGTGCGCGCATTGAAGGCGCCGGGTTGCAGGTCGAGCAGGCGATTGCCGCGGATCTGCAGGTGTACGGCGAGCCGTTCCTGCTGCGCCAGGCACTGGGTAACCTGCTGGAAAACGCGCTGGATTTCACACCGCCCGGTGGCACGTTGCGGTTCAGCGCCAAGGCCTTGGATGACGGGATCGAATTCACCCTGTTCAACCAGGCCGACGCCATTCCCGAGTACGCGTTGCCGCGCCTCAGCGAGCGCTTCTATTCCCTGCCGCGCCCGGCCAGCGGGCGCAAGAGCACCGGCCTTGGGCTGAATTTTGTCGAAGAGGTGATGAAGCTGCACGGCGGCTCATTGCAGATCGGCAACGTGCCCGGCGGCGTGCAGGTAAAACTGCATCTCCACACAGTCTCCACATTCCCTTCATAAATCCCCCTTAAGCGCCCGCCAGACTCTCCCCCATCAAAACAGGGAGAGCTTCATGAACCGCAATCTGCTTTTCAAATTGGGCGCCATCGCGCTGCTGATCGTGCTGTTGTTGATTCCGTTGCTGATGATCCACGGGGTGATTACCGACCGTCAGCAACTGCGCGACGACGTCTTGCAGGATATCGCCCGCAGTTCCAGCTACAGCCAGCGCCTCAATGGCCCGGTGCTGGTGGTGCCTTATCGCAAGACCGTCCGGGAGTGGAAGCTCAATGAAAAGCTCAACGAACGCTACGAAGAAACCCGCGAGGTGCGTGGTCATCTGTATTTCCTGCCGGAGCAATTTGCCCTCGACGGGCAGGTGCAAACCGAAGTGCGGGCCCGGGGCATTTACCAGGCGCGGCTGTTCCACGCCGACAGCCGTATCAGTGGGCGGTTTGTGTTGCCGGAGCAGTGGGGCATCACGGAAAATTTTGCCGATTACCGCTTTGACCCGGCGTATCTGGCAGTGGGTATCAGCGACATTCGCGGTATCGAAAATGCGTTGAAGCTGGAGCTGGGCAGCCAGCAACTGGCGTTTTCCCCGGGTACTCAAGTGGCTTGGCTGGGGGAGGGTGTGCACGTGATGCTGCCCGAGCAGGACAGCCAGAGTCCGTCACCTTTTGACTTCGCCTTTGACCTGCGCCTGCAAGGCACCGAGCAACTGCAAGTGGTGCCGGTGGGCAAGACCAGCCAGGTCAAGCTCGCGTCCAACTGGTCGCACCCCAGCTTTATCGGCAACTTCCTGCCGACCCAGCGCGAGGTCACCGCCCAAGGCTTCAGCGCCAATTGGCAGACCACATTCTTCTCCACCAACCTGGAAGAAGCGCTGCGCGGTTGCCTGGCCGAGCGCGGCTGTGACGACTTCAACAGCCGCAGCTTCGGCGTGAGCTTTATCGACCCGGTGGACCAGTACCTCAAGAGCGATCGGGCGATCAAATATGCGCTGCTGTTTATCGCCCTGACCTTTGCCGGTTTCTTTCTGTTCGAGGTGCTCAAGAGCCTGGCGGTGCACCCGATCCAGTACGCGCTGGTGGGGTTTGCCCTGGCGTTTTTCTACCTGCTGCTGTTGTCGTTGTCCGAGCACATCGGGTTTGGCCCGGCTTACCTGATATCGGCGGCGGCCTGTGTGTTTCTGATCGGGTTTTACGTCTGCCATGTGCTGCGCAGTGTCGCCCATGGCCTGGGGTTTTCAGCAGGGTTGGCGGCGTTGTATGGCTTGCTGTACGGGTTGCTGAGTGCCGAGGATTACGCGTTGTTGATGGGTTCGTTGCTGCTGTTCGGGTTGCTGGGCACGGTGATGGTGCTGACCCGCAAGCTGGATTGGTATGGCGTGGGCAAACGCAAGGAGATGGGTGATGAGTAGGTCGTTGGGGTTGCGGGAAGATCAGCAAGAGGGCGCGCAGTTAGTGGTGAGGATCAACGCGCTGTTCCCTTTGGCCCGGGAGCTTTTTGTGGCGAGGGAGCTTGCTCCCGCTGGAGTGCGAAGCGCTCCCAGGATTTTTGGGGCCGCTGCGCAGCCCAGCGGGAGCAAGCTCCCTCACCACAAGAGAACCCTTGCAGCAGGTTAGGCCGGTGGCTGGGTCTGGAGCATCGACGGCCGCTGACTCACCTCGGCATACCACGCCGCCAGCTTCGGATGGCTCGACCGCCACTGCATGTCCGGGTGGCGGAAGTCCAGGTAAGCCAGTGCACACGCCACGCTGATCGCGGCCACGTCAAACGGCCCGGCCAGTTCGGCGATGGCGTCCTGTTCGAGCATGTCGAGGGCGCGGCGGATCTTGTCGCGCTGGCCTTCCAGCCACAGGTCCCAATGTTTTTCCTCGGGGCGCATGGCGGTTTCATAACGCACCAGTACGGCGGCATCCATGATGCCGTCGGCGGTCGAGGCCAGGGTCAGGCGCCGCCAGCGGGCCGGGCCGTTCCGGGGGATCAGTGGAGTCCCGGTGTGTTGGTAGTCGAGGTAATCGAGGATCACCCGGCTGTCGTGCAGCGCATTGCCGTCGGCCAGGCGCAGGGCGGGGATCTTGCCCAGCGCGTTGTCCAGGATTACATCGGCGTCGGGCTTGACCGGCGTCGGCACGCAGGCGTGCAAGGTCACGCGGTCCAGTTGACCGGTCTCGTGCAACAACACCCGTACTTTGCGCACAAACGGCGAGGCAGGGTTGTGGAACAACGTCATGCTGGGGGTGGACATGGGCATTCCTCGGAAAAGGGCAGCGCTAATCTATCTCAACGCTTGAGCAACGCCCAGCTACCTATGGCGGCCGGAATGCCCAGCCCCACCCAGCTCAGCGAATCCCACAAGCCGTCCCCCAGCAATGCCGCAAACAATCCGGCAGCACTCAACAACCCGATGGCCAGCGGAATGCCGAATACCTTCCAGAAACTCGATTGCCTCGGCTTCATGACTTGGCCGCCTTGCGCCGCACCAGCCACAGGTACACGCCACTGCCCAGGACGATGATGGTCAGCACATCCAGCACCGCCCACAGGATCTTCATCGGCATGCCGCCGTAGTCACCGAAGTGCAGCGGCTGGGACATGCCCATGGCGTCCATGTACCACGGCCGTTCGGCGATGGCGGTGACGTGCAGGTTGCTGGCGTCGATCAATACCGGCGTCAGCAGGTGTGAAGTCAGGTGGGTGCTGCCTTTCATGAACACCGCGTAGTGATGCTCGCTGGAGAAACGCGTGCCGGGGAACGCGATAAAGTCCGGCTCCATCCCGGGCGCGGCCTTGGCGGCAATCGTCAGCAGGTCGGTGGCGGGGGCGCGCAGGGTCAGCGGCGGGGCGTTTTTGTAAGGCTCGATCATTGCGCTGAGGCTGTCGGTGCGCCACGCGGCGATGATCAGGTCGGCGCAGGCGCTGATCACGCCGGTCACGCCCACTACCAGCGCCCAGGTCAGGGTGACCACGCCGATCAGGTTGTGCAGGTCGAGCCAGCGCAGGCGCGTGGATTTGTCCTGGCGCACGGTGGCGAATTTCAGCCGGCGCATGAACGGCAGGTACAACACCGTGCCGGAGATGATCGCCAGCACAAACAGAATGCCCATGAACGCCAGTAGCAACTTGCCCGGCAGCCCGGCGAACATATCGACGTGCAGGCGCAGCAGGAACATCGTCAGCCCGCCGTTGGCCGAAGGCGTTTCCACGGCCTCGCCGGTGCGGGCGTCGAGCATGAAGGTGTGGGAGGAATTGGGTTCGGTGCCGGCGGTGGCGGCCATGATCGCGATCACGCCGTTCTTGTCGTCTTCGTCCCAGGCCAGGTATTGCATGGCTTCGCCGGGGCGATGGGCCTGGGCCTTGGCCACCAGTTGTTCGAGGTTCAGCTGTGGGGTATCGGCGGGCATCTGTGCCAGCTCGGGTTCGTTGCCCAGCAGGTGGTCGATCTCGTGGTGAAAGATCAACGGCAGGCCGGTGAGGGCGAGCAGCAGCAGGAATACGGTGCAGACGAGGCTGGTCCAGGTGTGGATGAAGGACCAGCGGCGGATGGTTTTGCTTTTCATTTTCTAGCCTTCAGACACACCGAAGCCGCCCACGGGGGCGGCCCGGTTGTTAACTCAGCCGATTACCACTGGTAGGTGGCACTGGCGACGACGCTGCGTTGGTCGCCGTAGTAGCAGTAGGAAGCATCGCAGGTGGAAATGTAGTCCTTGTCGAACAGGTTGGTGGCATTCAGTTTCACCGAAGCCCCTTTGAGGCTGTTGTCCAGGCGGCCGAGGTCGTAATGCACGGAGGCATCGAACACGGTGTAGGCATTGGCCTTGCCCAGCCAGGTGTTGCCCTGGTCGCCATAGGTATTGCCGGTGTAGCGGGCACCCGCGCCAATGCCGAAACCGTCGAGCACACCGGCGTGCCAGGTGTAGTCGGTCCACAGTGAGGCTTGCTGGTTTGGCATCAGTTGCAGGCGGTTGCCTTTGTATTGGCCTTTTTGCACTTCGGATTTGGCCAGGGTGTATGCCGCGATGACCTTAAGGTTCTCGGTCACGTCAGAGACGGCTTCCAATTCCAGGCCCTTGACCTTCACTTCGCCGGTCTGGTCGGTGATCGACTGGCCACCGGCACCGAAGCTGGTAACCAGCACGTTCTTTTGGGTCAGGTCGTACACCGCTGCGCTCAGCAGGGTATTTGAGCCGGGTGGTTGGTACTTGACCCCCAATTCCCATTGCTTGCCTTCGGTGGGTTTGTACGACTCGGTTGGCGAGACGCTGGCGTTACTCGCTGGCTGGAACGATTCGGCGTAGGAGAGGTACGGAACGAAGCCCGAATCGAACACATAGCTCAGCGCGGCGTTGCCACTGAAGTTCTTGCTGCGGTCGGTATTGGTTGCATCGTTTTTGTTGAAGTAGGTGGTGCCTTGGTGCACCCAGTCTTCACGCCCGCCGAGGGTCAGGCGCCACTGGTCCAGGGCCATCTGGTCCTGGGCGTAAAGGCCAGTCTGGATGGTTTTCTGGTTGTAGTCGTAATAAGCGGTGGAGCGCGCCGGACGCACCACCGGCTTGGTGTTGACGGGGTTGTAGAGGTTGACTGTGCCGCCGTCACCGAAGATCGACAGGTACGAGGTGTCGGTGCGCTGGTGATCCAGGCCGAGCAACAGCGTGTGGGTGATATCACCGGTGGCGAAGTCAGCCTGGAAATTGTTGTCGACGGCGAACTGGCCGATGCTTTCGTCGACGTTGGTCGACCCGCGGCTGGTATTACCCTCGGCATCAATGGTCGAGTAACCATAGGAACCCACGGTCAGCTGCTGGAAAGCCAGCTCCGACTTGGTGTAACGCAGGTTCTGCTTGAACTGCCAGGTATCGTTGAAGCGATGCTCGAAGGCGTAGCCCAGCGCGTAGTAGGTGCGGTCGTAGTACTCGTAGTCCGGGTCGCCGAGGTTCTTGTGATGAGAGATGTCCCCCAGCGGCGATTTGATCTTGGTGCCGACAATGGGCAGGAACTGACTGGTAGCACCGGTATCGTCGCGGGTGAACTGCGACAGGAACGTCAGCTTGGTGTCGGTATCAATATTCCAGGTCAGGCTGGGGGCGATGTTGTAGCGCTTGTTGTCGATGTGATCGACCTGGGTGCCGGCGTCGCGCACCACACCGCTGAGGCCGTAGAGAAACTGGCCTTCATCATCGATCTTGCCGGTGCTGGCGAAGTTGATCTGGCGGTAGTTGTCGCTGCCGTACTGCACCTGGATGGCATTGCTCGACTCGGCACTTGGACGTCGGCTGACCATATCCAGCAGGCCACCCGGTGGCGTCTGGCCGTAGACCGACGAGGCCGGCCCACGCAGCAGCGCAAGGCGGTCGAGGTTCCAGGTTTCGGCTTTCGGGTTGGCATACACGCCGCGTGGCAGGGGCAGGCCGTCGAGGAACTGGGTGGGTTCGAAGCCGCGTACACGCATCCAGTCGTAGCGGGTGTCACTGCCGTAGCTGGCGGACACGATACCGGGCATGTATTTGACGGCGTCATCCAGGTTCTGGACGTTGCGGTCCTGCATTTGCTGGCGAGTGGCGACGGAGATCGAACGCGGGGCTTCGACCAGTGCGGTATCGGTCTTGGTGCCGGCAGCGGTGCGGGTCGCCAGGTAACCGTCAACCGGCCCCCATGCGCTTTCCGCGTCGGCCTGGCCGGTAATGCTGGTCTCCGGCAATGCCACGACCCCATCCGGGATCGCTACCAGGCTGAACGTGCCTGCACTGCTTTGCTCCAGTTGCAGCCCGGTCCCGCGCAACGCTTCACGCAATGCGCCTTGTGCATCGAATTGCCCTTTTACCGGCGCGGAAGTCTTGCCCGCTGCCAACCCCGGGTTCAGCGTCAGCGCCAAACCGGCCTGGCTGGCGATCTGGTTCAGGGTGGTGACCAGCGACGCTGCCGGCAGATTGTAGGCGCGCACACTGGACGCTTGTTCGGCGGCGAGCAACTGGGTGCTGGCCAGCGGAGCGCTGAGGGCAATGGCCACGGCCAACAGGCTGGGGCGCAACAAGGTGTCTAGCGTGCGGGACATAGGGCGGCTCCTGAATGGAAATATTTCTCAATTGCCTATGTGCCGAGCGAGATGCAAAAAGTGATAGGGCTCGATGAAAATAATTTCTATTAGTGGGTGAGTGCTGTTTTTGAGGGCCTCATCGCAGGCAAGCCAGCTCCACAGGGGAACGCATTCCACCTGTGGGAGCTGGCTTGCCTGCGATGACAATGGCCTATGCACCACAGGAGCCTACGGCTTGGGCGCCACCGTCACCCACCACGGCGTGTGTTGTTGAATCTGCACCGGCAAGGTCGGCAGCAGCGCGTTCAGTGCCAGGTTGGTGTCGTGCAACGGAAAGCTGCCGGTAATCCGCAGGTCGGCCACCTGTTTATCCACACCCAGGTAACCGGTGCGGTAGCGGCTCAGCTCGGCAACCACATCGCCGAGCCGCGCGTTGTCCACCACCAGCATGCCGCGCGTCCAGGCGTCGGTGCCGGGGCTGACGGCAAGCATCGGGCCGAGGCTGTCGCGGCGCATCAGCACTTGCTGGCCTTCCTTGAAGATCTGCTCTTGATGCAGCGCTTCAGGCTGTGCGCCGACGGCAGACTGCAACACGCTGAGGCGGGTGCCATCTTCCTCGCGCTTGACGATAAACCGTGTGCCCAGGGCGCGCAGGCTGCCTTCGCGGGTTTCGACAAAAAACGGGCGGGCGTCGTTGTGGCCGGTTTCGACAAGGATCTCGCCTTCCTGCAATACGATCAGCCGACGTTTCTCGTCAAAGCGCACGTCAATGGCGCTGTGGGTGTTGAGGTTGATCACGGTGCCATCCGCCAGCTTCAGGGTGCGCTGTTCACCGGTGGCGGTGCGCTGGTCGGCCAGCCAATAGTTGAGCGGCACGTAGCGCTGGCCGACGAACAATGCCAGGCCGCACACCAGCACCACACTGGCCAGGCCGCTGCCGAGCTTGCGCACGCGGCGGCGAATGCCTTCGCGTGACTGCAGCAATGCCGCACGGGCCGGGCCCGAGGCCACACTGAAACGCTGATCGAGCATGCCCAACTGGCGCCAGGCGCGGGCGTGTTCTTCGTTGCTGGCCAGCCATTTGGCGAATTCTTCCTGCTCCACGGCACTGCCGTCGCCCGAGTCGAGGGACAGTTGCCAGGCAATGGCCGCGTCGAGCACCCGCGCCGACACCGGCTTGGAACTGACCGGGCTCACAGCGGCTCGCCATACAGGGCGATGTAGCACTGGCGGATACCCTGGGCCAGGTATTGCCGCACCCGGGGCACGGAAACCCCCAGGCGCTGGGCGATTTCGGCGTGGCCCATGCCGTCGAGGCGGTTATAGAGGAAGGCCGCGCGGGCCTTGCTCGAGAGTTTGCCCAGCAGGCGGTCGATGGCCTTGAGGTCTTCGAGGATCAGTTGCTGTTCTTCCGGGGACGGGTGCTCGCTTTCCGGGATCAGCATCAGTTCGGTGAGGTAAGCCTGTTCCAGCGCGGCGCGGCGGAAATAATCGAACAGCAGGCCCTTGGCGATGGCCACCAGGAACGCCCGCGGCTCGCGGGGTTCACGCAGTTCTTCACGGCCCAGCAGGCGCATGAAGGTGTCCTGGCTGAGGTCTTCGGCGCGGCTGGGGCAGGCCACGTTGCGTCGCAGCCACGCCAACAGCCAGCTGCGATGGTCGCGGTACAACGCGCCAACAAGCTCACTGTGGGGACTTTGGATTGACGACAAGGCGACACCGATCGGAAAGTTTAAACTAACGAGAATTATTCGCGATTGTGGCAGAGGTGTAAGGCGGGTGCAATTGGCGTTGGTCGGGCGGCGGCGTAATGCTATCTATCAGGGTGATGCCGCTTACTGTGGCGAGGGACCTTGCTCCCGCTCGGCTGCGCAGCAGTCGTAATCCAGGCAATGCATTTATTCAGTTGGAAATGGGTTGGCTGATTTGGGGGCGCTTCGCACCCCAGCGGGAGCAAGCTCCCTCGCCACCATCAGAATGAGGGCGCTTGCTTGCGGCGTTTCCATTGGCCCAGGCGCTGTTGTAACGCGTGCGGGCTGTCGATCTGCTGCTGCCGTGCGCGGCTGAACAAAATCAGCATCAGTTCCGCCGTTGCCAACGCATCCGCACTGGCATGGTGACGCTCGCCCACTTGCAGCTTGAAATGCGTGATCCAGTCATCCAGCCCGGCTTCGCGGATGTTGGCGTCGGGGCACAGCAGCGGGGCGATGTCGGCCACGTCCAGGAACGGGTGGTTCAAGCGATAGCCCAGGCTGTCCTTGAGTGCCCGGCACAGCATGTGTTGATCGAAGGGCGCATGAAACGCCAGCAGCGGGCTGTCGCCGACAAACTCCATGAAGTCCATCAGCGCTTCTGCCGGGTCACTGCCCGCTGCAATGGCGCTGGGCCCCAGGCCATGGATCAGCACGCTGGGGCTGAGCTTGGTCTCGGCCCGGTGCAGGGTGCGCTCGAATAATTGCGAGAAGTCCACTGCGCCGTCCTCGATCACCACGGCGCCAATCGAAAGCACCTGGTCACGATTGAGGTTCAGGCCGCTGGTTTCCAGGTCCACCACCACCCAGCGCTGGGCCCGCAGCGATCCGTCCCCCAGCTCCCCAGGTGTGGGCAATTGTTCGACGCGCCGTTGTTGTGCCGCATCCAGGCCAGGTTTGGGTTTGCGCAACCAGCCAAACCAGCTCACAGCTGATACCGCAACGTCAGGCTGCCTTGCAGGCGTTGGGCCTGGCGCAGGGATTCGCGCAGGATGCGCCGGTCGAGGTGGTTGAGGCTGTCGGGATCGACGCGGTTGGAGTAGGGCAGGTTCTCGCGGGTTTGCAGTTGGTGTTGTTGCATGCGGGTTTGCTGGATGAAGTGATAGGCCTCTTCATAGGCGGCGCCATCAAGGCGTTCGATGACTTCCCTGGCCACCAGTTGGCGCAAGCGCTCCAGGGTGTTGATGGCGCTGATGCCGTTGGCCAATGCCAGCAGACGGGCACCGTCGACAAATGGCGTGAGGCCTTGCACCTTGAGGTCGAGGGTTGCCTTGTCGGCGCCTCTGCGCGTCAACACAAAATCCCGGAAGCGCCCTACCGGCGGGCGCTGGCGCAACGCGTTCTCGGCCAGCATGCGCTGGAACAAACGGTTGTCTGCCACCTGGTCGAGAATGCCCTGGCGCAATTGCTCGCACCCTTGCTCATCGCCCCACACCACCCGCAAATCAAAATAGATGCTCGAACCCAGCAGATTCTCCGGCGTCGCCTCACGGATAAACCCGGCAAAGCGCCGCGCCCATTCCGCCCGGGACAGGCACAGCTCCGGGTTACCGGCCATGATATTGCCCTTGCACAGGCTGAAGCCGCACAGCGCCAGGCTCTGGTTGATCTGTTGTGCCAGCGGCAGCAGGCGCCCGCGAATCTCGGCGGCTTCGGCGGCGTCCCGGGCTTCGAACAGGATGCCGTTGTCCTGGTCGGTATACAGCGTCTGCTCGCGGCGGCCCTCGCTGCCGAAACACAGCCAGCGGAATGGCACGCCCGGGTCGCCCTTGTCGGCCAGGGTCAACTCGATGACACGGCACACCGTGTGATCGTTGAGCAAGGTGATGATGTGGGTGATCTGCGTAGACGACGCGCCGTGGGCGAGCATGCGCTCCACCAACTGGCCGATTTCGCCGCGAATCGCCACCAGGTTTTCGACCCTGGGCGCATTGCGGATGGTGCGCGCCAGGTGCACCAGGTCCACCCGCTGCAGGGAAAACAGGTCACGCTCGGACACCACGCCACACAGGCGCTGATCCTTGACCAGGCACACGTGGGCGATATGCCGTTCGGTCATCGCAATCGCCGCGTCGAAGGCGCTGTGGTCCGGCGTGAGGAAAAACGGCGCCTGGGTCATATGGCGCTCGATGCCCTGGTTGAAATCACTGGTGCCGTCGGCCACCACCTGGCGCAGGTCCCGCAGGGTGAAAATCCCCAGGGGCGCCTTGTGTTCATCGACGATCACAATGCTGCCCACTTGCTGCTCGTGCATTTGCGTGACCGCTTCACGCAGCGGCGTCAGCGGGCTGCAGGTGACCGGGTGACGCATGGCCAATTCGCCCAGGCGGGTGTTCAGCGAATATTGGGTGCCGAGGGTTTCCACGGCCTTTTGCTGGACTTGCTGGTTGACCTGGTCCAGCAAGCTGCTCACGCCGCGCAAGGCAAAGTCGCGAAACGCGCTGGAAAGGGCGAACAGCTTGATAAAGGCCGGCTTGTTCAGTTGCAGGCAGAAGGTGTCTTCGGCGGCTTTGTGCTCGGTACGGGTGGCCCGCTCCCCCAGCAGCGCCGCCAGCGGAAAACATTCACCGGTGGTGATTTCAAAGGTGGTTTCTGTCGAGTCCGGCCGCTCGCCGACTACGCGCCCCTGCTTGACGATATAGAAGTGTTCCACCGGCCCGCCCGAGGGCTTGAGGATGCTCTCGCCGGGGCCGTAGAAGCGCAATTGACACTGCTCTACCAGAAATCCCAGGTGGGCGTTTTCCATTTGGTTGAACGGCGGGAAGCGTTGCAGGAATTGCAGGGTGCCGTGGATGTTCTGCAACACAGCGGTTTTCCCCGCTTGTGTGAAAGCATCAGCTTTACTCATACCTATGACCGCAGTTTTTTTGTCGTTATCGTGCCCCATGGTCGACTCCTGCGCTGCGGGTGCCCATTGGACGTAAGTCTAGGTAGCGATTCGCCCTCACTTACTAGGGAAAAACCTTACATGAATATCGTCCAAACCCCGTAGAACGCCCACTAGGCAAACTTTCCGACGAAGTGCACATTGTTCGCCCTTCCGGCGATGTCTGACTTCTGTGCTGGGAGATTGAATAGAACTGCCGAGAAACGTATGTCCGACCACGATATTTTGAGTGATGCCGAGCGCGAGGCCCTGAGTGCTGTTATGCAGGAGCCGGATTTGCCGCCACAACGGGTTTTGATCGTGGATGACGACAAGGACGCGCGCGAACTGTTGGCAGAAATTCTTGGCCTGGACGGCATTCGTTGCATGACCGCCGACAGCGGCGAGGCTGCATGGGACTTGTTGAGTTCCAGCAGCTCCATCGGCTTGCTGATCACCGACCTGCGCATGACGCCGAGCAACGGGCTGCAATTGATTCGCCAGGTGCGCGAATCCACCCGGGCGGCGCTGCCGATCATCATCATGTCGGGTGACGCCGAAGCGCCGGATGTGATTGATGCGATGCACTTGAGCGTGGTGGACTTTTTGCTCAAGCCGATTGATAGCGTGAAGCTGGCGAAGATGGTGAAGCGGGAGTTGGGGATGGCGTCCTAGACAGTGCCATTGGTCTGATATCGCGAAGAACTGTCAATTCTGACAGTAGGAATAGCTTGAGAGCGTCTGTTTACTGGTTTGGGGTGTGCTGATCGTCGATCAGCGCCTCATAAAGCCATGAACAGGAGTTCGCTATGAGCACCAAACTTTTTCGAGTTGAAGATGAGGCCTTGCAGGACGCAAGGGTGAGGGCACTATCCGGGGATGCTTTTGTTCTTGTGCTTGCTCCCGGCAAGTTTCGGTTTTTCAGCACCAAGGAAGTCCTCGGGTTCCTGTCATGGACAGCGGTGCTTGGGGCAGGTCAAGAGCGTATTGACCTGGATTATGGGCACGATGTGCCGAACGGCCTTCATGAATTCGAGGCAAGGGGCAGGCGCGTGACTTACCGGGCGCCGGACGGTAAGGATTATTTCGGACCTACTGAAGGGAAGATCTTTCTTGAAGTTGAACGCCCCCCGACCGGTACCGCTTTCACGCACAAGGGTAACTTTTTGAATGTGCGGTTCGAGTCGGATGGTAATACGGTCGTTCTCAATGGCGGTTATAAACTCAGCTCTTCTTAAACTGCTGCAAAAAAGCCCTGATCTCTCGACCAGGGCTTATTTATTTACAGGCCGTTTTTAGCCTTGAACTCCCGACGCCGACGGTGCAACACCGGCTCGGTATAGCCGTTCGGCTGCTTCGTCCCCTCAATCACCAACTCCACCGCTGCCTGGAACGCGATGTTGCTGTCGAAATCCGGAGCCAGCGGACGATACAGCGCATCCCCGGCGTTCTGACGGTCCACCACCGGCGCCATGCGCTTGAGGCTTTCCATCACCTGGGCTTCATTGACGATGCCGTGGCGCAACCAGTTGGCAATGTGCTGGCTGGAGATACGCAGGGTGGCGCGGTCTTCCATCAGGCCGACGTCGTTGATGTCCGGGACTTTCGAGCAACCCACGCCCTGGTCGATCCAGCGCACCACGTAACCGAGGATGCCCTGGGCGTTGTTGTCCAGCTCGTTGCGGATTTCTTCGTCGGACCAATCGGTATTCTGGGCCAGGGGAATGGTCAGGATATCGTCTACCGAAGCACGTTCGCGCTTGGCCAGTTCGGCCTGGCGGGCGAACACGTCAACCTTGTGGTAGTGCAGCGCATGCAGCGCAGCCGCCGTCGGCGAAGGAACCCACGCCGTGTTGGCGCCGGCCAGCGGGTGAGCAATCTTCTGCTCCAGCATGGCGGCCATCAGGTCGGGCATCGCCCACATGCCTTTACCGATTTGTGCGCGGCCTTGCAGGCCGGTGCTCAAGCCGATGTCCACGTTCCAGTTTTCGTAGGCGCCGATCCACTTCTCAGCCTTCATGGCGGCCTTGCGCACCATCGCGCCGGCTTCCATGGAGGTGTGGATCTCGTCGCCGGTACGGTCGAGGAAGCCGGTGTTGATAAACACCACGCGCTCGCTGGCGGCCTTGATGCAGGCCTTGAGGTTGACCGTGGTACGGCGCTCCTCGTCCATGATCCCGACTTTGAGGGTGTTGCGCGGCAGCTTCAGCACGTCTTCGATGCGACCGAACAGCTCGTTGGTGAACGCAGCTTCTTCGGGGCCGTGCATTTTCGGTTTAACGATGTACACCGAACCGGTGCGGCTGTTCTTGCGGCTGGTGTTGCCGTTAAGGCTGTGGATCGCCGACAGGCTGGTGAGCAGGCCGTCGAGAATGCCTTCCGGCACTTCGTTGCCATCCTTGTCGAGGATCGCGTCGATGGTCATCAAGTGGCCAACGTTACGCACGAACAGCAGCGAACGACCGTGCAGGGTCACTTCCTTGCCGTCGGCACCGGTGTAGACGCGGTCGGCGTTCATGGTGCGGGTAAAGGTCTTGCCACCCTTGGCGACTTCTTCCGACAGGTCGCCCTTCATCAGGCCGAGCCAGTTGCGGTAGATCACCACCTTGTCATCGGCATCGACGGCGGCGACGGAGTCTTCGCAGTCCATGATGGTGGTCAGGGCGGCTTCCATCAGCACGTCTTTCACGCCGGCGGCGTCGGTCTGGCCGACCGGGGTGCTGGCGTCGACCTGGATTTCGAAGTGCAGGCCGTTGTGCTTCAGCAGGATGGCGGTCGGCTTGGCTGCGTCGCCCTGGTAGCCGATCAACTGGGCATCGCTGCGCAGGCCGCTGTTGCTGCCGCCCTTGAGGCTGACCACGAGCTTGCCGTCGACGATCTTGTAGCCGGTGGAATCCACATGGCTGCCGGCAGCCAGTGGTGCGGCTTCGTCGAGGAAGGCGCGGGCGAAGGCGATGACCTTGTCGCCACGCACCTTGTTGTAGCCTTTGCCTTTCTCGGCGCCGTCGGCTTCGCTGATGGCATCGGTGCCATAGAGCGCGTCATACAGCGAACCCCAGCGCGCATTCGAGGCGTTGAGGGCGAAACGGGCGTTCATCACCGGCACTACCAGCTGCGGGCCGGCCATGTGGGCAATTTCTTCATCGACGTTTTGGGTCGAGGCCTGGAAATCCGCGGCTTCTGGCAGCAGGTATCCGATATCTTGAAGGAAGGCTTTGTAGGCCACGGCGTCGTGTGCCTGGCCGGCGTGTGCCTGGTGCCAGGTGTCGATCCGCACTTGAAAATCGTCGCGTTTGGCGAGTAGGGCTTTGTTCTTCGGCGCCAGGTCGTGGATGACCTTGTCGGCACCGGCCCAGAACTGGTCGGCGGTAATGCCGGTACCAGGAATGGCTTCGTTGTTCACGAAGTCGAACAGGACTTTGGCGACCTGCAGGCCACCGACTTGAACGTGTTCAGTCATTGCTTGCCTCACTCTGCGGAGCTTATGCGCTTTTCAGCTTTTCAATTTACCAATGAAGCCTCTGGCCATGTAAACCGTGAACACGCTGCACCAGTACATGCCGTAGAAGGCGGCTGGGCGGGCTGCGTCGCGGTGCGTGGTTGCCTTGGCAGACATCGACCTAACGTTATGTAGTGCGCGATTGGGCATACTACATGATGAGTTGCGGTTGTGAAAATTAGACTAAATACGTCGTTTAGCGACCCACTTTGGTCGTACGGTCACAGTGGGGTACGGGATGTTCTCAAAAAACTATTGGATTGTTCCATATAAATATAAAAATGGTACACGATTTGTTTTCGCGGGCGCCTGCGTCCACCTTGTAGGAGCGAGCTTGCTCGCGAAGATCGTTAACGATAACGCGGGATGCCTGACACCCAACGGTGCTCTCACGTTCTTCGCGAGCAAGCTCGCTCCTACAGAATCATAAGAAGAGGACGACACCATGGACCATCTCGTACTGACTGTCATCGCCCCGGACAAACCCGGTGTGGTCGAACGCATCGCCCAATGCATCGCCGCCCATGGCGGCAACTGGCTGGAAAGCCGCATGGCGCACATGGCCGGGCAGTTTGCCGGGATTTTGCGGGTGAGCGTGCCGGCGGAAAATCGGCTGGACTTGATTGGCGCGCTGGAAGACTTGTCCACCCACGGCATTCGCGTGCTGCTGGGCGAAAGCAGTTCGCTCGCCCCCAGCGAGTCGCAACCCATCGCGATGGAACTGGTCGGTAACGACCGGCCGGGGATTGTTCGCGACATCACCGCGCTGCTCAGCAAGCAGGGCGTCAACCTGGAGCGCTTGATCACCGACGTGCGCCCGGCGCCCATGAGCAGCGACCTGCTGTTCCACGCCGAAGCCTTGCTGGCGGTGCCGTTGACGCTGCCCCTGGAAACCTTGCAGGCGGCGCTGGAAACCCTGGCCGACGACTTGATGGTGGAACTGGAACTACGCAGCGAGGAATAGTTGCCCACAAGGTTATGCATGGAAATCTTGCATGGGCCTGTGGATAACCTGTAGAGACCCGCGTCCGGCCCAGGCGGGCCGTGGCTCTTCGCCAGCTGGCTAAAAAACGAACAGTTTCAAGGGCTTGTGCACAAACGCCGGGGACCAGGCTGTGGATAACCTTGGGGTGAATGCCTGCAAGCCACACCGGCCGTGGCTTGCAGAGGTTTGTACGTTATTTGATCAGTTTTTCCGCACAGTCATCCAGGCGTCGATGCTGTAAACCACCAGGCCGGCCCAGATAAAGCAGAAGGCGATCAGCGTGGCGGGTGCCAGGTGTTCGTTGAACAACAGCACGGCTTCCAGCAGCACCAGGGTGGGCGCCACGTATTGCAGGAAGCCCAGGGCGGTGTAGGGCAAATGCCGTGCGGCGGCGTTGAAACACACCAGCGGGATCAGCGTCACCGGGCCTGCGGCCACCAGCCACCACGCTTCGGAGGTGCTCCAGAATTCCATCTGTGCGCTGTGAGCCGAGGGGTTGAACAGCAACCATGCGATGGCAATCGGCACCAGCATCCAGGTTTCCACCACCAGCCCGGGCAATGCCTTGACCGGCGCCTGCTTGCGGATCAACCCGTAGAAACCAAAGGTCGCCGCCAGGACCAGGGATACCCACGGCAGGCTGCCGACTTGCCAAACCTGTTGCGCCACGCCTACCGCTGCCAGGCCCACGGCCACCCATTGCAGGCGGCGCAGGCGCTCGCCGAGGATCACCATCCCCAGCAGCACGTTCACCAGCGGGTTGATGTAGTAACCCAGGCTGGCCTCCAGCATGCGGCCACTGTTCACCGACCACACATAGGTCAGCCAGTTGGCTGCGATCAAGGTGCCGCTCAGGGCCAGGATCGCCAGGCGCCTGGGGTTGTCCCGCAGTTCGCGAAACCAGCCGGGGTGTTTCCAGACCATCAACAGCACACTGCCGAACAGCGCCGACCACAGCACGCGGTTGACGATGATTTCTGCGGCGGGAACGCTGGCGATGGCCTTGAAGTAGATCGGGAACAGGCCCCAGATGACGTAGGCGCTCAGGCCCAATATGTACCCGCGACGGGGGTTGGCGGCTTGCATGCAGAATCCTTGCTTAGGCAGCTAACAAAGCCGCGATTGTAAGGATATTTGTCAGCGGATGTGTGTTGAAAGTGTAGGGCCCAAGGTCAGGGCCCAGACGGCAGGGATCAGAACAGCTTCAACGGTTCTTCGTTGAGCGCCGACAACTGTTCACGCAACGCCAGAACCTGGTCGCCCCAGTAACGTTCGCTGCCAAACCAGGGAAAGCTGTGGGGGAACGCCGGGTCGTCCCAGCGCCGTGCAAGCCAGGCGCTGTAGTGCATCAGGCGCAGGGCACGCAGGGGTTCGATCAGGGCCAGTTCGCGCGGGTCGAAGTCGTGGAATTCCTGGTAGCCGTCCATCAATTCCGACAGTTGCCCCAGGCATTCCTGACGATCACCGGCGAGCATCATCCACAGGTCCTGAACGGCGGGGCCCATGCGGCAGTCATCGAGGTCGACGATATGGAACATCTCGTCGCGGCACATCATGTTGCCGGGGTGGCAATCGCCGTGCATGCGGATGTTCTTGTGGGGCGTGGCCTTGTAGACCTCCTCCACACGCTTGAGCAGGTCGCGGGCCACGGACTCGTAGGCTGGCAGCAGGCTGCGAGGAATGAAGTTGCCTTCCAGCAGGGTGTTCAGGG
Organism: Pseudomonas sp. F9001; assembly: GCF_013385435.1. Taxonomy (NCBI): domain Bacteria; kingdom Pseudomonadati; phylum Pseudomonadota; class Gammaproteobacteria; order Pseudomonadales; family Pseudomonadaceae; genus Pseudomonas; species Pseudomonas sp. F9001. The sequence continues at coordinate 35,491 of NZ_JACAPX010000021.1, forward strand.
AATCGTGACCGAAATTCTTCACGCCCAGGGCTTCGCGGTGTTCGAAGGGGCGGGTGGAACCGACCGCATGCAGGCGGCCGAGCAATTGGCCGAGGCGATACAACTGGTCGAGGTTGCCCGGCTCCGGTGCGCGGCCGCCACGGCGCGGGAACAGGGTGAAGCGGAAACCCGCGTGCTCGAACAGGCTTTCACCGTTGTGAATCATCGGCGCCACCACCGGCACTTCGCACTCGGCCAGTTCGAAGGTGAAGCTGTGTTCTTCGAGGATCGCTTCGTTGGTCCAGCGTTGCGGCCGATAGAACTTGGCGATCAAGGGCTCGGAGTCTTCGATGCCGACCTGGTAGACACGGTTTTCGTAGCTGTTGAGCGCGAGGATGCGGGCATCGCTGAGGAAACCGATGCTTTCGACTGCGTCGAGCACCAGGTCAGGGGTCAGTGTTTCAAACGGGTGTGCCATGCGAACTCCTGCGCGCAGCAGGGCGCCGCGTCCGGCCGGGTATGGTAACGCACCCAGGGTTGGATAGGTGGTGACTGTTCTGACGCCTTCGCGAGCAAGTCGAATCGTCGCACCGCCGCTCCCACATTAAACCGAGTCCTGGCTTTGGAATGCGGTCAAATGTGGGAGCGGGCTTGCTCGCGAAGAGGCCTTATCAGGCGCCGACGATCCCGCCATCATCCCGACGAATCGCCATCACCGAGGACCGTGGCTTGCCATTCGGCAGATGCTCCGGCCAGGTCGACCCACCGGTTTCCCCCGGATGCTGAATCCCCACAAACAGGGTTTTCTGGTCCGGCGAAAAGCTGATCCCGGTCACTTCACAGGCCACCGGCCCCACCATGAACCGCCGAATTTCACCGGTCGACGGGTCGGCACACAGCATCTGGTTATTACCCATCCCGGCAAAGTCGCCGCCGTTGCTGTAGTCGCCATCGGTGAGGATCCACAACCGCCCGGCCTTGTCGAAGCCCAGGCCGTCCGGGCTGTTGAACATGTTCTGCGGGTTGATGTTGGATGAGCCGCCCTTTGGCGTGCCGGCATGCACCGCCGGGTTGCCGGCCACCACGAACAAATCCCAGCTGAAGTCCGGCGCGCCATGGTCGTTGGCATTGGCCTTCCAGCGCAGGATCTGCCCGTAGACGTTTTTCTCCCGCGGGTTCGGGCCGCCCGCCGGCTGGCCGTCTTCGCCGCGCTTGGCGTTGTTGGTCAGGGTGCAATACACCTGGCCGTCGGTGGGGCTGACCACGATCCATTCCGGGCGGTCCATGCGGGTGGCTTTCACCACGCTGGCGGCCAGGCGCGCGTGGATCAGCACTTCGGCCTGGCTGGCAAAACCGCTGTTGGCGTCGATGCCGTTCTTGCCGTAGGTCAGTTCGACCCATTGGCCCAGGCCCTTGGGATGGTCGGCATTGCCGTCGCCCGCGTCGAAAATCGCCACATACAAGGTGCCGTGGTCCAGCAGGTCCTTGTTGGCCTTGGGATTCTTGTGATTGATCTTGTCGCGGCTGATGAACTTGTAGATGAACTCGCCGCGCTCGTCGTCGCCCATGTACACCACGGCGCGGCCGTCGCGGGTTTCCGCCAGCGCAGCATTTTCATGCTTGAAGCGGCCGAGGGCGGTGCGCTTGACCGGTGTGGATTGCGGGTCGAACGGGTCGATTTCCACCACCCAGCCATGGCGGTTGAGTTCGTTGGGATTCTTGGCCATGTCGAAGCGCGGGTCGTGGGGGTGCCAGTTGATGTCTTTGCTGGCGGCGACCACGCCATAGCGTTTCTGCCCGGCGTCGAAGGTCTGTTGCGGGTTGCTGCTGCCGAAGCAGTCGGTGAAGTTCTCTTCGCAGGTGAGATACGTGCCCCACGGGGTCTTGCCGTTGGCGCAGTTCTGGAAGGTGCCGAGGACTTTTTTGCCGGTTTTGTCGGCGCTGGTTTTCAGCCAGGCATGGCCCGCCGCAGGGCCGCCGAAGCGGATTGGCGAGTTGCCGTGGATGCGCCGGTTGTAGCGCGAGTCCTGAACGAACTGCCAGGTGTCGCCCTTGCGCCGCACTTCGATCACCGACACCCCTTCGCTGGCCAACGCCTTGCGCACGTCTTCCGCCGATTGCGGCGCGCCGCCGTGGGCGTAGAGGTAGCGGTAGTTGGTGTATTCGTTGTTGATCGCCATCAGCGCGCGGTTGTCGTCACCGGGGAAGGCGAACAGGCTCATGCCGTCGTTGTTGTCGCCGAACTGCTGTTCCTGGGCCTTGGCGGTGCCGTTGCCGCTGGGGTCGAAGGCCGGTGCGTTCTTGTGCAGTGGCTGGCCCCAACTGATCAGTACCGAAGCGCTGTAGCCGGGCGGCAGGGTGATGGTGTCGCTGGTGGCCGAGGCGATGCTGGCGAACCCCAGCAACGGGCTGTTCGACGCGGCGTTGACCGCCAGGGCGCTGCGGGTCAGCAGGTTGCCGCCGAGGAACATCGCGGCACCGCACAGGGCGCCGGCGCCGATAAAACGCCGGCGGGTGAGGCCGACCATCTGTTCCAGGTCGGTGGCTTGGTTTTCTTCTAATAGGCTCATTTCAGGCTCCCTGCGGGTTTTTGCAGCCACCTTAGGGAGCAGTCGTGACGAAATTGTTGCAGTTTGAAGCGCTACACCGGAGTGCCCAGCAGCACGTTGCTGGGGGAGAACTGCACCTTCACCTGCAGGCCTTCGGCGGCATGGATCTGCGCAAGCGCGTCGGGCCGGGCCAGGGCGCAGAGAACCTGGCCGTTGGGCAAGGTGATCCGCACCTCGCTGGGGCCGTCTTCGGCATCGAGAATGGCGTCGATTTTTCCTTCCAGGCAATTGTGTCCAGGTGTTGCTGCCTGCGTGACGGCCAGTACTTCAAGCCAGCCGGCCTTGATCAGGGCGACGACTTCGGTGCCGATCTCCAGCTCCAGGCGCAAGGTACTGTCGTGGGTGATCTGCGCATCCAGGCGCAGCCCGGCTGCCAGCTCCAGGCGAATCAGGTCATTGCGGCCGTGGCTGTCGATGGCGATCACCCGGCCGTGCAACTGGTTACGTGCGCTGGTGCGCAGCATCAGGCGGCCCAGCAGGTTGAAGTCGCTGGCGTCTTCGGCGGAATCCAGCACCTGGGTTTGCAACACCTGCAGGCGTTGGTAAAGGCGTAATACCCGCTCACCCTCGGCCGTCAACCTGGCGCCGCCACCGCCCTTGCCGCCAACGCTGCGTTCCACCAGCGGCTTTTGCGCCAGGTTGTTCAGTTCGTCGATGGCGTCCCAGGCCGCCTTGTAGCTCAGCCCCGCACTCTTTGCGGCGCGGGTGATGGAGCCTTGTTCGGCAATATGTTGCAGCAGTGCAATGCGCTGCGGGCGACGGACGATGTGTTGGCTCAAGAGGGTTGGCAGGGACATGGTTACACGCTTCGATGGAATGGGCTGACGTTGCGGGCAGGGCGCCCGCGAGTCAAGTCATGTGCCGGGCTTGGGCGTCCGTGCCAGGCAATACACATCCACCTGTCGGGCGCCGGCATCCATCAACAGGCGGGCGAGACTGCTGGCGGTGGCGCCGGTAGTCAGTACGTCGTCGATCAGCGCCAAGTGCCGGCCTTTGACTTGCGCGCCGTCGGCCAGGGCGAAGGCCTGGTGCAGGTTGCGCTTGCGGGTCCTGGCGTCGAGGTCTTGCTGCGCCACGGTTTCACGCGGCCGTGACAGCAGGTGCTCATCCCAGGGGATGTTCAAGTCCTCACTCAGCCAGCGGGCGAGCATCGCCGCCTGGTTGAAGCCCCGTTCCCGCAGGCGTTTGCGGGCCAGGGGCACGGGCAGCAGGCAGTCGGGGCGAGCCAGCGCGGCATCTTCATAGCGGTGTTGCAGGAATTGTCCCAACAGGTGCGCAAGCAGATGCCCCAGCGGCCAGCGGGCCTGATGCTTGAAACGGCTGATCAGGCTGTCGATGGGGAAGCTGTAGGTCCACGGCGCGACGACCTGCTTGAACGCCTGAGGTTGCTTCAAGCACTGGCCGCACACCAGGCCCGTCGCCGGCAACGGCAGTGCGCACACCTCGCAATGTTCCATCAGCCAGGGCAGCTCGGTTTCGCAGGAGCCGCAGACAGGATCGGCCGTTCCGCTGCGTTCATCGCAGATCAAACAGGTTTGGTTGCTTTTTAACCAGATGTAAACCTCGTGTTTGTTCTCAAGTTGACAGTGCATGAATCTTCCTTAAATATGCCGAGCATCCGTGTCGTACCTGTGGGTATTACTCCCACAGGGCTTGCCAAAGCATAATCAAGGAATCGCCCATGAGCGCCAGCATCACTGCCAACCTGCGTCACGATTGGTCTTTAGCCGAAGTCAAAGCGCTGTTCGTGCAGCCCTTCAACGACCTGTTGTTCCAGGCGCAGACCGTGCACCGCGCGCATTTCGACGCCAACCGCGTCCAGGTTTCCACGCTGCTGTCGATCAAGACCGGCGCCTGTCCGGAAGATTGCAAATATTGTCCGCAGTCGGGCCACTACAACACCGGCCTGGAAAAAGAGAAGCTGATGGAAGTGCAGAAGGTCCTCGAAGAGGCCGCTCGCGCCAAGGCCATCGGTTCGACCCGCTTCTGCATGGGCGCCGCCTGGAAGCATCCGTCAGCCAAAGACATGCCCTACGTGCTGGAGATGGTCAAAGGCGTGAAAGCTATGGGCCTGGAAACCTGCATGACCCTCGGCCGTCTCGACCAGGACCAGACCGAAGCCCTGGCCCAGGCCGGCCTCGATTACTACAACCACAACCTCGACACGTCGCCGGAGTTCTACGGTTCGATCATCACCACCCGCACCTACGGCGAGCGCCTGCAAACCCTGGCATACGTGCGTGATTCGGGGATGAAGATCTGCTCGGGCGGCATCCTCGGCATGGGCGAGTCCCTGGACGACCGCGCCAACCTGCTGATCCAGCTGGCAAACCTGCCGGAGCATCCGGAATCGGTGCCGATCAACATGCTGGTGAAAGTTGCCGGCACGCCGCTGGAAAACGCCGACGACATCGACCCGTTCGACTTCATCCGCATGCTGGCGGTGGCGCGCATCCTGATGCCGCAGTCCCATGTGCGGCTGTCGGCCGGGCGTGAGGCGATGAACGAGCAGATGCAGGCCCTGGCATTCTTTGCTGGCGCCAACTCGATTTTCTACGGCGACAAGCTGCTGACCACTGCCAACCCGCAGGCGGACAAGGACATGCAACTGTTCTCGCGCCTGGGCATCCTGCCGGAAGCCCGCGAAGAGCACGCCGATGAAGTGCACCAGGCGGCGATCGAGCAGGCGCTGGTGGAGCAGAAGAGCAGCGAGCAGTTCTATAACGCGGCTGTTTGATACGTCCACTTTGGAATGCCATCCAAATGTGGGAGCGGGCTTGCTCGCGAAGGCGGTGTGTCAGCCAATACATAAGCTGACTGATCCACTGCTTTCGCGAGCAAGCCCGCTCCCACATTTTTGACCGCGTTCAACCTGATCTACCGAGGTCTGCATGTCTTTCGATCTCGCCGCGCGTCTTGCGGCTCGTCGTGCCGAACACCTGTATCGCCAACGTCCACTGCTGCAGAGCCCGCAAGGCCCTGACGTGGTGGTCGATGGCCAGCCGTTGCTGGCGTTCTGCAACAACGATTACCTGGGCCTGGCCAATCACCCGCAAGTGATTGAAGCCTGGCGTGCGGGCGCGGCGCGTTGGGGTGTCGGTGGCGGCGCTTCGCATCTGGTCATCGGACACAGCACGCCGCACCATGAACTGGAAGAAGCCCTGGCCGACCTGACCGGTCGCCCGCGAGCGCTGTTGTTCACCACCGGTTACATGGCCAACCTCGGCGCCGTCACGGCGCTGGTGGGGCAGGGCGATACGGTGCTTGAAGACCGTCTCAACCATGCCTCGTTGCTGGATGCCGGTTTGCTCTCCGGCGCGCGCTTCAATCGTTACCTGCACAACGATGCTGAAAGCCTGGCCAAGCGCCTGGAAAAAGCCACCGGCAATACGCTGGTGGTCACCGACGGCGTGTTCAGCATGGACGGCGACCTGGCTGACCTGCCGGCACTGGCCCGTGAAGCCCGAGCCAAGGGCGCATGGCTGATGGTGGATGACGCCCATGGCTTCGGGCCTTTGGGCGCCAACGGTGGTGGGATCGTCGAGCATTTTGGCTTGAGCCAGGAAGATGTGCCGGTGCTGGTGGGCACCCTCGGCAAGGCTTTCGGTACCGCCGGCGCGTTTGTCGCGGGCAGCGAAGCGCTGATCGAAAGCCTGATCCAGTTCGCCCGCCCGTATATCTACACCACCAGCCAACCGCCGGCATTGGCCTGCGCCACGCTGAAAAGCCTGAAATTGCTGCGCACCGAGCATTGGCGGCGGGAGCATCTCAATGGGCTGATCCGCCAGTTCCGCCAGGGCGCAGAGCAGATTGGCCTGGAACTGATGGACAGTTTCACGCCGATCCAGCCGATCATGATTGGCGACAGTGCCCGCGCCGTGCGTTTGTCGCAGATGCTGCGCGAGCGCGGGCTGATGGTGACGGCGATCCGCCCACCAACCGTGCCCGCCGGCAGTGCCCGTCTGCGGGTGACTCTCACGGCGTCCCACAGTGAAGCCCAGGTGCAGCTATTGTTAAGCGCATTGGAAGAGTGTTTCTGCTTGTTAGGCCAGGAGCCCGACCATGCGTGATCGACTGATATTGCTGCCTGGCTGGGGCCTCGGCGTTTCGCCGCTGGAACCGCTGGCGGCGGCGTTGCAGGGGCTGGATGAACACTTGCAGGTGCAGATCGAACCGTTGCCGGACGTGGAGTCGGACGACCTTCAAGAGTGGCTCGATGAGCTGGATTCGACCTTGCCCCAAGACGTCTGGCTGGGTGGTTGGTCCCTCGGCGGCATGCTTGCTGCCGAGTTGGCCGCCCGGCGCGGTGATCATTGTTGCGGTTTGCTCACCTTTGCCAGCAACGCAAGCTTCGTGGCCTGGTCCCGCTGGGACCATGGCATGCACGAAGAGGATTTTATTGCGTTTCTTAACGGTTGCCGCCTTGATCCGGTTGCGACGTTAAAACGCTTCAGTCTGCTTTGCGCCCGGGGTTCCAGCGATCCCCGATCACTTGCTCGGCTATTGCTGGCGGGTGCCCCTAAAACCTCCGCGCAGACCTTGCTCAGTGGTCTGGAGCTGTTGGGCCGATTGGACACCCGTCAGGCGTTGGTCGACTTTCAAGGGCCGCAGTTGCATCTGTTTGCCGGGCTGGACGGGCTGGTTCCGGCTGAAGTGGCCAGTGAGTTGTTCGCCTTGTTGCCTGACGTTGAAATCGGCCTGATTGAACAGGCCGGTCACGCTTTTCTACTGGAGGACCCCCACGGTGTGGCGGGGGCCATCCAGGCTTTTTTGCATGAGTGCGGTGATGACTGATTTGTCCCATGTGCTGCCCGGCGGCTTGCCAGACAAGCGCCAGGTAGCGGCCTCCTTTTCCCGCGCAGCCGCCAGTTACGACAGCGTTGCCGAGTTGCAGCGTGCGGTGGGCAGCGAGCTGCTGCGGCGTTTGCCCGAAGGTCTTTCTCCACAACGCTGGCTCGACCTGGGCTGCGGCACGGGCTATTTCAGTCGTGTGCTGGGCCAGTCATTTGCGGGTAGCCAGGGTTTGGCCCTGGATATCGCCGAGGGCATGCTCAAACACGCCCGGCCGCTGGGCGGTGCACAACATTTCATCGCTGGCGATGCCGAGCGCTTGCCCTTGCAGGACGCCAGTTGCGGGCTGATCTACTCCAGTTTGGCGGTGCAGTGGTGCTCGGATTTTGCCGCAGTGCTCAGCGAAGCGCGGCGCGTATTGCAGCCCGGCGGCGTGCTGGCGTTTGCCAGCCTCTGCGTGGGTACGCTGGATGAGTTGCGCGAAAGCTGGCGCGCAGCGGATGGCATGGTTCATGTGAACCGCTTCCGGCCGTTCAGTGCTTATGAGCAACTGTGCGCAGCCAGTGGTTTGCGGGTGCGCAGCCTGGAGCAGTGTCCCCACGTGTTGCATTACCCCGACGTGCGCAGCCTGACCCACGAACTGAAAGCGTTGGGTGCGCACAATCTGAACCCGGGGCGCCCAGGAGGGTTGACGGGCCGGGCGCGGATTGTTGCACTGGTGCAAGCCTACGAGCAGTTCCGCCAGGCCCAGGGCCTGCCGGCAACTTATCAAGTGGTGTACGCCGTCCTGGAGAAACCTCTATGAATGCCGCTTACTTCATCACGGGGACCGACACCGACGTCGGCAAGACCACCGTCGCTGCCGGCCTGCTGCATGCCGCGCGGCAAGCCGGCAAAAGTACGGCGGCGGGCAAGCCGGTAGCCTCTGGGTGCCAGCTGACGCCCAAGGGCCTGCGCAATTCGGACGCCCTGGCGTTGCTGGCCGAGTGTTCGTTGCCGTTGAGTTATGCCGAGGTCAACCCGGTGGCCTTCGAGCCGGCCATCGCGCCGCATCTGGCGGCCCGTGAAGCCGGCGTGGCGCTGACGGTGCAGTCGTTGTTGAAACCCATGCAGCACGTTCTCGCCAAGCAGGCGGACTTCACCTTGATCGAAGGTGCGGGCGGCTGGCGTGTGCCATTGGCGGACCAGGACAATTTGTCGGACCTGGCCCAGGCGCTGAAGCTGCCGGTGATCCTGGTGGTGGGTGTGCGGCTGGGGTGTATCAGTCACGCGTTGTTGACCGCAGAAGCCATCGCCCGGGACGGGTTGCCGCTGGCGGGCTGGGTGGCCAATATCATCGACCCCAAGACCTCTCGTCTGGAAGAAAACCTCGCGACCCTGGCTGAACGACTCCCCGCGCCATGCCTGGGAAGGGTGCCCAAGCTCAAGCATCCCAGCGCCGAAGCGGTCGCCGCGTACTTGCAACTGGACCTGCTTGACTAGTTTTGCCTATCGCGAAGGCATTATGCCATTAGTGTTTTTGACGGGCGTTTTGCCGGTAGGTCTGCTTCAATAACAGTTCACGATTCTCTTATAGGCAGGTTCACGCCATGGAAATCTCTGGTAGCAGTGCGTTTTACTCGGGACTGAGCGCGATTCAGACCGGGCAGAACCGTGTCGACCAGGCCGCCGGCAAGATTGCCAGCGCCGCCACTTCCCAGCCTTCGGACGCGCAAAGTGATCGTTTGCGTTCGGTAGACGCCAATCAGGCGAGCAACTCGGCGAGCAACATGGTCGAGATGGCCCAAGGCAAGTTCCAGGTTGAACTGGGCGCCAAAGTCGCCAAGGCTTCCGACGAAATGCTCGGCACCTTGATCGATACTTACGCATAACCCCCCCCCTCTTATCGTGCGAGCTGGCTTCTCTGTGGGAGCTGGCTTGCCTGCGATAGCGTCACCTCGATCCTCCTGATACACCGCGGCGCCCGCATCGCAGGCAAGCCAGCTCCCACACTGATCTTCACCGCTCAATAATCTTTTTCCCCCTGAATCGTCATGCGGCATTTCGCTGCAGGCCTTGCCGTGCCTGACGTTGACCTGCGTCATGACAAACGGCGTTTGCGCGACGCTTGACAAGGATTGGTCGTAAACGTATGTTTCAAACAACTGTTTGACCGCCACAACACATCCATGCGGTTGTTCATCCCAGATACATCAGCAGAGGTTTATCGCTATGCCTGACTACAAGGCCCCCTTGCGTGATATTCGCTTCGTTCGTGACGAACTGCTTGGCTATGAAGCGCACTATCAGAGCCTGCCGGCTTGCCAGGACGCTACCCCGGACATGGTTGACGCCATTCTCGAAGAAGGCGCCAAGTTCTGTGAGCAGGTACTGGCACCGCTGAACCGCGTGGGTGATATCGAAGGTTGCACCTGGAGCGAGTCAGGCGTTAAGACCCCTACCGGTTTCAAAGAAGCCTACAAACAGTTCGTTGAAGGCGGCTGGCCAAGCCTGGCCCACGACGTGGCGCACGGTGGCCAGGGCCTGCCGGAATCCCTGGGTCTGGCGGTCAGCGAAATGGTCGGCGAGGCCAACTGGTCGTGGGGCATGTACCCGGGCCTGTCCCATGGCGCGATGAACACCATTTCCGAGCACGGCACTCCCGAGCAGCAAGAGGCTTACCTGACGAAACTGGTGTCGGGCGAGTGGACCGGCACCATGTGCCTGACCGAACCGCACTGCGGCACCGACCTGGGCATGCTGCGCACCAAGGCCGAGCCTCAGGCTGATGGTTCCTACAAGGTTTCCGGTACCAAGATCTTCATCTCGGCCGGCGAACACGACATGGCCGACAACATCGTCCACATCGTGCTGGCTCGCCTGCCGGACGCACCGGCTGGCACCAAAGGCATTTCGCTGTTCATCGTTCCCAAGTTCGTACCGAACGCCGACGGTTCGATTGGCGAACGCAACGCGGTGTCCTGTGGTTCCCTGGAACACAAGATGGGTATCCACGGCAACGCCACCTGCGTGATGAACTTCGACGCGGCCACCGGTTTCCTGATCGGCCCCGCGAACAAAGGCCTGAACTGCATGTTCACCTTTATGAACACCGCTCGCCTGGGCACCGCGCTGCAAGGCCTGTCCCACGCTGAAATCGGCTTCCAGGGCGGCCTCAAATACGCTCGTGACCGCCTGCAAATGCGCTCCCTGACTGGCCCGAAAGCGCCGGACAAGGCCGCTGACCCGATCATCGTGCACCCTGACGTGCGCCGCATGCTGCTGACCATGAAAGCCTTCGCCGAAGGCAACCGCGCGATGGTGTACTTCACCGCCAAGCAGGTTGACGTGGTGAAGTACGGCACCGACGACGAAGCCAAGAAACAGGCTGACGCACTGCTGGCGTTCATGACCCCGATTGCCAAGGCGTTCATGACCGAAGTCGGTTTTGAAGCCGCCAACCACGGCGTGCAAATCTACGGCGGCCACGGCTTCATCGCCGAGTGGGGCATGGAGCAGAACGTTCGCGACAGCCGCATTTCGATGCTGTACGAAGGCACCACCGGCATCCAGGCCCTCGACCTGCTGGGCCGTAAAGTGCTGATGACCCAAGGCGAAGCGCTGAAGGGCTTCACCAAGATCGTCCACAAGTTCTGCCAGGCCAACGAAGGCAACGAAGCGGTACAAGAATTCGTTGCACCGCTGGCGGCACTGAACAAAGAGTGGGGCGAGTTGACCATGAAGGTCGGCATGGCAGCCATGAAGGACCGTGAAGAAGTCGGCGCCGCTTCGGTGGATTACCTGATGTACTCCGGCTACGCCTGCCTGGCCTACTTCTGGGCCGACATGGCCCGCCTGGCCGCCGAGAAACTGGCTGCCGGCACCAGCGAAGAAGGCTTCTACACCGCCAAGCTGCAGACTGCGCGCTTCTACTTCCAGCGCATCCTGCCGCGTACCCGCACCCACGTTGCAACCATGCTGTCGGGCGCCAACAACCTGATGGACATGAAAGAAGAGAACTTCGACCTGGGCTACTAAGCCTCGGCCAGTTCGCTTCAAAAGCCGCCGCTCCTTCGGGAGCGGCGGTTTTTTTTGCGCGATAAAAAACCACAGTACCGCACTCAGGGATTGCTCCGAGCGGCCGTTACAGTGATGGCAATGTGATACGCATCACATTGAATGTGCTTAACTGTGATCAGTGAAGGCAATGTGCCATCTTTTTTGTGGGTCGGAGCTTTACCCTTGTCGCGCGCGTCTGCTGTACGTTTCAGTCATTTTTTACCTTCACTGCTTTTACTGCTGGCGGGGCTCTCGGCTGCGTATGTGAAGGATCTCAATGTGTTCTTCACTTCACTGTTCAATGTGCTGCCGACCCTCGTGCTGCTGCTGGGCGGCTCGTACTGCGCGGTCTACCGGCGCCAGCGAGAGCTGTTCCTGATGATCACGGTGTATGTGGTCTATTTCCTGCTGGATACCCAGACCGATTACTACCGCGATAACGGTCGCGTGCGGGACGACGCGGCCGTGGTCTTCCACCTGTGTTGCCTGTTGTTACCGTTGCTGTTCGGCATCTACGCGGTCTGGCAAGAAAAAACCCACCTGTTTCGCGACTTCGTCGCACGCTGCGCGGTGCTGTTTGCGGTAGGCAGCGTGGCGCTTGCCCTTGAACAAAGTTTCCCCCATGCCTTGTTGAGCTGGTTGGCCGAAATTCGCTGGCCCGCCTTGCATGGCCGCTGGATGAGCCTGATCCAGCTGTCCTATCCGATGTTCCTGATTGGTTTTGTGACCCTGGCCGCGCAGTACTGGTATCAACCAAGACCGCTGCACGCCGCGCAGCTGGTAGGGTTGCTGGGCTTGTTCTGGATGTTGCCGCAGACGTTCATCCTGCCGTTCACCCTGAACATCATGTGCAGCCAGGTGATGCTGATGATCGCTGCCGGGGTGGCCCACGAGGCTTATCAAATGGCCTTCCGTGACGAGCTGACCGGGTTGCCGGGCCGCCGCGCGCTCAATGAGCGCATGCAACGCCTGGGGCGCAATTATGTGCTGGCCATGGGGGACGTCGATCACTTCAAGCGTTTCAACGATACCCATGGCCACGACGTGGGCGACCAGGTACTGCGCCTGGTGGCCAGCAAGCTGTCCAAGGTCAACGGCGGCGGCCGGGCCTACCGCTATGGCGGTGAGGAATTTGCCGTGGTATTCGCCGGCAAGACCCTGGATGAATGCCTGCCGCACCTGGAAGAGATCCGCGAAATCATCGCCAACTACGACATCAAGCTGCGTAACCCGGACCGTCCCCACGACGACCAGCAGGGGCGCCAGCGTCGTGTGGGCAATGGCACTTCCAGCGTGTCGGTGACCGTCAGCATCGGCGTGGCCGAACGCCAGGCCGAGCAGCGCAGCCCTGAAGAAGTGCTCAAATCCGCCGACCAGGCGCTGTACAACGCCAAGGGCGCGGGGCGTAACTGCGTGGTCGCTGCGGGGCAGACCCGCCGCGGCGCGGTCCGCATGGACAGCGCTGCCGGTTGAGTGATGGTGGTGTATTCAGCGGCCCTACAGTGATTGTCCGGTGGGCCGTGGGGCAGTAGGTTGAAGGCATCTGCTGCCGGAGACATTGCCATGCCTGACTATAAAGCTCCCCTGCGCGACATGCGCTTTCTGATCGATCACGTCTTTGACTTCCACGGCCACTACGCCGCGCTGGGTGCAAGCGATGCCAGCCCGGACATGGTCGGCGCGATCCTCGAGGAAGGTGCGAAGTTCTGCGAAAACGTCCTGGCGCCGTTGAACCGCTCCGGCGATGAAGAAGGCTGCCATTTCGACAACGGTGTGGTGACCACGCCCAAGGGCTTCAAGGAAGCCTTCGCGCAGTACGTGGAAGGCGGCTGGCACGGTTTGGCGGCTGACCCGGCCTACGGCGGGCAGGGCTTGCCAATGTCCCTGGGCCTGGTACTCGCGGAGATGATCTCCTCCAGCAACACGTCCTGGGGCATGTACCCCGGCCTGACCCACGGTGCGATGTCGGCGATCCGTGCCCACGGCACTGAAGAGCAGAAAAACACCTACCTGAGCAAACTCACCGCGGGCCAGTGGACCGGCACCATGTGCCTGACCGAAGCCCATTGCGGCACCGACCTGGGCCTGATCAAGACCCGCGCCGTACCGCAGGCCGACGGCAGTTATGCAGTCACCGGCAGCAAGATTTTCATCTCGGCCGGCGAGCATGACATGAGTGACAACATCATCCACCTGGTGCTGGCCAAGCTGCCGGATGCGCCGGCCGGCACCAAGGGAATCTCGCTGTTTATCGTGCCCAAGTTCCATGCCGACTCGGGCGAGCGCAACACGATGAGTTGCGGCTCCATCGAGCACAAGATGGGCATCAAGGCGTCGGCCACCTGTGTGCTGAACTTCGATGGCGCCCGGGGTTTCCTGATCGGTGAGGCGAACAAGGGCCTCAACTGCATGTTCACCATGATGAACCATGCGCGCCTGGGCACCGGCATGCAGGGCCTTTGCCTGGGGGAAGCGAGCTTCCAGGGTGCGATCAAGTACGCCAACGACCGCTTGCAGATGCGCTCGCTGACCGGCGCCAAGGCACCCGAAAAAGCCGCTGACCCGATCATCGTCCACCCGGATGTGCGGCGCATGTTGCTGACCATGAAAGCCTTCAATGAAGGCAACCGCGCATTGACCTACTTCTCGGCACAGTTGCTCGATACCGCACACCTGAGTGGCGACGAGGGGCAACGCCAGGAAGCCGAAGACCTGTTGGCCTTCCTTACGCCGATCTGCAAGGCGTTCATGACCGAAACCGGGCTGGAGGTGACCAACCACGGCATGCAGGTGTTCGGTGGCCATGGCTTCATTCGTGAATGGGGCATGGAGCAACTGGTTCGCGATTGCCGGATTGCGCCGATCTATGAAGGGACCAACGGCATCCAGGCCCTGGATTTGCTCGGGCGCAAGGTGCTCGGCAGCCAGGGCAAGCTGCTGCGCGGCTTTACCAAAATCGTCCACAAGTTTTGCGCGGCCAACGCCGAACATCCGCAACTCAAGGCCCATGTGGCTCAGCTCAACCAGTTGAATCAGCAGTGGGGTGAGCTGACGGTCAAGGTAGGCATGGCAGCCATGAAAAACCCGGATGAAGTCGGCGCTGCAGCCCTGGATTACCTGATGTACAGCGGCTACATCATCCTTGCCTACTTGTGGCTGCGCATGGCGCTGGTGGCGCAGGAGCAGTTGGACAGCGGTAGCGGTGATGCCGATTACGCCCGAGGCAAGCTGGCGACCTGCGAGTTCTACTTCAAGCGCCTGCTACCGCGCACGGCCGCGCACCGGGCGGCGGTGGAGGCGGGCAGTGAGTGCCTGATGAGTCTGCCGGCGGAGCTGTTTGCGCTTTAGTGACCGTAAAATACTTGTTGGTCACAAGCAGACCCTATGTGTCACAAAAGTTGTTCGGTTACACTCGGGGTCTGTAAAACCGACCCCACCCGAATAACGTTAAAGTTCTCACGAGGTTTGCCATGGCTGACTACAAAGCGCCGCTGCGCGATATGCGCTTCGTCCTCAACGAAGTTTTCGAGGTCGCCAAACTCTGGGCCCAACTGCCCGCGCTGGCGGAAACCGTCGACGCCGAGACCGTTGAGGCAATCCTCGAAGAAGCCGGCAAAGTCACCTCCAAGACCGTCGCCCCGCTCAGCCGCGGCGGCGACGAAGAAGGCTGCCGCTGGGAGAATGGCGCGGTCTTCACCCCGGCTGGCTTCAAGGACGCCTACAAAACCTACGCTGAAGGGGGTTGGGTAGGTGTTGGCGGCGACCCGGCGTACGGCGGCATGGGCATGCCCAAGGCAGTGTCGGCCCAGGTAGAAGAGATGATCAACTCCTCGGGCCTGGCCTTCGGCCTGTACCCGATGCTGACCTCCGGCGCCTGCGTGTCGATCAACACCCACGCCAGTGAAGAGCTCAAGGCCACTTACCTGCCGAATATGTACTCCGGCGTGTGGGCCGGTTCCATGTGCCTGACCGAACCTCATGCCGGCACTGACCTGGGGATAATTCGGACCAAGGCCGAGCCTCAGGCAGACGGTTCCTACAAGGTCAGCGGCACCAAGATCTTCATCACCGGTGGCGAACACGACCTCACCGAGAACATCATCCACCTGGTGCTGGCCAAGCTGCCGGACGCACCGGCGGGTCCCAAGGGTATTTCGCTGTTCCTGGTGCCCAAGTTCATGGTCAATGCCGACGGCAGCCTGGGGGCGCGCAATCCGGTGACCTGCGGCTCCATCGAACACAAGATGGGCATCCAGGCGTCTGCGACCTGCGTGATGAACTTCGACGAAGCCGTGGGCTACCTGGTGGGCGAACCTAACCGTGGCCTGGCCGCGATGTTCACCATGATGAACTACGAGCGCCTGGGTGTGGGCATCCAGGGCCTGGCCTCCGGTGAGCGCTCTTATCAGAACGCTATCGAATATGCGCGCGACCGCCTGCAAAGCCGTTCGCCAACCGGCCCGAAAGCCAAGGACAAGGTCGCTGACCCAATCATCGTCCACCCGGACGTGCGGCGCATGCTGCTGACCATGAAAGCCTCGAACGAAGGTGGCCGTGCGTTCTCCACCTATGTGGCGATGCAGCTCGACACCGCCAAGTTCAGCGAAGACGCCACCGCCCGCAAACGCGCGGACGATCTGGTTGCTCTGCTGACCCCGGTTGCCAAGGCGTTCCTGACCGACCTGGGCCTGGAAACCACCGTGCACGGCCAGCAGGTTTTCGGCGGCCACGGCTACATTCGCGAATGGGGCCAGGAGCAACTGGTGCGTGATGTGCGCATCACCCAGATCTACGAAGGCACCAACGGCATTCAGGCCCTGGACCTGGTGGGACGCAAGATCGTCGGCAGCGGCGGGGCGTTCTACAAGCTGTTCGCTGATGAGATCCGCCATTTCACCGCCACTGCCGGCGCCGAACTGGCCGAATTCACCAAGCCGCTGAACGCGGCCGTGGATGACCTGGACGAACTGACCGCCTGGCTGCTGGACCGCGCCAAATCCAACCCGAATGAAATCGGTGCGGCGTCGGTGGAATACCTGCACGCGTTCGGCTACATGGCTTATGCCTACATGTGGGCCCTGATGGCCAAGGCGGCCTTGGGCAAAGAGGCTCAGGAAGATTTCTACGCCAGCAAACTGGGCACCGCGCGTTTCTACTTTGCCCGCTTGCTGCCGAGGATCGCGTCCCTCAGCGCCTCGGTAAAAGCCGGTAGCGAATCGCTGTTTTTGCTGGATGAAGCACTGTTCTAAGGGCTTGGAGGGCGTGTAAGCATTCTCTTACATGACGTGCTGCTATTCGTCCTCTATCGCCAAATTGGATCCACGGATAATCTACTTCACATGGACGTCGCGCAGGAAGCGCAAAGCAACAACACGGACACGTAGGATTCTGCCAGGAAGGCGGAGTGAAATGGATGTCAGGGAAACAGTCTGCAAAGCCCCGCTTCGGCGGGGTTTTCTTTTGCCTGCGAAAAAGTCAGGCGGGCGCGTTCATCACGTCTTCCAGCAGCGTGCGCAACAATTCCAGCGTCGCCTGCTGGCGCTGCACATCCCGGCACACCAACCCCACTTTCAACGGCACCCGTGGTTCGCTCAAGGGTTTCCACAGCAACGCCTTGCTGTTGTGTTCATCCTGGGAGCGTCCGGGAAGCACCGTCGCCAGCTTGGTATGGGGCAGGCTGTCGAGAATCCCCGCCATCGTATTCAACTCGGCCTGCACTTGCGGGCGTCGGCCCAGGTTGGCCAATTGACCTTGCCATATCTGGCGCACCTGAAACTCTTCCCCCAGCAGCAACATGGGTAACTCGGCGGCTTGCTTCAGGGAGACTTTCTTGAATTCCCGCAGCGGGTGATCAGCCGGGATGACCACCTTCAGTTCATCTTCATACAGCAGCACGCCGTGCAGCCCCGGCTGGCGTGGCGGCAGGTAGCTGATGCCGATATCCAGCGAGCCGTTGAGCAGCCGGCGTTCGATTTCCATCCCGGTCAGCTCGTAGATCTGTACGACCAGGTGCGGCTGGGCCTTGCGCACCCGTTCGAGCATCTGCGGCACCAGGCTGGTGTGTACGGTTTGCAGCACGCCGATCGCCAAGGTGCGCAGTGCCTGGCCCTTGAAGTTGCGCAGTGCTTCCACCGCGTGCTGCATACCGTCGAGCAAGGGCAGGGCGTGGTTATACAAAGTGTGGGCGGCGAGGGTCGGCAGCAGGCGCTTGCTGCTGCGTTCGAACAGGCTCACATCAAGGTTTTGCTCGAGCTGGCGAATCTGCTGCGACAAAGCTGGCTGGGAGATCGACAGGCGCTCCGCTGCCCGCCCCACATGGCCTTCTTCGTACACCGCGACGAAATAACGCAGTTGCTTGAAATCCATAAGTAATGCTTATCGAAAATGCTGGAAAATCGAAATGGCCGAGTGCCCCCAAGGCGCCTAGTCTAGCGCCTATTCACAGGGCTTACAGGGCCGGAAAGCAAGATGAGTAGTGTTTATGTTGACGGTGTTTGCATAGGCAAGGCAAAAAACCTCCGCCATGGGTTTATCGGTAATACCGACCAAGGTGCGATTGCCAAAGAGGTTCATCCATGAACCTGTTCAACCTGCGTCGCCCCGCCCCCAGCCTGGATGATCTGATCCTCGAGGCGAAGACCCCGGCTCTGCGAGACGATCTTTCCAGCGATTGCCTGATGCCCAGCGTGGCCCGCCCGCCCCAGGTGTTTGTACGCGGCCAGGGCTCCTGGCTGTGGGACAGCGAAGACCGCGCCTATCTCGACTTCAGCCAGGGTGGCGGCGCCAACAGCCTGGGCCATAGCCCACAGGCAGTGACCAAGGCGCTGGCCGATCAGGCCCAATCGCTGATCAATCCCGGTAACAGCCTGCACAACCGCGTTCAACTGAACCTCGCCGACCGCCTGTGCCATCGCACCGGCAGCGACCAGGCCTACCTGCTCAACAGCGGCGCGGAAGCCTGCGAAGCGGCCATCAAGCTGGCGCGCAAATGGGGCCAACTGCACCGTGGTGGCGCCTATCGCATCATCACCGCGAGCAACGGTTGCCATGGCCGCAGCTTTGCCGCGATGTCGGCCTCGGCAGCCGCCAGTGAAAACCGTTTTGAGCCCCAGTTGCCAGGCTTCAGCCACGTGCCGTTCAACGACCTGCCGGCGCTGCACGCGGCGGTGGATGCGCAAACCGTAGCAATCATGCTGGAACCGATCCAGAACGATGCCGGCGTCATTCCCGCGACCGAGCATTACCTCAAGGGTGTCGAACGTCTGTGCCGTGAGCTGGGAATTCTGTTGATCCTCGATGAAGTGCAAACCGGCACCGGCCGTTGTGGCACGTTGCTCGCCGAACAGTACTACGGCGTACGTGCCGACATCATCTGCCTGGGCAAGGGCTTGGGTGGTGGTGTGCCACTGGCGGCGTTGCTCGCGCGGGGCAAGGCGTGTTGTTTTGAAATCGGTGAGCTGGAAGGCACCCACCATGGCAACGCGCTGATGGCTTCCGCTGGTATAGCGGTGCTCGATACCGTACTGAGTCACGAATTTCTGGAGCACGTTTGCGAGGTTGGCGCTTATCTGGGCGAAGGGCTTGCCCGCCTGGCGCATCGCTATGACCAGGGTGAACTGCGCGGCCAGGGCCTGATGTGGGGACTGACTCTGTCGGAGGATTCGGCAGATGCGGTGGTAAACGCCGCGCTCAGTGAAGGCCTGATCCTGAGCGCGCCGCAACCCGATTGCCTGCGCTTCACCCCGGCGCTCACATTGAGCAAAAGCAACGTCGACGAAATGCTCCTGCGTCTGGCCCGTACCTTCTCCCGGGTGCGCACTGCACAGCTGCAATGCCGCAAGGGCATTGCCGTTTAAGCCCCATATTTCCTGAACCGTCTCGCGGTATACGCGGCGCCTCCAGCCTGATTCTTTTGGCTGGGGGCGTTTTTTTGTCCGCGAATTAGACGATGGCTGAGTGCCAGATCCCACTGAACCCTTACCAACGGCCAAGGTCGATTAGCTTGTACGGCTCACACGAGCCGATTTTCTGGAGCTGAACCCATGGATATCATTCGCATCATCATCGCTATTCTGCTGCCGCCACTGGGTGTGTTCCTGCAAGTGGGTTTCGCTGGCGCGTTCTGGCTGAACATCCTGCTGACCTTGTGCGGTTACATTCCCGGCATCGTGCACGCGGTGTACATCATCGCCAAACGCTAAAAGACCTCAGCCTTTCGCGATCAGCCGTGAGTTGCGCTCATTGCGAAAGGCCAGTTGCTCAATGGTCTGGGTGGCGTGCTCCGCTTCTTCGCGGGCCTGGAGGATCATGCCGTGGTGCTCCGATTTGCTGCACACCGGGTCAGCATTGCTGGCATCCCCGGTCAGCATGAACGCCTGGCAGCGGCACCCACCGAAGTCCTTTTCCTTCTCGTCACATGAACGGCACGGCTCGGGCATCCAGTCGTAGCCGCGAAAGCGGTTGAAGCCAAACGAGTCGTACCAGATGTGTTGCATGCTGTGGTCGCGCACATTGGGAAATTGCACCGGCATCTGTCGGGCTCCGTGGCACGGCAGGGCAGTACCGTCCGGCGTTACTGTCAGAAAGATGCTGCCCCAGCCATTCATGCAGGCTTTCGGGCGTTCCTCGTAGTAATCCGGCGTGACGAATATCAGCTTGCACGGGTGGCCTTCGGCTTCGAGCTTGGCGCGGTATTCGTTGGTGATGCGTTCGGCGCGCACCAGCTGTTCCTGGGTCGGCAACAGGCCGACCCGATTGAGCTGGGCCCAGCCGTAGAACTGGCAGGTGGCAAGCTCGACAAAGTCCGCTTCCAGGGCAATGCACAGCTCAATGATGCGGTCGATCTTGTCGATATTGTGCCGATGGGTGACGAAGTTCAGCACCATCGGGTAGCCATGGGCTTTCACTGCCCGGGCCATTTCGAGTTTTTGCGCGAAGGCTTTTTTCGAGCCGGCCAGCAAGTTGTTCACTTGCTCGTCACTGGCCTGGAAACTGATCTGGATATGGTCCAGGCCGGCCTTCTTGAAGTCGCTGATCTTCTGCTCGGTGAGGCCGATGCCGGAGGTGATCAGGTTGGTATAGAAACCCAGCTTGCGTGCCTCGGCGATCAGTTCGGCGAGGTCCTGGCGCACCAGCGGCTCACCGCCGGAAAACCCCAGTTGCGCAGCGCCCATTTCCCGGGCTTCACGAAATACCTTGATCCACTGTTCCGTGCTCAGTTCCTTGCCCTGCTCGGCAAAATCCAGCGGATTGGAGCAGTACGGGCATTGCAGCGGGCAGCGGTAGGTCAGCTCGGCCAGCAACCAGAGCGGCAGGCCGATTTCCGGCTTGGGTGGCAGGTCAGGCAAGTTCGATCCAGTGCTGAGCACGGGCAACCTCCATGAATTGCTCGATGTCTTCACCGAGCTCGGGCACGCCAGGGAACTGCTTGTCCAACTCGGCGATGATTGCGCTGACATCGCGCTCGCCGTCGATCAAGCCACCGATCAAGGCGGCGCTGTCGTTGAGCTTGATCATGCCTTCCGGGTACAGCAGCACATGGCCTTTTTGCGCCGGTTCGTACTGGAAACGATAGCCCTGGCGCCAGGTCGGTTTTTTGCTGCGATCGAAGCTCATAGGGTGATCCCCTTATGCCATACACGCTGATCGGTCACGCTGTGATACGGCGGGCGTTTCAGTTCATAAGCCATGCTCATTGCATCGAGCATGCTCCAAAGAATGTCCAGTTTGAACTGGAGAATTTCCAGCATGCGCTCCTGGCCTTCGCGGGTGGTGTAGTGCTGCAGGGTGATGGCCAGACCGTGCTCCACATCCCGGCGAGCCTGGCCCAGGCGGGTGCGGAAATACTCGTAGCCGGCGGGGTCGATCCATGGGTAATGCTGGGGCCAGCTGTCGAGGCGCGACTGGTGGATCTGCGGGGCGAACAACTCGGTCAGGGAACTGCTGGCGGCTTCCTGCCAGCTGGCCCGGCGGGCGAAGTTGACGTAGGCGTCTACCGCAAATCGTACGCCCGGCAGTACCAACTCCTGGGAGCGCAGTTGATCCGGGTCGAGGCCGACGGCCTGTCCCAGGCGCAACCAGGCTTCAATGCCGCCGTCTTCGCCGGGAGCGCCGTCGTGATCCAGCAGGCGCTGGATCCACTCACGACGAATCTCCCGGTCCGGGCAGTTGGCCAGGATCGCGGCGTCCTTGAGGGGAATGTTCACCTGATAATAAAAACGGTTGGCGACCCAGCCCTGGATCTGCTCGCGGGTGGCGCGGCCTTCGTACATCGCCACGTGATACGGGTGATGGATATGGTAGAAGGCGCCCTTGGCGCGCAGGGCCTGTTCGAACTCGGCGGTGGTCAGCGGTGTGTCAGTCATTTGGCTCGCTCCTACAATTCAATGCTCATGCCGTCGTACGCCACTTCTACATTGCGTCGCAGCAGCTCGGCTCGCTCGGGCGAGTCTTCATCCAGGATCGGGTTGGTGTTGTTGATGTGGATAAGCACCTTGCGCTGCTTGGGCAACTGCTCCAGCACTTCCAGCATGCCGCCGGGGCCGTTTTGTGCCAGGTGGCCCATCTCGCGACCGGTGCGGGTGCCGACGCCACGGCGCTGCATTTCGTCGTCGTCCCACATCGTGCCGTCCACCAGCAGGCAATCGCTGCCGGCCATGATTTCCAGCAACGGTGCGTCAACCTTGCCCAGGCCCGGCGCATAGAACAGCTTGCCGCCGGTGCGCAGGTCTTCGACGATCAGGCCGATGTTGTCGCCCGGGTGTGGGTCGAATCGGTGAGGCGAGTAGGGCGGTGCCGCGCTACGCAGGGGCAATGGCGTAAAGCGCAGGTTGGGGCAGGCGGGGATCGTGAAGCTGGCGTCCAGCTCGATGCGGTTCCAGGCCAGGCCGCCGTTCCAGTGGGTCAGCATGGTGAACAGCGGGAAGCCGGTGCTCAGGTCTTCATGGACCATGTCGGTGCACCACACCTGGTGCGGGCAGCCTTCGCGCAGGCTGAGCAGACCGGTGGTGTGGTCGATCTGGCTGTCCATCAGGATGATCGCGCTGATGCCGGTATCCCGCAGCGCGCGGCCCGGTTGCATCGGGGCGAAGCCTTGAAGCTGGGCGCGGATATCTGGCGAGGCGTTGCACAGCACCCAGTTCACGCCGTCATCGGAAATCGCGATGGACGACTGGGTACGCGCCTCGGCCCGCAGGCTGCCGTCGCGAAAACCTGCACAGTTCACGCAGTTGCAGTTCCATTGCGGGAAACCACCGCCCGCGGCGGAACCTAGAATCTGGACAAACATGGCCGCTCCATTACACACAACTCAAAAATAAAAACGCCCCGGGCGAGCCGAGGCGTTGCATTGCGATACAAAGCCAATCAGCGGCTGGCAAAGTACATGGTGACTTCAAAGCCGATACGCAGATCAGTGTAAGCAGGTTTGGACCAGGTCATGTTCTTACTCCTACGAAGGGAAGGGACGTTTACTACCAAGTAATACATATAGTCCACCTCCAAGCGGAGATGTTCAGATGTGTGCATGTGAATGTTACGTACTTCTTTTGAAGATAGCGCTGTCCTGCGGGAAAAAGCCTTTTACCGAAGCGGCAATGATCAGCCAGATCGTTGCCAGGAGCCGGCGGCACAAGCGCCATTGGCCACACAGCACCATCCGCCTGCAGCAGCATCGAGTTGCTGTGCAGCCACCATTAAATCCTCGCGGGTGCGGGTCTGGATGAAATCTTGCAGCTGCTGGATGTAATCCGACGGGTGGCCTGCCAAGTGCGCGTGCCAGAGCAGTTCAGCGGCTTGGGAAGTGGGTAGGGCGTCGAGGGAAAATTGCCGGGCCAGATCGTTCGACAGTTCGCTGGCGTTGATCAGCGCGGGCAGTTGCTTCAGGAACGCCTGCAGGCGATCAAGTATTTGCGCAAGAGACGCGCTTGGGGATTGCACCCCAAACAGCAGGCCGGTTTGCCCGTTGTACTGTCGGATGCCGCTGAACACCGCGTAGCCCAATTGAAGCTCAACACGCAGTTGCTGGTAGAACGGCGCTTGCACCAGATGTGCGAGGAGGCGCCAGCAAGCTTCGTCCGCCAGGGAGCGTGTGGCTGTCGGGCAGAACAGCAGCAACGCGGCGTCGCTGGAATCGGTCCTGACTTCGTGCCAACGATGCTGGCTGCTGATTGACGGCAGTTCGCTGATAGCCGCTTGCGGTTGGCCGGGCAGTTTCCCGGCTGCACTTTTTATCGCCGTCTCGCAGGCGGCGGACAGTCCCACGGCAAGCCCTTGCCAGCGAGCGGTTGACCATCTGTCTCGCCCAGCAACCTGTTGTGCAGCTGGGGTGTCGGCGCAATACCCGGGCAATGCCTTGAGTAACTGCCGGATCGCCATTGCCGGCGCGGGGGAGGATGACGCTCCGGCATTTTCGTCGAGGCGGGTCAGCTCACGGGCCACTTCCTCCAATATCGCGGGCATGGGTTCGTGCAGCCCTAGCATCTTCAGCTGCCAGTGACCGCCGATTGTCTCGAAAGACAACTGGACGCCAGCCTGGCTGGCGTTCTCACGCAGCCGTGGGAAAAGCTCTGCATCCAGCGGCGAATCCAGATGCCAGCGCAGGTAGAGCGCGCCTTCATCTGTGTCGCCTGGCAAGGCCTGGCTGAAGGTCAGCGCCGAAAAGTCCTTTCGCCCACGGGAGCGATCCTGGGCGAACGTGCGCAGGCCGCGATGGGCGCTGGTTTGCCCGCGAATCAGCCCCGGGCGCTCTTCCCTGGCTGTCGGCTGCAGGAACGGATTGGTGGGCGGCAGTTGCCAGGCGTGCCGGGACGGCGGCAATTGCAGCGAGTCCAACAGGGTCTTGAGGGAGCTGGCGCTTTGCTCGGACAGGACGAGTTCGTTGGCCTGCCGGGCCAATGCCAGGGCACCACTGACCTGTTGTTTGCGAGCAAGCAGCAAGGCGTACTCTTCCCGCAGGGGCGCCCAGTCACTGTGTGCGAAAAAGCTCAGCCAGTCGTGCAGCAGTTCTTCGATCAGTGTCGTCTGCTGCGCACCCTGAGTGTCCAGGGTGAACTTGATATCCAACAACGCCTGTCCGGCAAATTGATACAGCGCCGTTGCGTTAATGGCACTGACTAACTGCCGCGACTGCAACTCGGCGAGCAACCCGCCGGGCGCCGAAGTGTTCAGCCACAGGCAGAGGAAATCCAGCGCCTCAGGGGAAGCCTCGCTTGCCACCACCTGATGCCAGTGGTGTTCATCGGTGTGTTGATAGGTACGTTGATTGCCGGCCAGCAACGCTGGCGCCGGCGTCTGTCGCCGCAGAGGTGCAGTCTTCAGCGCAGCGCCAAACTGATGCGCCAATGCCTCCAGCTCCACCAGCGACTGAGGGCCCGCAAGGCTCAAGGTCATCTGCCCGCAATGATAGAAACCTTCATAAAAATCCCGCAACGCCTGCTGAAAATCCTCACGCTCTACCGCCAAGCTATCCCGGTTGCCCGCATGAAACGCGCGCAACGGATGATCCGCCGCAACCCCTCCCAGCAACGCTTGTTGCTGTTGCGCCGTGGCATCTTGCGACCAGGCAATAAACTCCGCCTGCAATACTTCGCGCTCACGCAACTGGTCTTCCAGGGCCAGGCGCGGATGGGCGAGCATGTCCCCCAGGCGCTCCAGTGCGGCTTCAAATGCCGAAACAGGCACCTCAAAGAAAAAGTCGGTAGTGCGCTCGCGGGTGCTGGCATTCACCTGTCCACCCTGGCGCTGCACGTAGGCCATCAGCCCGTCGCTTGCAGGAAAACGCCCGGTGCCCAGGAACAATAAATGCTCAAGAAAATGCGCCAGCCCCGGCCATGCCAGGGGCACATCGTGGCTGCCCGCTGCAACGCGCAAGGCAGCCGCGGCGCGCTTCAAGCGCGGCGCATGATGCAAGGAAACCCGCAGGCCGCTGGCCAGGGTCAATTGAAGGTGATGAGGGTGGGCCGGCGCAGGCATGAGCACTTCCGAAACGTAGGAAGTGCCTATGCTAGCGCAAAGCAGCCGGGATCAGTGCTTGTGCAACGCCCCATAAAGCTCGGGACGACGGTCCAGCAGGTAGCGATTGGCCGCGCGTGAGTCGACCATCAACTGCCGATCGAGTGTGCCCACGATCAGCGCTTCATCCAGACCGGCCTGGGCAATCCGCTGGCCATCCGGCGCGGCGATGCTGCTTTGCCCGCAATACTGGATCTCGCCTTCCTGCCCGCAGTAATTGGCGTAGGCCACATAACACTGGTTTTCAAACGCCCGCGCCCGCACGGTCACATCGGCGACGAAATCGAAAGGCACCATATTGGCCGTCGGTACCAGGATCAACTCCGCCCCGGCCAGCGCCAGGCGCCGGGTGTTCTCCGGGAATTCCAGGTCATAGCAAATCAGGAAACCCAGCGTCCAGCCGTTCAATTCCACCAGCGGAAAATCATCGTCCCCGGCGCTGAACATCGAGTTGTCGAGGTCGCCAAACAGGTGGGTCTTGCGGTAGTTGCACAGGCGCTGGCCGTTGGCGTCGATCAACTGCACGGCGTTGTAGATCTGCCCGTCTGCACCGCGTTCCGGATAGCCATAGAGGATCGCCACGCCCGAGTTTTTCGCCAGCGCGGCGATGGATTGGGCAGCGGGACCGTCCTGGGTTTCAGCCAAGGCGCCGACCGCTTCCACGCCGATGTTATAGCCGGTGAGAAACATCTCCGGCAGTACCAGCAGGTCGGCGTCGGTGGCCTCTTGCGCCAACTGATGCAGGCGCTTGAGATTACCGGCCACGTCCAGCGGCAAAGGCGGGCATTGATACAGGGCAACACGCATGGGCAACTCCTTACTCGGGCAGTGCGATCGGTCCGATCTCGTCGAACACATCCCCCGGCCCCGGGTTCTGCGGGTGAGTGCTGCCACCGAAGTGAGTCATGATGCCCCACACCGCGTTCAGCGAGGTTTGCACGGCGCCTTCAACCCACGCCGGGGTCCAGGACACGTCGTCACCGGCAATGAAAATACCGCGTTGCTCCGCCGGCATGTCCTTCTGCATGAAGTGCGCATACATCCGTTGGTTGTAGCGATAGTGGCCGGGAAGTGCGCCTTTGAAAGCACCGAGGAAATGCGGGTCTGCTTCCCATGACACGGTGATCGGATCGCCGATGATGCGCGCGGCGATATCGACTTTCGGGTAGATCTTCTTCAGTGCATCCAGAGCCAGTTTCACGCGTTTCTCGATGGGTTGCGGAAGCATTTTCAGCGCATCGCTCATCCAGGAGTAGGACAGGCAGATCACCCCCGGCTTGTCGTCACCGTTGTCGAACAGATAGGTGCCGCGGGTCAGGCGATCCGTCAGCGTCATGCTCATCAGGTCGCGGCCGGTTTCCGGATCCTTGTCCTTCCAGAATGGCCGGTCGACCATCACGAAGGTCTTCGACGACTGCATGTAGCGGGTGCGGTCCAGGGCCATCCACATCTTTTGCGAGAACAGGGTTTCGTCGCACTCGATCTGGGTGGTCAGCAGCCAGCTCTGGCAGGTGGTCAGCACGGCGGCGTATTCGCGGGTGTCACCGTAGTTGTCGGTGACGGCGAAACGGCCGTCCGGCGCGTGGGCAATGCGCTTGACCCCGGCCCGTGGCGCACCGTTGTGCAGGGAACTGAGGCTGGTGCCTTCGGGCCAGTGGGCGCAACGCTCCGGCACATGGCGCCAGATGCCCATGGGCACTTGGGCGACGCCGCCGACCACCAGATGCTGGTGATCGTCGCAGTTGGTCATCACCACGCGGAAGATTTCCAGCATCGAGTTGGGGAAGTCCGAGTCCCAGCCGCCGGTGCCAAAGCCGACCTGGCCGAACACTTCGCGGTGATGAAAGGACAACTTGGCGAACGCTTTGGAGGTCGCCACGAAGTCGTAGAAGGTGCGGTCGTCCCACAACGGAACCAGCGTATTCCACAGCTCTTTCAGGCGCGGTACGTCACGGTCGCGGATGGCTTGCTGGATATCGGCGAACTGCGAGCCGGCTTCCAGGGCGTCGGCCCAGGCGTCAGCCACTTCCTGGAACAGTGCAGGAAGGTCAGCGAGTTTCTGTGCGTAGTGCGTCTGGCCTTCGAGGTCGATGACCGTGCTGCCAGAAGCCGGCGTCAGCGGGTTGGGGAAGGGTTTGGTCTCCAGCCCGAGCTTGTCTACATAGTGGTAGAACGCGGTAGAGGACACCGGGAAACGCATGCCACCCAGTTCCGCAATGATGCCTTCGGCGCCTTCAAACGCCTGGGAGCGCAGGCGGCCACCCATTTTCGAGGCTTCATACACCACGGGTTTAAGGCCCAGCTTCATCAACTCATAGGCGGCTACCAGCCCGGCAATCCCGGCGCCGACGATCGCCACTTCGGCGCCGTGGTTGGCCGCCGGAATGCTACCCAGGCCCGCCGGGTGTTCGATCCAGTCATCAAAGGCAAACGGGAAGTCCGGGCCAAAGATAGTGATGGGCTTCTTGCCGTTTGCCGGGTGGCGATTGGTCTTGCTGATGGTGCTGGAAGGAATGCTCATGGCTGACCTTGCTGGCGGCTCGGCGGGGCGCGACCCGCTGAGTATAGGAAAAGATGGCAGCCATTCTAGGGAGCGTAGCGTTCGTTAATAAGACGCAATGTGTCGTCGGATTGAATTGTTTTTAGTCAGAGTGACGATCTTGCTGGTCAGATTGGTTGGCCGCGATCCAGTTTGTTACTGAGGATGATCGAGGTGGTGGTCTTCTCCACGCCGTCGACGCTGCCGATCTGGTCGAGCAGTTGATCCAGCTGTTCCGGCGAATCGGTGCGCAGCCAGGCCACGTAATCGAACTCGCCGCTTACCGCACATAACTGCTGAACCTGCGCCATGGCACTGATCCGGCGCAGCACTTCCTTGCCGGAGCGCGGTTGCACGGTGATCCCCACGTAGGCCTGCAAACCACCGTCCACCACCCGCTGGCTGAGGCGCACGCCATAGCCGGTAATCACCTGGGTTTTTTCCAGGCGCGCCAGGCGTGAGGTGACGGTGGTGCGCGCGATGCCCAGTTGCCGGGCAAGCATGGCCACGCTTTCACGCGCGTTGATCTGCAAGGCGGCGATCAACTGGCGATCGATTTCATCGAGGACGGGAGGGTGAGAGGCGGGCAAGGTGTTCTCCGGCGCGGGCATCAATGGGCGAGCATGTTACAGGCTCGGTCCTGGCGATACTGCCCGCCCCGCCGGGAATTTATTTTCGCCGCTGATCGAACACATTATTTTGTGCCAGATTGTGAAAAGTAACTGTTTGGTACATTATTTTGCGTTAGGTATACAGGAAGGACGTTTGCGCGATGAATAACTTTGGGGCTGCCACCGGCAGCAGATGGTTGCTGGTTGGGCTGGGCCTGCTGATCGCCTTGATCGGCCTGGGTTTGGCAGGCGGTGGCGGTTACCTCGTAGTGCTGGGCGGCAGTTGGTATTTCCTGCTGATGGGCCTGGCGATGCTGGTCTCTGGTGTGCTGATCGCCAAGCGCCGGCCTCAGGGCGCATGGCTGTACGCCGTGGCATTGGTGCTGACTGCGATCTGGGCGGTGTGGGATACCGGTCTGGAATACTGGCCGTTGGTTTCGCGAGTCCTGACCTTCGCCGTCATCGGCCTGGTAGTCGCGCTGATTTATCCACAGCTCGCCCGCGCTTCCGGATCGACACCCGGGCGCGGCGCCTATGGCGTTGCCGGGCTGCTGGGCCTGGGCGTGGTCGCCACCCTGGCGTACATGTTTGTACCGACCCACGTGGTCAAGGCCAGCAGTGAGCCTGCGGTGACTGCGGTAACGCCGGGCACCGAGCAAAAAGACTGGGCCCACTGGGGCAACACCACCGCCGGCAATCGGTTTGCCGCGCTGGACCAGATCAACAAAGGCAACATCGACAAGTTGCAGGTGGCCTGGACCTTCCACACCGGCGACATCCCCGAGAGCAATGGCGCCGGTGCCGAAGACCAGAACACCCCGCTGCAGATCGGTGACAGCGTTTACGTGTGCACCGCCTACGGCAAAGTGTTTTCCCTGGACGCCGATACCGGTGCCCAACGCTGGAAATTCGATCCCCAGGGCAGCGGCCCCAACTGGCAGCGTTGCCGTGGCCTGGGGTATTTCGACAGCAGTGCCAGCGAGCAACCCGCCGGCGCCAAAGCCTGTGTGAAACGTCTGTTTCTGCCGACCGGCGATGCCCGGTTGATTGCGATCAATGCTGAAACCGGCGCGCCTTGCGAAGACTTCGGCGACCACGGCACCGTCGACCTGAGGACCGACATGGGCGAAGTGAAGCCCGGTTATTACCAGCAAACCTCGACGCCACTGGT
Organism: Pseudomonas sp. F9001; assembly: GCF_013385435.1. Lineage (NCBI taxonomy): Bacteria > Pseudomonadati > Pseudomonadota > Gammaproteobacteria > Pseudomonadales > Pseudomonadaceae > Pseudomonas > Pseudomonas sp. F9001. The sequence goes on from NZ_JACAPX010000021.1 coordinate 65,239, forward strand.
GGCGGGCGATGTGGTGATCGTGGGCGGGCGTGTGGCGGACAACTTCTCCACCGGTGAACCGCCAGGCGTGGTGCGCGCCTTTGACGTGCACAGCGGCGAACTGGTGTGGGCCTGGGATCCGGGCAACCCGAACACCACCAAACGCCCACCTGCAGGAGAGACCTACACCCGTGGCACGCCGAACGTATGGTCGGCCATGTCCTACGACGCCAAGCTCGGCCTGGTCTACCTGCCCACCGGTAACGCCACCCCGGACTTCTTCGCCGGTGAACGTACCGCCTATGACGACAAGTGGAGCTCCTCCATCGTCGCCATCGACGTGAAGACCGGCCAAGTGCGCTGGCACTTCCAGACCACTCACCACGACCTGTGGGACTTCGACCTGCCGGCACAGCCGCTGCTCTACGACATTCCGGATGGCAACGGCGGCGTGCAACCGGCACTGGCCCAAGTCACCAAGCAGGGTGAAATCTTCCTGCTCAACCGCGCAACCGGCGTGCCCATCGCCCGGGTCGAAGAGCGTCCGGTGCCCCAGGGCAATGTGCCCGGCGAACGCTATTCGCCGACCCAGCCGTTTTCGGTGGACATGCCTTCGATCGGCAATCAGCAACTGACCGAATCCGACATGTGGGGCGCCACGCCGTTTGACCAGTTGATGTGCCGCATCCAGTTCAAGGGCATGCGCCACCAGGGCGTCTATACGCCGCCAGGCCTGGACCGCGCGCTGCAATTCCCGGGCTCCCTGGGCGGAATGAACTGGGGCAGCGTGTCAGTGGACCCGAATACCCACTATATGTTCGTCAACGACATGCGCCTGGGTTTGGCCAACTACATGATCCCGCGCGACAAGATCGCCGCCGGTGCCAGTGGCATCGAAATGGGCGTGGTGCCGCAAGAAGGTACGCCATTCGGTGCAATGCGCGAGCGCTTCCTCTCGGCGGCGGGCATTCCGTGTCAGAAGCCGCCGTTCGGCACCCTGTCGGCCATCGACCTGAAAACCCACAAGCTGATGTGGCAAGTGCCGGTGGGCACGGTTGAAGACACCGGGCCGCTGGGCATCCGCATGCACATGCCGATTCCAATCGGCATGCCGACCCTCGGCGCGTCCCTGGCCACCCAGTCCGGCTTGCTGTTTTTTGCTGGCACCCAGGACTTCTACCTGCGCGCTTTCGACACCGGCAACGGCAACGAGATCTGGAAATCACGGCTGCCGGTGGGTAGCCAGTCGGGGCCGATGACCTACGTGTCGCCCAAGACCGGCACGCAGTACATCGTGCTCACCGCTGGCGGCGCGCGACAGTCGCCGGACCGTGGGGATTATGTGATTGCCTACGCGTTGCCCAAGAAATAGGGCGTGAAAAAGCCGCACGGATGTGCGGCTTTTTTTTGCGTCTTAGATTGTGTCTGCCAGCAGGCATCGGGCAAAGAGTTGTGGCACCGGAAGGTTGCGCTGGCTGTAGCGGCTCAGCAAGATGATTTCCCGGTTAAAGGTCAGCTCGCCCAGCGGGATGACACGCACCTGCGGGGATCGGTCCAGCCATAGTCCGGCGTGGGGAACCAGTGAAACGCCCAGGCCGCATTCGACCATTTTGACCAGCGCCTCAATCTCGTCCAGTTCCAGCGCCACTTGCACGTCCAGCCGCTGATCCCGCAGGAAGCGACTGACCAGCCGCCCGCCAAACGAAGCCCGGTCGTAGCGCACGTGAGGATGAGCGGCGAGCAGTTGCAGCGGGTCATCCCCCTCGACCGTCAGCGGCGCGATCAACACAAACGGCTCCCTGCGCAGCAGTTGCACGTGCAGTTCCTTGGGCAAGTCAAAGGGTGGGCGAATGATGATCGCCGAGTCGAGTTCGCCTGCATCCACCTGGCTGAGCAGCTCCAGGGAAACTCCCGGCACCAACTTGCACTCCACCGTCGGCGCCGCCTGGCGCAAACGCACCAGGGCCTGGGGCAGCAGGCCGGTCTGGGCGGTGGTGATGGCGCCGACCTTCAACTCGCCCCTGTACTCATTGGCATCCACCGGCACAGCCATGCGGTTGAACGTCTCGAGAATTTCCCTGGCCAGCGGCAGCGCGCGGATCCCCGCCGCGTTCAGCGTGGCCTGGCGTCCGGTTCGGTCGAACAACTGCACGCCGAGCACCTGCTCCAACTGACGGATCTGCGCACTCACCGCCGATTGCGTCAGCCCGATATGCATGCCCGCTGCGGCGAACGTGCCATGGCGGGTAACGGCGATAAAGGTTTTCAGTTCCCGCAGCATGGGCGTCTCGATTGATCAAAATAATTTGAGCTCGCTGCGAAAATTATCGTCTTTCCATCGGTTACGGCAAGGCTAGACTCGCAAGGACTTAATACCCATAGAGGTTAGACCTGATGGCACTGGCTCCTTTTCACCTGGCAATTCCGGTATTCGACCTGGCGGCTGCGCGGCAGTTTTATGGCGAGGTGTTTGGGTTGGAGGAGGGACGTGCCAGTGATCACTGGGTCGACTTCGACTTCTTCGGGCATCAATTGGTGATTCATGAGCACCCGAAAACCGCTTCTCAAGAGGCGGCGCACACCAATGCAGTGGACGGCCACGACGTGCCGGTGCCGCATTTTGGCGTGGTGTTGAGTTGGGATGATTGGCATGCATTGGCGGAGCGTTTGCAGGCGCGCAATACCCGATTTGTGCTGGAGCCTCACATTCGTTTCAAAGGCCAGGTGGGCGAGCAGGCGACGTTGTTCCTGTTTGACCCGTGCGGCAACGCGCTGGAGTTCAAGGCGTTCAAGGACATTGGGCAGTTGTTTGCCAAATGAGGGCGCTTTGATGAATGGCCTGGATGCAACGGGCATCGCCGTGGCGGTGGGTTCGGGGGCGATTACGCCGGCTTTGGTTGCTGAACACTTTCTTGCGCGCATAGGTGTCGACGAACCAGATATCCAGGCGTTTGTATCCTTCGACGCTGAGGCGGTGCGCGAGCAGGCGTTGCAGCTTGAAGGCTGTTCCGGTCCGCTGGCGGGCTTGCCCGTGGGGATCAAGGACATCTTCGATACCGCCGACCACCCAACGGAATTCTATTCGCCGATTTACCAGGGTAATCGTCCATCGCGGGATGCCCATGTGGTGACGCTGCTACGCCAGGCGGGCGCTATCATCATGGGCAAGACCCACACCACCGAATTTGCCTACATGAACACGGGGCCGACGCGTAATCCGCTGGATTTGTCCTGCACTCCGGGTAGCTCCAGCGCGGGTTCCGCGGCGGGGATGGCGGCCGGTTTTTTCCCGTTGGCGTTGGGTACCCAAACGGCGGGGTCGTTGCTCAAGCCTGCGGCTTATTGCGGGTTGTTTGCCTTCAAACCTTCGTTTGGACTGGTCTCGCTGGAAGGCGTGAAACCCCTGGCGCCGAGCTTCGATACCGTGGGTTGGTATGGCCGTTCGGTGCGTGATCTTGAGCGGGTGGCGCAGGTGTTGATTCGAGGGTTTCCGGCTGTTGAGGTCGGTCGTCGGCCTTTGCGGCTTGGTTTCTGCCGTACTTCTCGCTGGTCGGATGTGCAGCCGGTGGTGGCCCAGGCGATTGAGCTAGCGATAGCCAGGTTGGGGCCTCTTGTCAGTGAGGTCGTGTTGCCTGAAGCGTTCGACGGAGTATTCGACGATCACCAGTTGATCAACGATTGCGAAGGTGCCCGTTCATTGGCCAAGGAGTTTCAGTCTCATCCTGAGTTACTCAGTGATTCGACATTGGCCATGATTGAGCGTGCGAAGGCTACAAGCTGGGAACAGGAGTCGGCTGCGAAGTCACGCCTCGCGCAACTCGCCCCGCAGCTCGCGCAGATCTGCCAGCCGTTTGATGCGATGTTGAGTGTTTCCTGCGGGATGCTGGCGCCGGTGGGGTTGGCGACCACGGGCCCGTCGGACTTCATCAAGTTCTGGGGCGCTTTTGGCTTGCCGCAGGTGAATGTGCCGGTGATGCGTGGGGAAGGGGAGTTGCCGGTGGGGTTGCAGGTAATTGGGGCGTTTAGAGGGGATGCGCCGTTGCTAGGTTCGGCGCAAGTCATTGTTAATGCGTTGGTAAGCTGAGAGTCAGTCAAGGCACAAAAACTGACATTAGTTCGCTGGCGAAGCGGCGATAGGCGTAGTCATCATATTCTTCGCATGAGCCCGTTCAGAAATGAGCGGGCTTTTTTCATTGGTGTGTCCTGTGTGTATAAAAGATGCTGCAGGACACCTTCGGTGTGTAAGATACACACTGTGGAGCGGGCGCGATGAGAAGCAGAGAGGTAATTGACTTGCTGATGGCGGATGGATGGTTTGAGGTGGCGGCGAAAGGCAGTCACCATCAGTTCAAGCACTCAACCAAGCCCGGCCGGGTGACGGTTCCTCATCCTAAATCAGAGATAGCCAAGGGGACCTTGCACAGCATTTTGAAATCAGCAGGCCTGAAGTGATGACCGTAGGTTATGTGGTGAATGATCCCGCTGCGGCTCATTCAAAGGAGGAAAAATGAAATTTCCAGTAGTGATACACAAAGACGCTGATTCAGATTACAGCGTGACCGTCCCGGACGTGCCAGGTTGCTTTTCTGCGGGCACAACCTTTTCCGAAGCTCTGGATAATGTCCGCGAAGCTTTAGCGCTGCACCTCGAGGGATTGGTTGCTGATGAGGAGCGGCTTCCTCAGGCTAGAGAGGTCGACGTCCATTTGGAGAATCCGGACTTTGCGGGTGGCGTGTGGGCGGTGATCGACTTTGATCTCACTCCTTACCTGGGCAAGTCAGTCAGGTTCAACGCCTCACTGCCTGAGCAACTTTTGAATCGTATCGATGAGCGAGTGCAAAAAGACCATCGCTATGCCTCGCGCTCTGGGTTCCTGGCGACGGCGGCTTTGCGCGAACTTTCCGTTTGATAACGGGCCGGTAGAGCACGCAGTACAAAAAAGGCTTACGCCGCAAAGCGTAAGTCTTTCTTTTATTCGAGGAGGTGTGATCGGCGAGATTACGACCCCTTGCACACCTTCGCAGCGGCAGCATCGTTCGGGATAAATGAATCCGGCGCGCCCGGCTTCAGCACCACGTACCCTCGCCGCCACGGTTGATCGTCCACCAGATTCCAGCGATGCCCTGTGCCGGTGTTGTCTTCGGCGATCAGTACTTCACCCGGATGCAACGTGAACTTCTCACCGCCGCGTGTCACGAACGCCAGGGTGCCGGACAGCGTCATGACGTACTGTGGCTCCGGGTCGTTATGCCAGCTATACGAGGAATGCGCCGCCGTTTGCTTGAAGTGAATGGCGGTCACGTCATTGCGCATGCTCTGGTCGATGGTGCCTTCCAGTACGTGCGAATTGTTGTCGGCGCCGGTGCAGAGCTTGAGTGCCTTGATGGAGTCAGTGGCGGCGGGGGCGGCTTGTGCGCCGCTCAAGGTTGCGAGGGTGATTGCGACGGCGGCTGTGGCACGCATGCCCAGGCGGTGGATAGAGTTGTGCGGTGAACGTTTCTTCTGAGGCATGGAACAAGATTCCCTCGTGCTGGAGTGGCGTTGACTGGGAATCATGGTCAGTGCCGTAGCCGTTCGGGACAACTAACTAATGTTTCATTGCTGCACGACTCACGCGCCAGAAACGACAAAGCCGCGCAATGCGCGGCTTTCAAGATGGTGGGCCCAGTAGGACTCGAACCTACGACCAAAGGATTATGAGTCCTCTGCTCTAACCAACTGAGCTATAGGCCCTCAGTAGGCCGCGGATTATAGCGATGGTTTCTTCGCTGTGCCATCCGAAAAGTCCGAAACGCTCATACGAAGGAACGTAGCGGCGAAAAGGTCCGGCGGCAGCGGCAGGCTGACGATATAGCCTTGCATCTGCTCACAACCTTCAGCCGCCAGAAACGCTTGCTGGGCCGGCGTTTCCACACCTTCGGCAATGATGGTGAATTGCATGCTGTGCCCCAGGGCAATAATGGCGCGCACGATCGCCGCATCGTGTGGGTCGTCGGGCAGGCCACGGACGAAGGATTGGTCGATCTTCAGGAAGTCCAGCGGCAGGCGTTTCAGGTAGCTGAGGGACGAATAGCCGGTGCCGAAGTCATCAATGGCCAGTTGCACGCCCAGATGCTTGAGCTGGTGCAGCACCTCCAGCGCCTCTTCGGCCTGGCTCATGATGAAGTTTTCGGTGATCTCCAGTTGCAGGCAGCCAGGCTCCAGGCGGTTGTCCCGCAGCAGTTGCTCGATGCGCGCCAGCAGGTTGGGGTGGCGCAGTTGCGCGCCGGCGAGGTTGACGGACAGCGGGCCGAAGTCATCAAAAATTTCTCGCCAGTCGTGCATCTGTCGGCAGGCCTGCTCCAGTACCCAGTCGCCAATCTGCAGGATCATGCCGTTCTCTTCGGCCAGGGCAATGAAGTGCTCGGGCGGCACTTCGCCGAAGGTGGGGTGGCGCCAGCGAATCAGGGCTTCGGCGCCGATCAGTTGTTGGGTGTCGAGGCTGAGTTTCGGCTGGTAATAGAGAGACAATTCGTCGCGCTCGATCGCTCGGCGCAGTTCGTGTTCCAGGGCCACGCGCTCGTTGGCTTGCGCAGTGAGGTCCTGGGTGTAGCTTTCGACGCGGTTGCGGCCTTTGGCCTTGGAGCGGTACATGGCGGCGTCAGCGTTTTTGACCAGGGTGGCGACGTCGTTGCCGTCCCGTGGGTACAGGCTGGTGCCGATGCTGGCGCTGATGAAGAACTCATGCTCGCCCGCCTGGAACGGTGGGGTGAAGCAGGCCAGCAGCTTATTGGCCAGGTGTTCGGCGTCGCTGGCTTGTTGCAGGCCGGGCAGCAGGATGATGAATTCGTCGCCACCCAGGCGCGCGACGGTGTCGACGTCTCGCAGTTGGTCCTTGAGGCGAACGGCGATGTCCTTGAGCAGCAGGTCGCCAATCGGGTGGCCGAGGCTGTCGTTGATGTGTTTGAAGCGGTCGAGGTCGAGGAACAGCACGGCGCCCTGGCTGCCGGTTTCCTGTTGGTTGTTGAGGGCGGCTTGCAGGCGGCTTTCAAACAGGGTGCGGTTGGGCAGGCCGGTCAGCGGGTCGTGGTGGGCCTGGTAATCGAGGCGCGCCTGGGCGTGCTTGAGGCTGGAGATGTCGGCAAACACGGCGACGAAGTGGGTGATCGACTCCTCGCGGTTGCGCACGGCGCTGATGGTCAGCCAGCTGGGGTACAGCTCGCCGTTCTTGCGCCGGTTGGAGATCTCGCCTTGCCAGTGGCCGTTGGCCGTCAGTTGGTGCCACATGGCGGCGTAGAAGGCGCTGTCGTGCAGGCCCGAGGCAAGCAGGCGCGGGGTTTGGCCAAGGGCTTCGGCTTCGCTGTAGCCGGTGATCTCGCTGAAGGCGCGGTTCACGGCGCTGATATTTTGCCGGGTGTCGGTGATCAGTACGCCTTCGGCCGTGCTCTCGAACACGGTGGCGGCCTGTTGCAGTTTTTCCTGCATCAGTTGGCGTTCGGTGATGTCCCGGGCGATGGTCAGCATGCAGTCGTCGTCGCCGATGGGCAGCGGGCGGCTGGAGACTTCACACAGGCGAATTTCGCCGTCGCTGCGGCGGATGTGGCAGACAAAGTCGCGGACAAATCCATCCCGTTGCAGCCGCTCCAGCATGTCTTTGCGTTCGTTCAGGTCGACCCAGATCCCGAGGTCCAGGGTTGACTGGTCCAGCGACATCACGCTGTTGAAGCCGGTAATTCGACTGAATCCTTCGTTGACCTCAATCAGCAAACCGTCGCTTTGGCGGGACAACAGCAGGCCGTCGGGAGAGGCATGAAAGGCCTTGGCGAATTTCTCTTCGGAGGTCTGCAGTCGCTGCTGGGTTTCTTTCAGCTGGGTGATGTCACGCACCACCACGACCAGGGCTTCGGTGGTATCCAGTTGAAAGGGTTCGGCGGAGATCAGTCCGGTGAAGGCCTGGCCGTTGCTGCGCAGGAAGGGCATTTCCAGGTTGCGGATGCTGGTGGTCTGTACCCGTTGCAGCAGGCCGGGGCCTACGCCCTGGATGCCCCAGATATTCAGTTCAGTGGCGGTTTTTCCTACGACTGCTTCGGCGCTCAGGCCGATCTGGTCTTCGAATGCCTTATTGACCTCCATCAGGCAGCCGTCCGACAGCCGGGCGATGACCAGGATGTCCGGGCATTGCTGGAACACAGAGGCGAATTTCTGTTCCGAAAGCTGCAACGCTTCCTCGGTGCGCTTGGCCTCGCTGATGTCGATCATCAGGCCGCGCAGCACGGGCTCGTGGCCGTGTTCGATCAGGCTGACGATGTCCCGCACCCACAGGCAGCGTCCATCGGCGGTGATCACCCGGTAGTCGACACTGTGGTCGCGGTTGGCCCGGGTTTCGGCGTAGCAATAGGATTCGGTGCGGGTCAGGTCCGCGGGGTGGATGATGTTGCGCCAGAAGCCCGGGATCAGCCAGTGGGCACGGGGGTAACCCAGCAGTTCCTCGGCGTGGGGCGACACGTAGCTGTAGGTGAAATCGCTGATGCTGGCTTCCCAGGCGATCGCGGAAAGGCTCTCCACCAGGCCGCGATAGTGGTATTCGCTGCTGCGCAGTTCCTGTTCGAGGGCGACCCGGCGGGAAATTTCCGAGCTGAGCCGACGATTGATCCGAATAACCACGGCCAGCACGATGCTCAGCAACAGCACGGCAGGCAACCCGTAGAGCAGCACATCCGTCCAGAGCGTGCGGTGGTCGATGACGTTGCCGACCCAGCGCTGCTGGATGGCCTCGGTCTCAGACGGGCTGATGTCGGCCAGGACTTTATCGAGGATGCCCACCAGCATCTTGTCGTCCTTGGGTACGCCCATGGCCAACTGATAGCGGTAAGGCGTTTCGCCGCTGATGTACAGGCCTTCCAGCTTGAGTTGACGCAGGCTCCACACGCTGGACGCCAAATCGCCCACTACGGCGTCGACCTTGTCGGTGGCCAGGGCCTGCAGCGTAGCGCTGACATTGGGCATGGCCACCAGGTTGAGGTCCGGGTGGTGAGTGCGCAGCAGTTCATGGGGCGCGTAGTTTTCCACCACGGCCACCTTCAACCCGTACAGGTCTTTGAGGCTGCGTGGTTGCGGGCCGCCTTCGTGGGCGAGGATGACGATGGGGAAGTCGAGATAAGGCCGGGTAAACGACAGGAAACCCTGGCGTTCCGGTGTGGACATGATGCCCGGCAGCAGGTCGAGCTGGTTGTTGCGGGCCTGTTCCAGCACGGCACTCCAGTTCACCGGCTCGATCAGTTTTATCCTGACGCCAAGGCGATCCTGCATCAGCCGCACATAATCAGCGGCCAGGCCCTGGTAGCGACCGTCTTCATCGCGGTATTCAAAGGGTGGCCAAGAGGCGTCGACGCCCAGGCGCAACTCTTGGTGGTCCGCCAGCCAGCCACGCTCTTCATCGGTGAGAGTCAACGCGCCAGCCGTTGCGGTCCAGGTCAGCAGCGACAGCAGTAACACGGTCGGCAATCTGGGCATAACGGTCTCGTTATGGCACGGGGAATGTTTCGAGTGTAGACGGGCATTGCGGGGGAGGGGAGGCAGCGAGGATTTAATCTGTAGAAGCAAAAACCCCGGCCTGGGCCGGGGTTTTTGTGATCACTCGTCGAGGAAGGAGCGCAAATGCTCGCTTCTCGTCGGGTGGCGCAGCTTGCGCAGCGCCTTGGCTTCGATCTGACGAATCCGCTCACGGGTAACGTCGAACTGCTTACCAACCTCCTCAAGGGTGTGGTCGGTATTCATGTCGATGCCGAAGCGCATGCGCAGTACCTTGGCTTCACGGGCAGTGAGGCCGGACAGTACGTCGCGAGTCGCTTCTTTCAGGCTCTCAACGGTAGCAACATCGATTGGCGACTGCATGGTCGAGTCTTCGATGAAGTCACCCAGATGGGAGTCTTCGTCATCACCGATCGGGGTTTCCATGGAGATCGGCTCTTTAGCGATCTTCAATACCTTGCGGATTTTATCCTCAGGCATTTCCATGCGTTCGCCCAACTCTTCCGGGGTCGGTTCGCGACCCATTTCCTGCAACATCTGCCGGGAAATACGGTTGAGCTTGTTGATCGTCTCGATCATGTGCACCGGAATACGGATGGTGCGGGCCTGGTCGGCGATCGAGCGAGTGATCGCCTGACGGATCCACCAGGTGGCATAAGTCGAGAACTTGTAGCCGCGACGGTATTCGAACTTGTCCACCGCTTTCATCAAGCCGATGTTGCCTTCCTGGATCAGATCGAGGAATTGCAGGCCACGGTTGGTGTACTTCTTGGCGATGGAGATCACCAGACGCAAGTTCGCTTCAACCATCTCTTTCTTCGCGCGGCGGGCCTTGGCCTCACCGATCGACATGCGACGGTTGATGTCCTTGATCTCGGCAATCGTCAGACCGGTTTCAGTCTGCAATGCAGTCAGCTTCTGCTGGCAACGAACGATGTCGGCCTGGAAGCGACCAATGGCTTCAGCGTATTTGCTTTTGCCTTTGGCCAGTGCGTCGGTCCAGCTTTCGTCGACTTCGTTGCCCGGGAACTGGCGCAGGAAGTCGGCACGCGGCATGCGCGCATCACGGACACAGAGCTGCATGATCGCACGCTCTTGTGCACGCAGACGCTCAAGGGCGCTACGAACCCGCTCAACCAGGCCTTCGAATTGCTTCGGTACCAGTTTGATCGGCATGAAGAGTTCAGCCAGGGCCAGCAATTCAGCAGTTGCCTGCTTGCTGCCGCGACCGTGCTTCTTCAGGGCCTTGCGAGCCAGTTCCATCTGATCGGAGACCGCGCCAAAGCGCTGGGCTGCGATGATCGGATCCGGACCGCTTTCGACTTCTTCTTCGTCATCGGTGCTGGCTTCAGCTTCGTCGTCGTCGGTGTCGTCGTCTGCTTTCGCAGCCTTGGCATCGATCGGTGGCGGAATTTCAGCCGCAGGTGGCGCAATGCCGTCGTCCGGGTCGATATAACCGCTCAGGACGTCGGACAGGCGGCCACCTTCGGTGGTGACGCGAGTGTACTCGGAGAGAATGTGGTCAACCGTGCCTGGGAAGTGCGCGATTGCGCCCATCACTTCACGGATGCCCTCTTCGATACGCTTGGCGATTTCGATTTCGCCTTCACGTGTCAGCAGCTCTACCGTACCCATTTCGCGCATATACATGCGCACAGGGTCAGTCGTGCGACCGATGTCGGTCTCGACCGCTGCCAACGCGGCGGCTGCTTCTTCAGCGGCTGCCTCGTCGGTATCGGCGTCGGCCAACATAAGGGCGTCCGCATCCGGAGCACTCTCGTGTACGGGGATCCCCATGTCATTAATCATGCGGATGATGTCTTCCACCTGCTCTGGATCTGAAATATCCTCAGGCAGGTGGTCGTTGACCTCTGCGTAAGTCAGATACTTCTGCTCACGACCAAGGGTGATCAACTCTTTGATACGAGACTGCTGTTGCGCTTTTCCGGACATAACACCCTATCCACTGAAGGTCTTGGCGGGCAAAAAACAAGCCGAGGATTATACCCGAGCTATGACCTCACACGCCAGCTGAGGTCGGGTTTGATGCGGAAACATTGCGACTTAAAAGGTCGCGCAGTTGATTTTTCTCTTCGGCGGTCAATTCACTCTGACGCGCTTTTCGAAGAAGTTGTTCCAGGTTTCGCTCGCGTTGACGAGCTACCAAGCTAGTAATGGTGTCGAAAAACTGTTGTTCAAGGTTATCGCCATCAATCAGCCATTCCTTTTCTGCCAATGCCTTCAGCAAACGGCCCTGTTCGGTGCCGTGCCAGCGTGCAATCAGCTGGAATGAGTTTAGCTTAGGATTCTTCTGTACGGCTTCGAGCAGGGCCACCAACAGTTGCGTATTGGTGTGGTCTTCGGCCGCAAAGTGCCCCGCATCCTCGACTTTTTGTGCCAGTTGCGGGTGGTGCAAAAGTGTACGCAGGGCTGCCATGGTGGGCGGCTCTACTGCTGCTGGGACGCGTGGGCCGCGCGGTTCGTCACGGTCACCGCCACGTTTGCCGTTTTTGTCCCAGGGTTTCTTGTCCCATTTCTTGCCGCCGGCGCCGGGTTTCTTCGGTGTCCACTCCTGCTGGGGCGTGTAGGCCTCCTGCGGTTGGTGGAAGTCGGAATAGTCCGGCATGGCGTCGTAATCCATGCCCGGGTCGTAGGCCGGCGGCGCCTCTTGCGGCGCGCTGCGGGCCAGCTGGCTGACGGCCTCGCCACTCAAGCCGGTGATTTCCAGCAGGCGCTGGCGCATCAGGGTGCGCAGGTTGGCGCCCGGAACCTTGTCGATCAGCGGTGCCGCGAGGGTGACCATGTGGGCCTTGCCTTCGAGGGAGCGCGGGTCGGACTCTTCGGTCAGTTGCTGGAAAAAGTAATCGGCCAGCGGTTGTGCGTGTTGGTTGATGCGCGCGCGGAACGCGTCGGTGCCTTCGGAGCGGACCAGGGTGTCCGGGTCTTCACCTTCGGGCAGGAACAGGAAGCGTGCGCGCCGCCCGTCCTGCAGGCTCGACAGGGTCGACTCAAGGGCACGCCACGCTGCGTTGCGGCCGGCCTGGTCGCCGTCGAAGCAAAACAGTACGTTGGGCACCACGCGAAACAGGCGCTTCAAGTGCTCTTCGCTGGTCGCGGTGCCCAGGGTCGCCACGGCGTTGCGCAAACCTTGCTGGGCCAGGGCAATCACGTCCATATAGCCTTCAACCACGATGATTTCGTCGAGGTTGCGATTGTTCTTGCGCGCTTCAAACAGGCCGTAGAGTTCCTGGCCTTTATGAAACACCGGGGTTTCCGGTGAGTTCAGGTATTTGGGCTTGTCGTCCCCCAGCACCCGGCCGCCGAACGCGATGATGCGGCCGCGGCTGTCGCGGATCGGGAACATCACGCGGTCGCGGAAACGGTCATAACGCTTGCCGGTCTCGGCGTTTTCCACCAACAGGCCGGCGTCGATCATGGCTTTTTGCTGCAGGGTGTCGCTGCTCAGGTGCTTGTACAGGTTGTCCCAGCCCGGCGGGGCGAAGCCGAGGCCGAAGTCGCGGGCGATTTCACCGGTCAGGCCGCGGCCCTTGAGGTAATCGACGGCGGCTTTGCGCTGCGGGTGGCTTTTCAGTGCCTGGCGGTAAAAGTCGGCAGCAGCGGTAAGCAGCGGGTACAGCGGCGAATCGGTGGGTTGCCGCGGTTTGTGCGGGCGGCCACTTTCTTCGCGGGGGATTTCCATGCCGGCGGCTTTCGCCAGTTCCTCGACAGCCTGGGGGAAGTCCAGGTTGTCGTGGTCCATGATGAAGCCGAGGGCGTTGCCGCCAGCGCCGCAGCCGAAGCAGTAGTAGAACTGCTTGTCGGGGCTGACGCTGAACGACGGAGTCTTTTCCTTGTGGAACGGGCAGCAGGCGGTGTAGTTCTTGCCGGCCTTTTTCATCTGCAGGCGCGAGCTGACAACATCGACGATGTCGGTGCGGTTCAGAAGGTCGTCAATAAAGCTCTGGGGAATTAGCCCGGCCATGGCGTTCTCGTCATCACTGCGTGTAAAAGAGGGCCCGCAAAGTGCTCAAGGCGCGCGTGTTGTGCGGCTCGATCTACTGTCGTCTGCTTGGTCTGTCAGGAAGTGTATCTGCCGAACATTCACTGACGTTAGTTCCGATCAGTGCCCGGCGTAGAAATGTTGCCCGGGAGTCCGGTCTTGGCCATGTGGGGGCCTCGGAAGCTCATCAGTGGGCGCAGCCGACCTGTTGATCGCCTGTTAAAAAATAAGTGTGCTCGTCAGTAGCCTTGTTAGGCTCGTCAGAAGAGACGTGCACCGCTGGCAAAAGAGCCAGTCCTGACGTGTGAAGCAGTTCGTTTCAGTCGCGTGTGCGGCGTCAACGGTGAAGCATCAAGCGATATCCGCAAATGCCAACAGCCCGGCTGAGGGCCGGGCTTGGCAGAAGCTTGCTACGAACGTCTGTGTATTAGTACAGACGAACGGCGCGGCGCTGCTCGCGCTGAACTTTCTTGGCGTGACGCTTAACAGCGGCTGCTGCTTTACGCTTACGCTCAGAAGTTGGCTTCTCGTAAAATTCGCGGCTACGAACTTCAGCCAGAACACCGGCTTTTTCGCAGGAGCGCTTGAAACGACGCAGAGCTACGTCGAAGGGTTCGTTCTCTTTTACTTTGACGGCTGGCATCCAGAGCTACCTTCTTTCATTACCGGGAATCAACGTTCTCGTCGCAAAAAATTCGCGGCTGAGGTCGTCGGTTTTTAAGGGTTGCGGATGTTAACCCCTCATTGCCCGGAATGCAAAGCCTCTGATCGAAAACCGCTAGTCGGGAGGGGGAGTGGCGACTATTATGCGCGCCTTCGAATTCAGCCTCTACAAGGCGCAAACCCATGCTAGTTCTGGGATTAGAAACCTCGTGCGACGAAACCGGTGTCGCACTTTACGACAGTGAACGCGGGCTTTTGGCCGACGCACTGTTCAGTCAGATCGACCTGCATCGCGCCTATGGCGGCGTGGTGCCCGAGCTGGCCAGCCGTGATCATGTGAAACGCATGCTGCCATTGATTCGCCAGGTATTGGACGAGGCCGGCTGCGTGCCGACCGAGATCGACGCCATTGCCTATACCGCCGGCCCCGGATTGGTCGGAGCCCTGCTGGTTGGGGCCTCTTGCGCCCAGGCGCTGGCATTTGCCTGGGGCATTCCGGCCCTTGGTGTGCACCACATGGAAGGCCATTTACTGGCACCGATGCTGGAAGAAAACCCGCCAGGGTTCCCGTTCGTCGCTTTGTTGGTTTCAGGCGGCCATACGCAGCTGGTTCAGGTCGACGGAATCGGTCAATACACGCTGCTGGGCGAAAGCCTGGACGACGCTGCCGGTGAAGCTTTCGACAAGACTGCGAAGATGATGGGCCTCAATTATCCAGGCGGCCCGGAAATCGCCCGCTTGGCAGAAAAAGGCGTTCCGGGGCGCTATACCTTCCCGCGCCCGATGTGCGATCGCCCTGGCCTGATGTTCAGCTTCAGCGGCCTGAAAACCTCTGCCCTGAACACCTGGCAGCAGAGCGTAAGCGCCGGAGACGACAGTGAGCAAGCCCGTTGCGACATCTCGCTGGCGTTCCAGCAGGCCGTGGTGGAGACTTTGACCATCAAGTGCAAGCGGGCCCTGAAGCAGGCGGGCATGAAGCGCCTGGTGATCGCGGGCGGCGTCAGCGCGAACAAGGCGCTGCGCAGCTCCCTGGAGAAAATGCTCGGCGACATGAAGGGCGACGTGTTTTATGCGCGTCCCGAATTCTGCACCGACAACGGTGCGATGATCGCCTATGCCGGTTGCCAGCGTTTGCAGGCCGGGCAGCATGAAAGCCTGGCAATCAGCGTGCAGGCGCGCTGGCCGATGGAGCAGTTGCCGCCGCTGTAACGGGCGAACGTGAGCCGGGTTCACCGGGCGTATTTAAAAATGCCGTTCGCGCCCGGCAAACAGGTCGCGTAAATTGCCCCGGTGGCGCCAGACGATCAGCAGCGTGAGCACGCTCATCGGCACCAGCGCCTCCGGTTCCTGCCACGCCAGCAACGGCAGGGTCAGGGGCGTGGCGATGAGGGCGGCCAGCGAGCTGGTGCGTGTCAGGTAGAACGTCAGCAGCCAGGCCAGGATGGCCAGCAGCGCCGCCGGTGGGTAGATCCCCAGCAGCATGCCGGCCGCCGTCGCAACGCCTTTGCCGCCGCGAAAGCGAAAGTACAGCGGGAACAGGTGGCCGAGCACCGCGCAGACGCCGATCCAGGCTTGCTGTTGCAGCGAGAGCCCGGCGAGATCGGCGATCAGCACCGGCAGCAGGCCCTTGCAGACGTCGCCGAACAGCGTGAGTACGGCGAGTTTCTTGCCGGCCAGGCGCAACATATT
The DNA here is from genome assembly GCF_013385435.1 of Pseudomonas sp. F9001. Taxonomy (NCBI): domain Bacteria; kingdom Pseudomonadati; phylum Pseudomonadota; class Gammaproteobacteria; order Pseudomonadales; family Pseudomonadaceae; genus Pseudomonas; species Pseudomonas sp. F9001. The sequence continues at coordinate 81,080 of NZ_JACAPX010000021.1, forward strand.
GGTGGCGCCGGCATTGCCTGAGCCACTCATTCGCGGGTCGGGATTTCCCGTCAGGCGGCTGAGCAAAATGGCGAAGGACAGCGAGCCGAGCAGGTAGGCGAAAGTCGCCAGTAACCAAAACATGCTAACTATTCCGGGCGAGGACGCCCTGATTCTAACGGGGCATCGCGCCCTTGTCGTGCAGCGGAGAAGAGTGCTTGGACAGAGTGTTTATCGAAGGTCTGGAAGTCGACACCGTGATCGGGGCCTACGACTGGGAGCGCGGTATCCGGCAATGCCTGCGTCTGGACCTGAGCTTCGCCTGGGATAACCGCCCGGCCGCTGCCGGTGATGACCTGACCCTGGCGCTGGATTACGCGAGCGTGTCCGCGCGGATCCAGGCCTTTGCCGAGCAGGCGCAATTCCAGCTGGTGGAAACCTTCGCCGAGCGCCTGGCTGACGTGTTGATGAGTGAGTTCCAGATTCCCTGGCTGCACCTCAAACTGACCAAGCCCGGCGCCGTACCGGCCGCCAAGGGTGTGGGCGTGGAGATCGAGCGCGGATGTCGCTAACTCAGGTTTACCTTGGTCTTGGCAGTAACATCGAGCGTGAGGCCCATTTGCACGCTGGCCTTGATGCGCTGGCGGGTTTCCTGACGCAGATGCGCTGTTCGCCGGTGTTTGAAAGCCAGCCTGTGGGCATCAAGAGCGGGCCATTCTTCAATCTGGTGGTGTCGGCGTATACCGACCTGCCGTTGATGGAGCTGGACCGCCGGCTGAAATTCATCGAGGCCGACAATGGCCGCTACGCCCCGGATCGCAAGGGCTTGCCGCTGGACATCGACGTGCTGCTGTATGGCGAGCTGGTGGGTAACTTCGATGGCCTGATCCTGCCCCGGGCCGAAATCCTGAAGAACGCGTTTGTGCTGTGGCCGCTGTCGTTGATGGCGCCGCAGCGTGTGCATCCTGAGGTGGGCAAGTCATTTGCCGCGCTGTGGCAGGATGCACACATTGACCAGGTACTGGCGCCGGTCGCGTTCGAATGGCGGGATCAGCCGTTGACGCCGGACTCGCTCTTGTAGGCTTTTAGCGCCTTGAGCCGTTCGCGTTTCAGCGCTTCGCCCAGTTCGGGACCTTTGTAGCCTTGTTCCAGTAGCGGTGCGACGGCCACACCTCTGGCCGCCAGCGCCGCACCGCGCAAATAATCGGCTTGTGGATAACTTCTCTGCTCAAGGCCCTTGCGCCCGCGGGCGTCCATCTCGCATGCCACCACAAACTCTTCAAAGCGTTGCGGGCGACGGTAAACGTCGAAGCTTTGCAGTAACTCCAGCAATGTCGAGGGCCTCAGCTCCAGTGCGCGGTGGCCATGGGTGTGATATTCGCCCACCAGCAACGCCAACTCCTGGCAATCCCTTGGCACCTTGAAGCGTTCGTTCATCGCCTTGATCAGCTTCACACCGCGTTGCTCATGAGCGATGTGCTGCGGCAACTTATCCACAGGCGTGAGCCCCTTGCCCAGATCGTGCAGCAGGCACGCCCAGCGGACGGTCAACGGCTGGGCATGGATGGCCGCCTGTTCCAGCACGCTCAATGTGTGCACGCCGGTATCGATTTCGGGGTGATGGGCCTCGGGTTGCGGCACGCCAAACAGTGCGTCGATTTCCGGCATCAGGGTTTTCAGGGCGCCGCAATCGCGTAGCACCTGGATAAACACCTGTGGCTGGTTTTCCATCAATGCGCGGGAAATCTCCTTCCAGCTGCGTTCGGGCGTCAAGGCTTCCAGTTCGCCCGACTCGCTGAGTTCGCGCATCAGTTCCAGGGTTTCGGGCGCTACCGTAAAGCCGAGGCCGGCATAGCGCGCGGCAAAGCGGGCAACGCGCAGGACACGCAGTGGATCTTCGGCAAACGCCGGGGAAACGTGACGCAGAATGCGTGCGTCCAGATCCTGCTGGCCGTGATAAGGGTCGGTCAGGTTGCCCGCGTCATCCTCGGCCATGGCGTTGATGGTCAGGTCGCGGCGGATCAGGTCTTCTTCCAGGGTAACGTCGGGGCTGGCGTGAAACACAAAGCCGCCATAACCCCGGCCGCTCTTGCGCTCCGTGCGGGCGAGGGCGTACTCGTCACCATTTTTCGGGTCAAGAAATACCGGGAAGTCCGACCCCACAGGCTTGTAGCCCAGGGCGAGCATTTCTTCAGTGGTAGCGCCGACTACGACACGGTCGATATCGGTAACGGGGATGCCCAGCAGGCGATCACGTACCGCACCACCGACTTTGTAGATTTGCATGAAAAAGCCTCCATTAGCGGCACAGGATAACGCCTGCGGCCCGCCAATGGAGGCTTTGCCGTTTCACAGATGCACGACTGCCAGGTCCAGGCGGCCGTAATCGTTGTCGCTGTGCTCGTTACGCGGCGGAACGTGGTGGGTTTTCATCACCTGGTCGCCTTGCAGCGTCTCCAGGTGGATATCGAACCCCCACAGCCGGTGCAGGTGCTTGAGAACCTCCTCAGTGGACTCTCCCAGCGGTTTGCGGTCGTGCTGCTGGTGGCGCAGGGTCAGCGAGCGGTCGCCGCGTACGTCGATGCTGTAGATCTGCACATTGGGTTCGCGGTTGCCCAGGTTGTACTGCGCCGCGAGGGTTTCGCGGATGGTGCGATAGCCCGGCTCGTCATGAATGGCGGGCACCAGCAGATCGTCCTTGAGGTCGTCGTCCATGATGCTGAACAGCTTGAGGTCTCGAATCACCTGGGGGGACAGGTACTGCAGGATGAAGCTCTCATCCTTGAAGCTGCTCATGGCGAACTTGATGGTCGACAACCAATCGCTGCCGGCAATCTCCGGGAACCAGCGGCGGTCTTCTTCGGTGGGGTGCTCGCACATGCGCCGGATATCGCGGTACATCGCAAAGCCCAATGCATACGGGTTGATACCGCTGTAGTAGGGGCTGTCGAAGCCCGGCTGGAAGACCACGCTGGTGTGGGACGTCAGGAACTCCATCATGAAACCGTCGGTGACCAGGCCTTCGTCATACAGGTCGTTCATCAGGGTGTAGTGCCAGAACGTGGCCCAGCCTTCGTTCATCACCTGGGTCTGGCGTTGTGGGTAGAAGTACTGGGCAATCTTGCGCACGATCCGCACGATTTCCCGCTGCCAGGGCTCCAGCAATGGCGCGTGCTTTTCGATGAAATACAGGATGTTTTCCTGAGGTTCGGCGGGGAAGCGCGCATTGTCCTTGTCGCTGTTCTTGCCGGCGCGTTTGGGAATGGTGCGCCACAGGTCGTTGATCTGCTTTTGCAGATGCTCTTCACGGTCCTTCTGGCGCAGCCGTTCTTCTTCGGCGGAAATCGGATACGGGCGTTTGTAGCGGTCGACGCCGTAGTTCATCAGGGCATGGCAGGAGTCCAGCAGGTCTTCCACCGCGTCGATGCCGTGGCGCTCCTCGCACTGCATGATGTACTGCTTGGCAAATACCAGGTAATCGATGATCGAGCTGGCATCGGTCCAGGTGCGGAACAGGTAGTTACCCTTGAAGAAGCTGTTATGCCCGTAGCACGCGTGGGCCACCACCAGCGCCTGCATGCAGATGGTGTTTTCTTCCATCAGGTAGGCGATGCACGGGTCGGAGTTGATGACGATTTCGTAGGCCAGGCCCATCTGGCCGCGGGTGTAGGACTTTTCGGTGCTGAGGAAGTGTTTGCCGTAGGACCAGTGGTGATAGCCCAGGGGCATGCCCACGGACGCATAGGCATCCATCATCTGTTCGGCGGTGATCACTTCGATCTGGTTGGGGTAGGTATCCAGGGCATAACCCGCCGCGATGCGGCTGATTTCCCGGTCATAGGCCTGGATGAGTTCGAAGGTCCATTCGGACCCCGTGGATATGGGTTGGCGCTTATGCTCTTTGGCGGTCATGTCACTAACCTGCGCTGGAAGAGTTCACGGAAGACCGGATAGATATCGCCGGCCGAGACCAATTGTTGCTGGGCGAAGGTGTCAGCGAAGGCTTCGCTGATGCGCTCGTATTCGAACCACAGGGCCTGATGCTCGCGCGGGGTGATTTCGACGTAGGTGTAGTACTGCACGAACGGCATGATCTGGTTGATCAGGATGTCGCGGCAGATCGGCGAGTCGTCGTTCCAGTTGTCGCCGTCGGAAGCCTGGGCGGCGTAGATGTTCCACTCGTTGGCCGGATAGCGTTCGGCCATGATTTCCTGCATCAGCTTCAAGGCGCTGGAGACGATGGTGCCGCCGGTTTCCCGCGAGTAGAAGAATTCCTCCTCGTCGACTTCCCTGGCGCTGGTGTGATGGCGGATGAACACCACATCGATCTTGTCGTAGTTACGCTTGAGAAACAGGTACAGCAGGATGAAGAAGCGCTTGGCGATGTCCTTGGTCGCCTGGGTCATGGAGCCGGACACGTCCATCAGGCAGAACATCACCGCCTTGGAACTGGGATTGGGTTGCTTGACCAGCAGGTTGTACTTCAGGTCGAAGGTGTCGAGAAACGGCACGCGATGGATTCGCGCGCTGAGTTTGGCGATTTCGGCTTCAATTTCCTGGATATCGCCGAAGTTGTCCGGCTCTTCGCGTTTCAGGCGTTCCAGTTCCGCCTTGGCATCCCGCAGTTTTGCCCGGCTGCTGCCAGACAAGGCGATACGTCGCGCATGGGCCGAGCGCAGGGTGCGGATGATGTTGATCCGTGACGGGTTGCCTTCGTTGCTGATCCCGGCACGCACGGTCTTGAAGGTGTCGGTACCGGTCAGGTTGCGTTTGACCAGGTTGGGCAGTTCCAGGTCTTCGAACATGAACTCCAGGAACTCTTCCTGGGTGATCTGGAACACGAACTCATCCATGCCTTCGCCGGAGTTGCCGGCCTTGCCCGGGCCTTTGCCGCCCGCGCCGCCCTGGGGCCGCTGGATATGTTCGCCGCTGGTGAATTCCTTGTTGCCGGGATGCACGACGGTCTGTTTGCCGCCCCGGCCGTGGTGCAGCACCGGTTCATCGATGTCCCGTCCGGGAATGCTGATCTGTTCGCCATGCTCCATGTCGGTGATGGAGCGGCGGCTGACGGCCTCTTCGACGGCCTTTTTGATGTGGTCACGGTAACGCCGCAGGAACCGCTGGCGGTTTACCGTGCTCTTGTTCTTGCCATTGAGACGTCGGTCGATCACATAGCTCATGCAGGAGCCCTCCGGGCAGCTTCAAGTTACAAGCTTCAAGCGGCAAGCTGGAAGCTTAAAGACAAGCGGTCGATTGCCAGGCTGACCGGCGCACCGGGAGCCTGGCATTGCACGCTTGTCGCTGCCTTACTGCGATTTGCGGACCCGCAAGTACCACTCGGAGAGCAGTCGTACCTGTTTGTCGGTGTAGCCACGCTCGACCATGCGAGTGACGAAGTCGTTGTGTTTTTGCTGATCCTCCTTGCTGGCCTTGGCGTTGAAGCTGATGACCGGCAGCAGATCCTCGGTGTTGGAGAACATTTTCTTCTCGATGACCACCCGCAGCTTCTCGTAGCTGAGCCAGGTAGGGTTCTTGCCGTTGTTGTTGGCCCGGGCGCGCAGCACGAAGTTGACGATTTCGTTGCGGAAATCCTTCGGATTGCTGATGCCGGCGGGTTTTTCGATCTTTTCCAGTTCCTCGTTGAGGGCTACGCGGTTGAGAATCTCGCCGGTTTCCGGGTCGCGGTATTCCTGGTCCTGGATCCAGAAGTCTGCGTACAGCACATAGCGGTCGAAGATGTTCTGGCCGTATTCGCTGTAGGACTCAAGGTACGCGGTCTGGATTTCCTTGCCGATGAACTCGATGTAGCGCGGTGCCAGGTATTCCTTGAGGAAGCGCAGATAGCGCTCGCGGGTTTCAGCCTGGAACTGTTCCTGTTCGATCTGCTGTTCCAGCACGTAGAGCAGGTGCACCGGGTTGGCGGCGATTTCGTGCGGGTCGAAGTTGAAGACCTTTGACAGGATCTTGAACGCAAAACGTGTCGACAGGCCGTTCATGCCCTCGTCCACACCTGCGGTGTCGCGGTACTCCTGGATCGACTTGGCCTTCGGATCGGTGTCCTTGAGGTTTTCGCCGTCATACACGCGCATCTTCGAGTAGATGTTGGAGTTTTCCGGCTCCTTGAGGCGCGACAGCACGGTGAACTGGGCCAGCATCTTCAGGGTGTCAGGCGCGCAATGGGCCTTGGCCAGGGAGCTGTTGAACAGCAGCTTGTCGTAGATCTTGATTTCATCGCTGACCCGCAGGCAGTACGGCACCTTGACGATGTAGATCCGGTCGATGAAGGCTTCGTTGTTCTTGTTGTTGCGGAAGGTGTGCCATTCCGATTCGTTGGAGTGGGCCAGCAGGATCCCGGTGAACGGAATCGCCCCCAGGCCTTCGGTGCTGTTGTAGTTACCTTCCTGGGTGGCGGTAAGCAGTGGGTGCAGCACCTTGATCGGTGCCTTGAACATCTCCACGAACTCCATCAGGCCCTGGTTGGCCCGGCACAGTGCACCCGAGTAGCTGTAGGCATCGGCGTCGTTCTGCGGGAATTCTTCGAGTTTGCGGATATCGACCTTGCCCACCAGTGCCGAGATGTCCTGGTTGTTCTCGTCACCCGGTTCGGTCTTGGCTACGGCAATCTGGTTGAGGATCGAGGGATAGAGCTTCACCACCCGGAACTGGCTGATGTCGCCGCCGAACTCGGCCAGGCGCTTGGTCGCCCAAGGCGACATGATGGTATTGAGATAGCGCCGTGGAATGCCGAAGTCTTCTTCGAGAATCGCGCCATCTTCCGTGGCATTGAACAGCCCCAGGGGCGACTCGAACACCGGTGAGCCCTTGATGGCGTAGAACGGCACCTTCTCGATCAGTTGTTTGAGTTTTTCGGCCAGGGACGACTTGCCGCCGCCGACGGGGCCGAGCAGGTAGAGGATCTGTTTCTTCTCTTCCAGGCCTTGGGCGGCATGGCGGAAATACGAGACGATCTGGTCAATGCATTCTTCCATGCCGTGGAAGTCTTCAAAGGCCGGGTAGCGACGGATCACCTTGTTCGAGAAAATCCGCGACAAGCGCGAATTGGCTGCGGTGTCCACCAGCTCCGGCTCGCCGATCGCCAACAGCAGGCGTTCAGCGGCAGACGCGTAAGCGCTGCGGTCCTTTTTGCACAGTTCGAGATACTCCTGAAGCGAGAGCTCTTCCTGGCGGGTGGACTCGAAGCGTTGTTGGAAGTGGCTAAAAATACTCATGACGTCGTCACCTCGCTCGATACGTGGAGCCGACGCCGGATCAATCAGTCGATGCTGGCAGCCATTGGTGGACACCAATGGCCGTTTTCCCCCCAGAACACCCTGAAACGCTACCGATGACCCGCACGCCGGTGTACCGGCTCTCCCCTGTTTTGGATGGCCTGCGCTTAAGGATAGTTCGGAATCGGGGAGGTCAAGGCGCGATACGAAATTAGTTTGGCCGCGCCGTTCGTCAGAAACGGCGCGAGGCCAAGCGTCACGCGGGATAGCGGGGTTTGAAAAAAATTATTGCGCGTCGCCTGCGGCAATTTCTGCAGGATAGGTCGCACGCCATAGCTCAAAGCCACCGTCGAGGCTATAGACGTCGGAGAAGCCCTGGCTCACCAGGTAGGCGGCGGCGCTTTGGCTGGAGTTGCCGTGGTAGCACGCCACGATGACCGGCGCGTCGAGGTCGGCGGCGCGGATGAAGTCGGCGATGTTGTGGTTGTCCAGGTGCTGGGCACCACTGATGTGGGCAGCGTTGTAGGTCGGCTGGTCGCGGATGTCTACAACCACCGCGCCTTGCTCGCGCAGGGCCTGGGCTTGCTCGGGAGGGATACGTTTGAATTCAGTCATGGCGGGCTCCTTTGGCCTGTATGAAAGCGCGGCTCAGCGCTTTGCCGCGGCCTGCAGTTGTTCGGGAACGGGGGAGTCGCACTGGCAGCTTGAGCGCTCGCCGGTGTCGATGTTCATCAGGGTCATGGCGCCGCCCCATACGCAGCCGGTGTCGAGGGCGAACACGCCAGGTTCATCACACTTGCCTTCCAGGGCTGCCCAGTGGCCGAAGATGATCTTCGTTTCACGGGTCTTGCGCTCCTTGTGGGCGAACCAGGGCTTGTAGCCGGGGAGGGCGGTGTCGGCGCCTTCCTTGCTCTTGAGGTCCAGCTTGCCTTCGGCGGTGCAGAAACGCATGCGGGTGAAGTAGTTGGTGATCACCCGCAGCCGCGCGACGCCGGTCAGTTCGTTGTCCCACTTAACGGGTTCGTTGCCGTACATGCCATCCAGGTAAGCGGTGTACAGGTTGTCATCGGCCAGGGCTGCTTCGACTTCACTCGCGCACTTGAGGGCTTTCTTCAGCGTCCACTGGGGTGGAATGCCGGCATGCACCAAGGCGGTGTCGCGGCTCTCGTCGTAGTGCATGAGTTTTTGCCGGCGCAGCCAGTCAAGCAGCTCGGTGCGATCCGGCGCTTCGAGGATTTCCCGCAGGGTATCGCCCTTTTTCAGGCGCTCGATGTTATTGCCGGCGGCCAGCAAGTGCAGGTCATGGTTGCCCAGTACGCACACCAGGGAGTCGCGCATGCCATAAAGGAAGCGCAGGGTTTCCAGGGATTGCGGGCCACGGTTGACCAGGTCGCCCACCAGCCACAGGCGATCCTTGGCCGGGTCGAAAGCCACACGCTCGAGCAGGCACTTGAGCGGTTCCAGGCAGCCTTGCAGGTCGCCGACGGCATACGTCGCCATCAGTGCAGGGCTCCAGGCACCGCGAGGCGGAACGGGGCGATGATGGCGTCGAAGTGTTTGCCGTCGTCGGCGAGCATCTGGTAGCTGCCTTGCATGTTGCCGACACGGGAGGTCATGACAGTGCCGCTGCTGTAGGTGTGGCTCTTGCCTGGGGCGATCAGCGGTTGTTGGCCGACCACGCCGGCGCCGCGTACTTCCTCGACCTGGCCGTCACCGTCGGTGATGACCCAGTGGCGCGACAGCAGCTTGGCAGGCAGCTCGCCGTTGTTTTGCACGGTAATGGTGTAGGCGAACGCAAAGCGGTTCTGCTCGGGTTGCGATTGTTCCGCCAGAAAGCGGGTGACGACGCTGACGTCGATCTGATAACGAGGATCGGACATGCAAGAGGCCTTAAAAGCAAAAGCGGGGGAACAGCGGATGCCGGTCAGTCTAGGCCCGTAGGCGCTGGCTTGCCAGCGATGGCGATCGTGAGTGCGCCATCGCCGGCAAGCCGGCGCCTACTATTTATTCAGCCACTGGCGCAGGCTGAATGGCGAGCTGGTCAGCCAGGCGCACGAAGGCGGCCAGGTCCAGCTGCTCGGGGCGCAGGCTGCCGTCGACGCCGGCGGCCTCGATTTCAGCGTTGCTGAGCAAGGCCTTCAGCGTATTGCGCAAGGTCTTGCGGCGCTGGTTGAAGGCTTCGCGCACCACGCGCTCCAGCAACTTGTGATCTTTGGCCGGGTGTGGCAACACCGCGTGAGGCACCAGGCGCACGATGGCGGAGTCGACTTTCGGCGGGGGGTTGAACGCGCCAGGTCCGACGTTGAACAGGTGCTCTACGCGGCAATGGTACTGAACCATGATCGACAGGCGACCCCAGTCACCGCCTCCAGGACCCGCTGCCAGGCGCTCGACCACTTCCTTTTGCAGCATGAAGTGCATGTCGCGGATGATGCCGGCGTTGTTCAGCAGGTGAAAAATCAGCGGGGTGGAGATGTTGTACGGCAGGTTGCCGACCACTCGCAGGCTGTTGGGTGCTGCATTGAGGCTGGTGAAGTCGAACTTCAGCGCATCACCCTGGTGCAGGTTGAAATTGGGCATGCCGGCGAACTGCTGATTGAGGATCGGGATCAGGTCCTTGTCCAACTCAACCACGTCCAGTTGGCCGCCGCTTTTCAGCAGGCCTTGGGTCAGGGCGCCCTGGCCCGGGCCGATTTCCAGCAGGCGGTCTTCGGGCTTGGCATGGATGGAACGCAGGATGCGATCGATCACGCCAGCGTCGTGCAGGAAGTTTTGCCCGAAACGCTTGCGCGCCCGGTGTTGGTAATGCTCGGTCATATACGGGTCTCGGCCATCTGATAGGCGGTTTCCAGGGCCACGTGCAGGCTGCCGGTATCGATCTTGCCGCTGCCTGCGAGGTCCAGGGCGGTGCCATGGTCGACGGAGGTGCGGATGATCGGCAGGCCCAGTGTCACGTTGACCGCGGCGCCGAAGCCTTTGTACTTCAGCACGGGCAGGCCCTGGTCATGGTACATCGCCAGCACTGCGTCGCAGTGCTCCAGATATTTGGGGGTAAACAGAGTGTCGGCAGGCAATGGGCCGCGCAGGTCCATGCCTTCAAGGCGCAGACGCTCCAGGGTTGGTTCGATGATGTCGATTTCTTCATGGCCCAGGTGGCCACCTTCACCGGCGTGGGGGTTGAGCCCACAGACCAGGATGCGTGGTTGGGCGATGCCGAACTTCTGTTGCAGGTCGGCGTGCAGGATGCGTGTCACACGCTCCAGTCGCTCGGGGGTAATGGCGTCGGCAATCTCGCGCAGGGGCAGGTGAGTGGTCACCAGCGCCACCCGCAGGTCGCCCGTTGCCAGCATCATCACCACTTGTTCGGTATGGGTCAGCTCAGCGAGGAATTCGGTATGACCGGAAAAGGCGATGCCTGATTCGTTGATCACACCCTTGTGTACCGGGGCGGTGATCATCCCGGCAAAATCCCCGTCGATGCAGCCCTGGCCGGCACGGGTCAGGGTTTCCAGGACGAAGGCAGCGTTGGCCTTGTCCAGTTGCCCGGCCACGACCTTGGTCGCCAGCGGGGTATCCCATACGTACAGGCTGTTGGCCGGTGCCGGCAGATCAGGCCAGTTGCCCGGGCCCACCGGCAGCAGATCGACAACCACACCCAGCTGCGCGGCCCGCTCAATGAGCAGGTCGCGGCTGGTAATGGCAATCAGGGGGTGTGGCTGGGGGTGCGAGGCGAGCAGCAGGCACAGGTCAGGACCAATGCCGGCCGGCTCGCCGGGTGTCAGTGCGAAACGCTTGGGTGTCACTGGGCTGCCTGGTCGGTGCCTGTTTGGTCGGCACCAGGAAGCTTGTTCTCTACGTAGGCTTCGTCACGGATCTGACGCAACCAGGTTTGCAGCTCTTCGTCGTATTTGCGGTTACGCAGTACGGTCAGGGCTTGCTGCTCGCGGGCCTGGGTGGTGTTGTCAGTGGCGCGACGGCCAAGGACTTCCAGCACATGCCAGCCGTATTGGGTCTTGAACGGCTTGGACAGAACGCCTTGCGGGGTCTTGGCCATGACGTCCTGGAACTCTGGAACCAGTGCCTTCGGATCGATCCAGTTCAGATCGCCGCCGTTAAGCGCCGAACCCGGGTCTTCGGAATAGCTCTTCGCCAATTCGCCGAAGTCTTCGCCCGCTTCGATGCGGTCATAGAGCTTCTGGGCCAGTTCCTTGGTTTGGGCTTCGGTACGGATCTCGCTTGGCTTGACCAGGATGTGACGAACGTGAACTTCGTCCTTCATTTGGGCTTCTTCGCCACCGCGCTTGCCGAGCAACTTGAGGATGATGAAACCGCCAGGCGTACGGGCAGGCTGGGTGATGCCACCGACTTCCATGGCACTCAGCTCGCGGTCGAACGGTGGTGGCAGTTGCGCGGCTTTACGCCAGCCCATGTCACCGCCTTCGAGGGCGTTGTCGCTGCCGGACTGGGCAATGGCCATCTGGGCAAAGTCGGCACCTTGCTTGAGACGGTCATAGATAGCCTGGGTTTTCGCTGCGGCAGCATTGAGCTGTTCAGCGTTGGCGCTGTCTGGCGTAGGCACCAGGATGTTCGCCAGGTGCAGTTCTTCGGAAAGCTGCATCTTGCCAAGGTCGGAGGCGAGGAAGTTCTTCACTTCCTGCTCGGACACCTGAATCCGTTCGGCCACGCGACGCTGACGTACACGGCTGATGATCATTTCCCGGCGAATCTGGTCACGGGCGTCCTCATAGGACAGGCCGTCGTGAGCCAGGGCCGCGCGGAACTGATCAACACTCATGTTGTTGCGCTGGGCGATGGTGCCGACAGCCTGGTTCAATTCTTCGTCGCTGATACGGATACCGGAGCGATCGCCGATCTGCAGTTGCAGGTTTTCAACGATCAGGCGTTCAAGCACCTGCTGGTCCAGCACGCTGGTCGGCGGTACGCCGCCGCCACGCTTGGCGATGGTTTGCTGAACTTCCTTGACCCGTTGGTCCAGTTGGCTCTGCATGATCACGTCGTTATCGACGATGGCCACTACCTTGTCCAGCGGTTGAACCGCAGCGTGAGCTGCGGCGGTACCCAGGAACAGCGCGCCCAGCATCAGCGGGCGCAGACAATCAGAAAGCTTGGTCTTCACGTTCACGATAACCTTCAATGCCTTTGTCGAGGAAGCTCTCTACCTTGGCGCCGGTCAGGCCGCCGAGTCCTTTGAGGACAACTTGGAAGAAGAGCCCGTGGTCACCCTTTTCGTTCAGCGGGGCGATCTGGCTGTATTCGTCGTTGGAAACCCAGTAACGGTTGATGACGCGCAGTTTCCAGCAGCAGTTGTCGTACTCGAAACCACCGAAGGCCTCCAGGGTACGGTTGCGGGCATAGTCATACTGCCAGCGGGTGATCAGGTTCCACTGCGGAACGATCGGCCACATCATCGAGAAGTCGTGTTGCTGGATTTTGTAGTAATCCTTCACGAAGTTCGGGTCGCCTGGCTGCCCGTAGTCGCCACCAAACTGCCATTTGCCGGTCAGCTGGTTGTACACCACCTGGTCGTTGCGATAGCGGTAGCCGACGTTGATAACCTTGTTCGGGTTGTCTTCCGGTTGATAGTGGAACATCGCGCTGCCGGAACGTGGGCTGTGGCTTTCCGGGTCCCAGTTGTAATCGGCAGTGGCGCGCCAGTCACGGTTGAAGCGGAACTCGTAGTCCAGGGCGATTGGCGAAACATCAGACTGTGCGTCCGCACGGTCCGCGGCCAGGATGCCCGGCAGTTGAACTTCGCGGTTCTTGAAGTACACGGCCTCGCCGATGCTGACGCGTTGGCGTTCGAAGCCGTTTTCTTCGATCCAGCGGCTGGTCACGCCCAGGGACAGTTTGTTCTCGTCGCCGATGCGGTCAGTACCGCTGAAGCGGTTGTCACGGAACAGCGACGCGTAGCTGAACGAGTACTCACCGCTGTCGAATACCGGGATATCGCCCTGGTCCTTGTTCGGTACATACAGGTAGTACGCACGAGGCTCCAGAGTTTGACGGTAGTCTTTGCCGAACAAGTTGGTGTTGCGGTCGAAGTACAGGCCGCTGTCGATGCTGGCAATCGGAATTGCACGGTCTTGCGAGCTTTTGAAGGTGCCACCGGCATAAGGGTTGGCTGCAGTTGACGCGGCTTGCGCTGCGATAATCTGGTTTTTGCCGATGCTGTCCAAATCAAGATCGTACTTGGTATAGACGTACTTCAACTTTGGCGTAATAAAACCGTAGGTCCAGTTCATCGGGTAGTCGACTGCCGGCGCAACGTTCAGGCGAGTACCGTTTGCACGGGTCAGGCCGGTTACGTAGGTGTCGAGCCGCGGCGATACGAGCCCGTTTTCATCCGTGAAGCTTCCGTTCTCCAAGTCCCGATCAAAGCGTACGGCTTCGGTCTCGTAGGTGAAGTTCACCCCGCCTGGATGGTACGGCAGCGTGCCGTTGAAGGTGATCTGTGGCAAGCGGTCATACGGCGTGATCTGGGAGATCGTTGCCAGCTGGTACGCCTGCAGGTTCAGCTTCGCCTGGAAGGTATCACCGCGATAGGTCACCGAACCTTGCTGGTTCACGTAGTCCTGGCTCTTGATCCCTTCCTGATAGGACTTCAGATCCTGGAAGTAATAAGGGTCGCTGATGTTGGTGTAGTCGACCTGGGTCAGTACACGCGAGTCCAGCCCGCCCTTGTGCTGCCAGTTGATCATGTAGCGATCTTTTTCGTAGTCGGTCTGGCCTTTACGCTCGCTGCTGTCGTCGTTCAGGTACGCGCCGCCGAACTGGCCTTCGCTGGACTTGGTGAGGTAGCGGAATTCGCCTTCCATCAACAGGCCGCGCTTGGTCATGTATTGCGGGTACAACGTGGCGTCGTAGTTTGGCGCCAGGTTGAAGTAGTACGGCGTAACCAACGTGAAGCCGGTCTCGCCACCGGTGCTGAAGCTCGGCGGCAGGAAGCCGGATTGACGACGGTTGTCGATCGGGAAATAGATATACGGGGTGTAAAGGATCGGAATGTCCTTGACCCGCAACGTCACGTTGGTCGCGGTACCGAAACCGGTGGCCGGGTTGAGCGTGATGTTGTTGCCCTTGAGCTGCCAGGCGTTGCTGTTCGGCTCGCAGGTGGTGTACGTACCGTCCTTGAGACGGATGATCGCGTTCTCGGCACGCTTGGCGTACAGGGCGTTACCGCGGATGCGCGATTTGTGCATCACGTATTCGGCGTTGTCGACCTTGGCGGCGCCGGTGTCCAGCTGGACTTCAGCGTGGTCGCCCACCAGCAGGGCACCGTTGTCGCGCAGACGGACGTTGCCGTTCAGCTCGCCACGGTTCTCGGCCTGGTACAGGTTGGCCTCGTCGGCCTCGACCTGCATGCTGCCCTGGCGCATGACGACGTCACCGGCCAGGGAAGCAACTTGTTGTTCCTGCTCGTAACGAGAGACCTTGGCGCCGATGAAGGTCGGCGCGTCGCTCTTGTTCGTCTTGTCGTTCATGCCAGGACGGATCGGCTCGATGTACGCGCCGGAGCAGTACGGGCCGGTTTCGGCCAGTTGTGCGGCGGTGAGCTTCTCGCGAGGGACCCAGTCCAGGTGGCTGTAGTCGGCGCTGCGCGAACGCAGGCCGCGGCCCTTGGCTTCGGTGACCAGAGCGGTCTGCGGCACGGCCTCGGCGGTGCCGCCGGACTCGCCTTGCGGCGTGCCACTGGCAGAGCTGACGGCACTGCCGTCATGCACCGGGCGCGGTGGCAGCGGGGCTGCGGCCGTTTTCGGCGCGCAATCCCAGGCACCCGAAGCAGAGACTGAGCAGTCATACTGTTCCGCGGCGACCACGAATGAGGTGGCGAAAGGTTGCATGGCCAGCAGACTGCCGGTTACCAGCAACGGAAATTTTCTACGAAACGCGGGGGATTTCAATGCCATCTTATTAGTCCGGGCTTCCTGCGTGCCATCTGCCCGCGGTGTGGGCCGCACGCCTCTCGATGGTCTGAAAAAGATGCGTGATAATAAAGCATGACCCGCTTGACGGCTAGCGCCGTCGGAGACCCTTGTAATGCCCGACCAAGATCTACGTTTGCAACAGCTGAAAGTCTGGCTTGATGAGCAATTGCCAGGCCTCTTTACCACCCAGGGCTGGGGTGTCGTACCCCCGGCCACGTTGACTGCGGCCAGCAGTGACGCGAGTTTCAGGCGTTACTTCCGGTGGGAGGGAGGAGGTCGCAGTTTTGTCGTGATGGACGCTCCACCCCCCCAGGAAAACTGCAAACCTTTCGTCGATATCGCTCATTTACTCGGTCAATCGGGAATAAATGTTCCGAAAATTTATGCGCAAGATCTGCTTCGCGGCTTTCTTTTGCTGAACGACCTGGGGAAAAAAACCTATCTGGACGTGATTACGGCTGAAAATGCCGATCAATTGTTCGCCGATGCCATCGACGCATTGCTGGCTTTCCAGCAATTGCCGATGGAAGCCCCGTTGCCCAGTTATGACGTCGCGCTGTTGCGTCGGGAGCTGGAATTGTTTCCTGAATGGTACGTTCGCCGGGAGCTGGGCATCGAGTTTGACGCCCGGCAGCTTGGCCTGTGGCAACGCGTCAGCGAACACCTGATTGACAGCGCCCTGGCCCAGCCCAAGGTCCTGGTGCATCGCGACTATATGCCGCGCAATCTGATGGTCAGCGAGCCGAATCCCGGCGTGCTGGACTTCCAGGATGCGGTCTACGGCCCGGTGACCTACGACATCACGTGCCTGTTCAAGGACGCCTTCCTCAGTTGGCCGCAGGCCCGCGTGCGGGAATGGCAGCGCGGTTACTGGCAGCGCGCCGGCGCGCTGGGTATCCCGGTGCAGGCGGACTTCGAGGAGTTCCTGCGGGCCAGCGACCTGATGGGCGTGCAGCGTCACCTCAAGGTGATCGGCATCTTTGCGCGCATCTGCCACCGCGATGGCAAGCCGCGCTACCTGGCGGACGTGCCGCGCTTCTTCGCTTATATAGAGGCGGTGCTCGCGGACCGACCAGAGTTGAGCGAACTGGGTGAATTGCTGGCGAGCCTGCGCGTCGAGGCGGTGGTATGAAGGCCATGATCCTGGCCGCCGGCAAAGGTGAGCGGATGCGCCCGCTGACCTTGCACACGCCCAAGCCGCTGATCCAGGCCGGCGGCAAGCGCCTGATCGAGTACCACCTCGAGGCGCTGGCGAAAGCAGGCTTTACCGAGATCGTCATCAATCATGCGTGGCTCGGCCAGCAGATCGAAGGCTATCTGGGCGATGGCTCGCAGTACGGCGTACGCATCCAGTACTCGGCCGAAGGCGAGCCGCTGGAAACCGGCGGCGGGATCTTCAAGGCCTTGCCGCTGCTGGGGGACGAACCGTTCCTGGTGGTCAATGGCGACATCTGGACCGACTACGACTTCGCCAGCCTCCACCAGCCGCTGGATGGGCTGGCCCACCTGGTGATGGTCGACAACCCGCCGCACCATCCGTCCGGTGGTGATTTCTACCTGAAGGACGGCGCGCTTCATGATGCCGCCGCCGGTGCCGATAACCTGACCTTCAGTGGCATTTCCGTACTCCACCCCCAGCTGTTCGCGGGTTGCAGTGCGGGTGCCTTCAAGCTGGCGCCGCTGTTGCGTGACGCCATGGCGAAAGGGTTGGTGACGGGGGAACACATGAACGGACGCTGGATCGATGTCGGGACGCTGGAGCGCCTGGCGCAAGTCGAAACCCTGCTGACAGCGGGGCACTAGGATGTTGTGGCCAGGGACTCTGATTGGAGCCGGGGCGGGCTTTGCCATTGCCAGCATTCCGGGGGCCATGTTGGGCGCACTGCTGGGCCAGGCGCTGGACCGGCGCCTGGAACTGCAAAGCTGGGCCCAGTTACGCGAGCGCCTTGGCGGCCGGCCGGCGCTGCGCAATGACGAGTTGCTGTTCGTGTTGCTCGGTCGCCTGGCCAAGAGCAACGGCCGGGTGGTGGACGGGCATATCCAGCAGGCGCGCCAGGAAATGCGCTCGCTGGACATGGCCGAGCCGGCCCAGCGCCGTGCGATTGCCGCGTTCAATCGTGGCAAGTCCGGCTCGGACCGGGTACGCAGTTACCTGGGCGTGCTCAAGGCCCAGCCCCATGCGGCGGAAGGTGTGCTGCGTGCCTGTTGGCGCATGGCCTGGGCGGACGGCAAGGCCAGTACGGCCGAGCGCGAGTTGATTGAACAATGGGGCAAGTGGCTCGGTTGGACGGTCCAGCAGATCCAGGCGCTGGCGGCTGACTATGAGCCGGAGCGCAAGCCGTTGGCCAATCGTGGCGGGGCTTATCAGGAGGCGTTGCGGATTCTGGGGGTGACGTCGACGACGGAGCCCGCGGTGATCAAGCGCGCTTACCGGCGCCTGCTGAGCCGGCACCACCCGGACAAGATTGCCGGCAGTGGCGCAAGCCCCGCACAAGTGCGCGAGGCGACCGAGCGCACCCGCGAGCTGCACAACGCCTACGCGCTGATTCGCGAAAGGCGAGACTTTCGCTAACAGAATTATCAGGCGCTGCTTTTTTATGGCGTAAACCGGATCAACTGTGGGAGTGGCGGTGCGACGATTCGACTTGCTCGCGAATGCGGTGGATCAGTAACAGATGCAGTGACTGACTCACCGCATTCGCGAGCAAGCCCGCTCCCACATTTTGTTCTCCAGTGTTTTTGAGATTTACGATCAGTCTCCGGGATTTTGCGGGCTCAGCCACCCGCGAATCCGCCGGTACAGCTGCTCTTGCCCTGCCTGGCTGTTATCGGGGAGGGCCTTCAACGACACCTGCTTGTAGCTATCATTCTTCAAACGCTTGCTGGCCTGGGAACGTTCCTGGGCCGCTTTGCGTGCCTGGGCGTTGTCCTGGTAGAAAAAGTCTGCCGTGGCCAGCTTCAGTTTCGGTGCCAGTTGTTGCAGGTCCGGGGCACGGCCCGCCGGGGTCTGCCCGGCCACCATGACAAATTTCTGCACCTGCGCCGGTTGTTTTTCACTCAGGTAACGCGCGGCCCACCAGGCGCCGGTGCCGTGGCCGAGCAATACGACGCTGCGGGCATTCTGGGTCTGGGCGAAGGCGAGGGCGGCGTCAATGCGCGCGAAGATTCGCGTGGCGTCGGTCTTGTCTTGTTCATCGGTGCCGGGAACCACGGCCGGGTCAGTGCCTTCCGCTTCGGCGCTGGCGGCTTGCTCCACGGGTTTGGCGACGGTGCTGGCGTCTTTGCTGCTGGTCTCCACGGTCGCCTTGGGCGATTCGATGACGCGGGGTGGCAAGGTGTCCAGGGTCAGGTCCGGCAGCGACAAGCTCAGGGTGCCCCAGGAAGCGTCCGGCAATTTCTTGCGCAACGGCGCGATTGCTTGAGGCCAGTCAGCACTTTCGCCGTTGCCCGGGACGATAATCACCTCGCCTTCAGGCTCACCGCTGTTGGCCGGCTTCCACAAAGCCAGGAAAGAATCGCTGCCTGCCTGCAACTGTTGTTGTTCCTGCTGCGGGATTTGTCGTTCCAGGGCGTTGGCTTCTTCCTGGCTGCGCTCCGGCAAGGGCTGGCGCACCACTGGCTTTTCCGGGGCGGGAGCGGGAGTGTCGGCGGCCTCGACACAAAAGGCGCTGGTAAACAGCAGCGACAGGCACAATGCTGGCAGTGCCGAGCGGTGGGAAAGTGGCATCGTTGATTTCCGGCCAGAAGTGATTCCGGCAGCCTAATGGGTTGGTCAGTATTTGTCAGTGATATGAGACGTGGATCATGGGTTTTCGCTACCTGCTGGTTATCGGCTGTATATGCTTTCCCTTGATTGCGGGCGCCGTGCCTGCGCCTGCCACTCACCAGGCGCAGCTCGATGCCGGCCAGCGCGAATGGCTCGAACAGCATCCCGACCTGCGGGTCGGGCTGGTGTTACAGGCGCCTTATGCCCAATACGATCGGCGCTTGCAGCGGCTGTCCGGGGCCAACGTCGAATTGATGCAGTGGCTGGCCAAGGCGCTGAATATCGAACTGACCTGGCGCAACTTTCCCAATCAGGAGCAACTGGAGGCGGCGGTGCGTGACGGCGAGGTCGACCTCGCCCCCGGCCTGCTGCAAACCCCGGCCGGCCTGCGCCTGTGGTTATTCTCCGATCCGTATATGCGCGTTCCCCAGCACATTGTCGGGGTTCGTGATGGCAGCACCGCAGTCGACCTGGAGAAACTCGACGACCAATCCCGCGTCGCCGTGCGCATGCCCAGCGCAGTGGCGGATTACCTGCGCAGCACCTACCCGAGTCTCAACCTGCAAGGCGTGCCCATGGAGCGCCAGGCTCTGCAATTGCTGGTGAGCCAGCAGGCGCGGTATGCGGTGGTGGATGAGGCGCAATTGAGCCGGTTGTCGGGCGAAACCGAGTTCGCCGGCCTTGCCGTGGTCGGCGATATCGGCCTGCCGCAATTGCTGCGGGTGGCCACGCGGCGCGACTGGCCCGAGCTGGCCGATATCATGCAAAGCGCCTTGCGCGCGATTCCCGCTCGTGATCTGGACCAGTTGCACAGCCGCTGGCTGCAGCCCAAATACCCCCGGGTGACCGAGTCCCCCGGCTTCTGGCAAAACCTCACGTTGCTGCTGGGCCTGCTATTGCTCGCCAGCCTGGCCGTGGTGTTCTGGCAGCGCCGCCAACAACGCGGCCTGGAGCATAATCTGCTGGCCGCCCGCGAAGAAAGCGCCGCCCGCGCCGCCGGTGCCGAAGCCTTGCGCCTGACCCAGTTCTCCATCGACCAAAGCACCGTCGGTATCCTCTGGGTCAATTGGGACAGCCATGTGCGCTACGCCAATCAGGCGGCGGAAACCATGCTCGGCTACGCCCCCGGCGCCCTGATCGAACGCCCGCTGATCGAATTCGACCCGACGCTGACCATGGACCGCTGGCTCAACCTGTGGAAGCGCGCCCGGGCCAGCGAAGACGGGCCACAGAGTTTTGCCACCAATTGCCTGCGCGCCGATGGCAGCGTATTGCCAGCCGATGTGTCCCTGAGTTTCCTGCGCTTTGCCGACGGCGAATACCTGGTGGTCTACCTCAACGATGTCACCGAGCGTCGCCGGGCCCTCGCGGCCTTGCAGGAAAGTGAGGCGCGGCTGCAAGGGATCGCCGCCAATGTGCCGGGGCTGGTGTTTCGCCTGGAGCGCTTGCCGCGCAGCGAGGCGATCGAGTTCGCCTACATCAGTCAGGGCAGCGAGGGCCTGGTGGGGTACGCGCCGGAAGTGCTCAGCCATCCGGCCATGGGCATTCGCAGCCTGGTGCATCCCGACGACCGCGCCAGTTATCACCGCACCCAGGACCAGGCCATCGAGACCGAGAGCAATTGGGCCTGGCAGGGCCGTATCCTGACCCGCCTGGGCGAGCAGCGCTGGGCCGATATCAAGGCCGTGACCCGGCGCCTGGAAGACGGCGCCGTGGTTTGGGACGGAATTGTCTGGGACATCAGCGAGAGCAAGCGCATCGAGCTGGAGCTGGACGCCTCCCGCGCGCAATTGCGGGAATTGTCGGCCCACCTGGAAACCGTGCGCGAGGAAGAGAAGGCCCGCATCGCCCGGGAAGTGCACGACGAGTTGGGACAGATGCTCACCGTGCTCAAGCTGGAAACCTCGATGTGCGAGCTGACCTACGCGCAACTGGATCCTGGCCTGCACGAGCGGCTGAACAGCATGAAGCGCCTGATCGCCCAACTGTTCCAACTGGTACGCGATGTGGCCACCGCCTTGCGTCCGCCGATTCTCGATGCCGGGATTGCCTCGGCGATCGAATGGCAGGCCCGGCGTTTCGAGGCCCGGACGCAGATTCCGTGCCTGGTGCAGGTGCCGGATAATCTGCCGGCGCTGAGCGACGCCAAGGCCATCGGCCTGTTCCGCATCCTGCAGGAGGCACTGACCAATGTGATGCGCCATGCCCAGGCGCATACTGTCGAGCTGACGCTGGTGGTGGAGGGCGCGCACCTGCGCCTGACCATCAGCGACGACGGCGCAGGTTTCGTCCAGGCCCCCGGGCGCCCGGTATCGTTTGGCCTGGTGGGCATGCGCGAGCGGGTGCTGATCATGGGCGGGCAGTTGAGCCTGGACAGCGCATTGGGCGAAGGCACCACCCTGAGTGTGACGGTGCCGCTGGATTGATAACCAAAAGAAGAGGACATCCACAGTGATCCGTGTACTGGTAGCTGAAGACCACACCATCGTTCGCGAAGGCATCAAGCAACTGATCGGCCTGGCCAAGGACCTGCTGGTGGTGGGCGAGGCGAGCAATGGCGAGCAGTTGCTGGAAACCCTGCGCCACGTGCCTTGCGAGGTGGTGTTGCTGGACATCTCGATGCCTGGCGTCAACGGCCTGGAAGCCATCCCGCGGATCCGTGCGCTGAACAATCCCCCGGCGATCCTGGTGCTGTCGATGCACGACGAAGCGCAAATGGCCGCCCGTGCGCTGAAGGTCGGTGCCGCCGGCTATGCCACCAAGGACAGCGACCCAGCGCTGCTGCTGACCGCGATCCGCAAGGTCGCGGCGGGCGGGCGGTACATCGACCCGGACCTGGCCGACCGCATGGTCTTCGAAGTCGGCCTCACCGATTCCCGCCCATTGCACTCGTTGTTGTCGGAGCGCGAGTTCTCGGTATTCGAGCGCCTGGCCCAGGGCGCCAACGTCAACGACATCGCCCAGCAGTTGGCGTTGAGCAGCAAAACCATCAGTACCCACAAGGCGCGCCTGATGCAAAAGCTCAATATCACCTCCCTGGCGGAACTGGTGAAGTACGCCATGGAGCACAAACTCCTATAGCGGCATACCTGTTTGCGACTACCTGCCGAGCGCCGCGCTGCCCGGTCTTGCTGCTTGTAGCGTGGGGTTTGTAACTGCTCTGTTCTATCCCCGCCATCCGTGTAGGGCAATCCCTACCCCAAACCTTCCATCCTGCTGATGCCAATCTCTCCGGGCCCCCGATTTTCGCGGCCTTGCCCTGGGACTACGCTTGTTCCACGGCAGTCCAAAACAAAAAGGTGCGGGTATGAGCGAGGTGGATTCAAATGATGTGCTGGTCAGCTTTCGTGGCGTGCAGAAGAGCTACGACGGCGAGAACCTGATCGTCAAAGACCTCAACCTGGAGATTCGCAAGGGCGAGTTCCTGACCCTGCTCGGGCCGTCCGGGTCTGGCAAGACCACCAGCCTGATGATGCTCGCCGGTTTTGAAACCCCCACCGCCGGCGAGATCCAGCTGGCCGGCCGCTCCATCAACAACGTGCCGCCCCACAAGCGCGACATCGGCATGGTGTTCCAGAACTACGCGCTGTTCCCGCACATGACCGTCTCCGAGAACCTGGCGTTTCCGCTCTCTGTACGCGGCCTGAGCAAGACCGACATCAGCGAGCGGGTCAAGCGTGTACTGAGCATGGTCCAGCTCGATGCCTTCGCCCAGCGCTACCCGGCGCAACTCTCCGGTGGCCAGCAGCAGCGGGTGGCCCTGGCCCGGGCGCTGGTGTTCGAGCCACAGCTGGTGCTGATGGACGAACCCCTCGGCGCCCTCGACAAGCAACTGCGCGAACACATGCAGATGGAGATCAAGCACCTGCACCAGCGCCTCGGCGTGACGGTGGTGTACGTGACCCACGACCAGGGCGAAGCACTGACCATGTCCGACCGGGTGGCGGTGTTCCACCAGGGCGAGATCCAGCAGATCGCTGCCCCGCGCACCTTGTACGAAGAACCGAAAAACACCTTCGTCGCCAACTTCATCGGCGAGAACAACCGCCTCAATGGCCGCCTGCACAGCCACACCGGCGACCGCTGCGTGGTCGAACTGGCGCGCGGCGAAAAGGTCGAGGCGCTGGCGGTGAACGTCGGCCAGGTCGGCGGCCCGGTGACCCTGTCGGTGCGCCCCGAGCGCGTCAGCCTGAATGGCTCCAGTGAAAGCTGCGTCAACCGATTCTCCGGGCGCGTGGCCGAGTTCATCTACCTGGGCGACCACGTGCGGGTGCGCCTGGAAGTCTGCGGCAAGACCGATTTTTTTGTGAAACAACCGATCGCCGAGCTGGACACAGCCCTGGCGGTCGGCGACGTGGTACCGATTGGCTGGCAAGTCGAGCACGTTCGCGCACTCGACCCACTTCTAGAGGCGAATTGATCGCCCCCTTGCTTCACCAACCTCGCACGTGGAGAGAACAACAATGTTGAGATCCCTGAAATATTCCGCCCTGGCTCTGAGCTTGATGGGCGCGACACAGGCCATGGCAGGCCCTGATTTGACGGTGGTGTCCTTTGGTGGCGCGAACAAGGCGGCGCAGGTCAAGGCCTTCTATGCACCGTGGGAAAGCGCGGGCAACGGCAAGATCGTCGCCGGCGAATACAACGGTGAAATGGCCAAGGTCAAGGCCATGGTCGACACCAAGAGCGTGTCCTGGGACCTGGTGGAAGTGGAGTCGCCGGAACTGTCCCGTGGCTGTGACGAAGACATGTTCGAGCCCCTGGACCCGAAACTGTTCGGCAACCCGGGCGACTACGTGAAGGGCGCGATCCAGCCGTGCGGCGTGGGTTTCTTCGTGTGGTCCACGGTGCTGGCCTACAACGCCGACAAACTGAAAGCACCGCCAGGCGGCTGGGCCGATTTCTGGGACACCAAGAAATTCCCGGGCAAACGCGGCCTGCGCAAGGGCGCCAAGTACACCCTGGAATTCGCCTTGATGGCTGACGGTGTGGCGCCGAAGGATGTGTACAAGGTGCTGGCCGGCAAAGATGGCCAGGACCGTGCGTTCAAGAAGCTCGATGAGCTCAAGCCGTATATCCAGTGGTGGGAAGCGGGCGCCCAACCGCCGCAGTACCTCGCTTCTGGCGATGTGGTGATGAGTTCTGCCTACAACGGCCGGATCGCTGCCGTGCAGAAAGAAAGCAATTTGAAAGTGGTGTGGAACGGCGGGATCTACGATTTCGACGCCTGGGCCATTCCAAAAGGCCTGGCCAAGGACCGTGCTGACGCGGCGAAGAAGTTCATCGCCTTCTCGGTGCAGCCGCAGCAGCAGAAGACCTATTCGGAAAACATCGCCTACGGCCCGGCCAACACCCAGGCAGTACCGTTGCTGGCGAAGGACATCCTGAAGGATATGCCGACTACCCCGGAAAACATCGCCAACCAGGTGCAGATCGACGTGAGCTTCTGGGCGGATAACGGTGAGCAACTGGAGCAGCGCTTCAATTCCTGGGCTGCCAAGTAACCACCGCACCCAGGGTGGATGGGCTTTTTGTGGCGAGGGGGCTTGTCCCCCGTTGGGCTGCGAAGCGGCCCCAAAACCAGCCACCGCGGTCAGTCTAATAAACCACAGTGGCTTTACTGGGGCTGCTGCGCAGCCCAACGGGGGACAAGCCCCCTCGCCACAGGTGTGGGCCTTCACAGGTCTGCATTCTTTTTTACGATCCGGAGTTCGCCATGGCCCTCGCCATTCCCAGCCCCACCCTGAAACAGCGCCTGGCGCGTGCCGAGCGGCTCAACCGCTGGAAGGCCCAGGCCCTGATCGCGCCATTGGTGGTGTTTTTGCTGCTGGTGTTCCTGGTACCGATTGTGGCGCTGCTCTACAAAAGCGTCGGCAACCCGGAAGTGGTGGGCGGCCTGCCGCGCACGGTGGTGGCGGTGACGGCCTGGGACGGTCGTGGCTTGCCGGGCGAGCCGGTGTATCAAGCCATCAGCGAGGACCTGGGCGAAGCCCGGAAAAACTCGACCCTGGGCGACCTCTCCAAACGCTTGAACATGGAGCTGGCGGGCTATCGCAGCCTGCTGACAAAAACCGCGCGGGCGCTGCCGTTCACCGAAGCGCCTGCCTCCTATAAAGAAGCGCTGGAAAACCTCGACGAACGCTGGGGCGACCCGGCGTACTGGCAGGCGATCCGGCGCAACACCAGCAGCCTCACGCCATACTACTTGCTGGCCGCCGTCGATCACCGCATCGACGACCTCGGCGAAATCGCCCCGGCCACCCCGGACCAGGCGATCTACCTCGATATCTTCGCCCGTACGTTCTGGATGGGCCTGGTCATCACCGTGTGCTGCCTGCTGCTGGCCTATCCGTTGGCTTACCTGCTGGCCAACTTGCCGGCGCGGCAAAGCAATTTGCTGATGATCCTGGTGCTGCTGCCGTTCTGGACCTCGGTGCTGGTGCGCGTGGCGGCCTGGATCGTGTTGCTGCAGTCCGGCGGCTTGATCAACAGCGCGCTGATGGGCATGGGGCTGATCGATAAACCCGTCGAGTTGGTGTTCAACCGGCTGGGGGTCTACATCTCCATGGTGCACATCCTGCTGCCCTTCATGATCTTGCCGATCTACAGCGTGATGAAAGGCATCTCGCCCACCTACATGCGGGCGGCAATCTCCCTGGGCTGCCACCCATTCGCCAGCTTCTGGCGCGTGTACTTCCCGCAGACCTACGCAGGCGTTGGTGCCGGCTGCTTGTTGGTGTTCATTTTGGCGATCGGCTACTACATCACCCCGGCCTTGCTGGGCAGCCCGAACGACCAGATGGTCAGCTACTTCGTGGCCTTCTACACCAACACCAGCATCAACTGGGGCATGGCCACGGCCTTGGGCGGCTTGTTGCTGCTGGCCACCGTGGTGCTGTACCTGATCTACAACTGGCTGGTGGGCGCCAGCCGCCTGCGCCTGAGCTAAGGAGACCGTTGCGATGCTAAGCCCTTATATGTCGCCCGTGGAACGGGTCTGGTTCTACAGCTTGCGGATCCTCTGCGGCCTGATCCTGTTGTTCCTGATCTTGCCGGTGCTGGTGATCATCCCGCTGTCGTTCAACAGTGGAAGTTTCCTGGTTTACCCGCTGCAAGGTTTCTCGCTGCACTGGTACCAGGATTTCTTCGGCTCGGCGGAATGGATGCGCGCCCTGAAGAACAGCATCATCGTGGCTCCGGCGGCTACAGTGCTGGCGATGGTGTTCGGCACGCTGGCGGCGATCGGTCTGACCCGGGGGCACTTTCCCGGCAAGGCGCTGGTGATGGCCCTGGTGATTTCGCCGATGGTAGTGCCCGTGGTGATTATCGGTGTGGCCAGTTACCTGTTCTTCGCGCCGCTGGGCCTGGGCAACAGCTTCTTCTCGCTGATCGTGGTGCACGCGGTGCTGGGCGTGCCGTTTGTGATCATCACCGTGTCGGCGACCTTGCAGGGGTTCAACCATAACCTGGTGCGGGCGGCGGCCAGCCTGGGCGCGTCACCGCTGACGGCGTTTCGTCGGGTGACCTTGCCATTGATTGCCCCGGGGGTGATCTCCGGGGCGCTGTTCGCCTTTGCCACCTCGTTCGATGAAGTGGTGGTGACGCTGTTCCTCGCCGGGCCCGAGCAGGCGACCTTGCCACGGCAGATGTTCAGCGGCATCCGTGAAAACCTCAGCCCTACCATTGCCGCCGCAGCGACCTTGTTGATCGCGTTCTCGGTGGTGCTGTTGCTGACCCTGGAATGGCTGCGCGGGCGCAGCGAGAAACTGCGTACGGCCCAGGTCTAAAGCCAAACAGAGATCAAAATGTGGGAGCGGGCTTGCTCGCGAAGGCGGTGTGTCAGTCAACAGAGATATCGACTGGCCTACCGCCTTCGCGAGCAAGCCCGCTCCCACATTGGGTTTGTGTCTATTCAGTAGCTGAATGCAAGACAACCAGCCCAAGTCAGCTAATCTTGTGCCAGCCCATAACTGATAAGAGGCCGCGCACATGAGTACTTCCTCATTCAAGATCGCCCACAAACTGCTCACCGGCCCAGGCGCCATCGAGCAACTGGCCGCCGAGCTGACGCGGCTGGATGTCGACAACCCGCTGATTGTCACCGATGCGGCACTGGTCAAGTCCGGCACCGTGGCGCTGGCGCTGGAACACTTGGGCGAACGGACCTACGAGATTTTCGACCGCGTGCTGCCCGACCCGGAAATCGCCATCGTCGAGGACTGCATGCGCGTCTACCGCGAAGGCGGGCATGACGGCCTGATCGGCGTCGGCGGCGGCAGTGCCATCGATATCGCCAAGAGCGTGGCGGCCTACGCCGGTTACCATGGCGCCCTGGCCGACCTGTTCGGCGTGGACCAGGTGCCGCGCAAAGGCCCGCCGCTGATCGCGATTCCCACCACCGCCGGCACCGGTTCGGAGGTGACCAACGTGGCGATTCTGTCGGACAAGGTCGCGCAACTGAAAAAAGGCATCGTCAGTGATTACCTGCTGCCGGACGTGGCCCTGATCAGCCCGCAGATGACCCTGACTTGCCCGCGCAGCGTCACCGCCGCCAGTGGGGTGGACGCATTGGTGCACGCCATCGAATCCTACCTGTCGCTGAATGCCTCGCCGATCACCGATGCACTGGCCATCGGGGCGATCAAACTGATTGCCAAGGCGTTGCCCAAGGCCTACGCCAACCCCGCCAACCTTGAGGCCCGGGACGACATGGCCACCGCCAGCCTGATGGCCGGGATGGCGTTCGGGAATGCCGGCGTGGGCGCGGTGCATGCGTTGGCCTACCCGCTGGGCGGGCGTTTCAACATCGCTCACGGCGTAAGCAATGCCTTGCTGCTGCCCTACGTGATGCACTGGAACAAGCTGGCGTGTGTGGAGCGCATGCAGGAGATTGCCGAGGCCATGGGCGTGAATATCAAGGGTTTGAGTGCGGTGGATGCCGCCGACCAGGCCGTCGAGGCGATGACGCGACTGTGTGCCGCAGTGGAGATCCCGTCCGGCCTGCGCAGCTTCGGTGTGCCCGAAGACGCGATCCCGGCCATGGCCATAGAGGCTGCGGGGATCGAGCGGCTGATGCGCAACAATCCGCGCAAGCTCAGCGCCGCGGATATCGAGAAAATCTACCGGGCAGCTTATTAACCATTGAGCGAGGTCACGGTGCGCGCGGCAAAGCATGAGGTATACAATGCGCGCCATCGTGATTTAGCTCAAAAAGGTGCGTCATGCAGCCCTTCGTCATTGCTCCATCGATTCTCTCCGCCGACTTCGCCCGCCTGGGCGAGGAAGTGGACAAGGTGTTGGCCGCCGGTGCCGACTTCGTTCACTTCGATGTCATGGACAACCACTATGTGCCGAACCTGACCATTGGTCCGATGGTCTGCGCCGCCCTGCGTAAATACGGCGTGACCGCGCCTATCGATGCGCACTTGATGGTCAGCCCGGTGGACCGCATCGTCGGTGACTTCATCGAAGCCGGCGCGACCTACATCACCTTCCACCCGGAAGCTACGTTGCACGTGGACCGCACCCTGCAACTGATCCGCGAGGGCGGTTGCAAGGCGGGCCTGGTGTTCAACCCGGCCACTCCGCTGAGCGTGCTTGAGTACGTGATGGACAAAGTCGACATGGTGTTGCTGATGAGCGTCAACCCGGGCTTCGGCGGGCAGAAGTTTATCCCCGGCACCCTCAACAAGCTGCGTGAAGCGCGGGCGCTGATCGATGCGTCGGGCCGTGATATCCGCCTGGAGATCGACGGTGGCGTCAACGTCAACAACATCCGCGAAATCGCCGCGGCCGGTGCTGACACCTTTGTGGCCGGTTCGGCAATCTTCAATGCCCCGGACTATCAGGAAGTGATCGCCAAGATGCGTGCAGAACTGGCGCTGGCGCGTCCATGAGTGGCTTTGAGCAACTGTTCCCCGGCAAACTGCCACGGCTGGTGATGTTCGATCTGGACGGTACGTTGATCGATTCAGTGCCGGACCTGGCCGCGGCGGTGGACCAGATGCTGCTCAAGCTGGGGCGCAAGCCGGCGGGTATCGAGTCGGTGCGCGAGTGGGTCGGCAATGGCGCGCAGATGCTGGTGCGTCGGGCCTTGGCCAACAATATCGAGGCCGAGGGTGTCGATGATGTGGAAGCCGAGCATGCGCTTGAGCTGTTCAACGTGGCCTACGAAAACGGCCACGAACTGACCGTGGTTTATCCCGGCGTGCGCGACACCCTGAAATGGCTGCACAAGCAGGGCGTGGAAATGGCCCTGATCACCAACAAGCCGGAGCGTTTTGTCGCACCGCTGTTGGACCAGATGAAGATCGGCCGGTATTTCCGCTGGATCATCGGCGGCGATACCTTGCCGCAGAAGAAGCCCGACCCGGCCGCGCTGTTCTTCGTGATGAAAATGGCCAATATCCCGGCGTCCCAATCGCTGTTTGTCGGCGATTCGCGCAGTGATGTGCTGGCGGCGAAAGCGGCGGGGGTCAAGTGTGTGGCCTTGAGTTACGGCTACAACCATGGCCGGCCGATTGCCGAAGAATCCCCGGCGCTGGTGATTGATGACCTGCGCCTGTTAATCCCCGGTTGCTTGGGAACGGGCGCTGAGATAACGTTGCCCGACGCTGTTCCATCCCCCTCTGGAAATCCCATCGTGGTGGTCACTCGCAAACTCTGGATGAAAGTCATCAAGGCCCTGGCCCGCTGGCGTTGGCGCGCCTGACTGATCCTCGCCGCGCTGCGGCACGTTTGCACACCTGACCGTTAGACCCTCAAGCCACGAGGCACCTCATGATCCGCGAAGAATTCCTGCGTTTGGCCGCTGCCGGCTACAACCGTATCCCCATGGCCTGCGAAACCCTGGCCGACTTCGACACCCCGCTGTCGATCTACCTGAAACTGGCCGACGAGCCCAACTCCTATCTGCTGGAGTCGGTGCAGGGCGGCGAGAAGTGGGGCCGTTATTCGATCATCGGCCTGCCGTGCCGCACGGTGCTGCGGGTACATGATCACCATGTGAGCATCACCCTGGACGGCGTCGAGATCGAAAGCCATGACGTGGAAGACCCGCTGGCCTTCGTCGAGGAATTCAAGGCGCGCTACAACGTGCCGACCATCGCCGGCCTGCCGCGCTTCAACGGCGGCCTGGTGGGTTACTTCGGCTACGACTGCGTGCGCTACGTGGAAAAACGCCTGGGCAAATCCCCGAACCCCGATCCGTTGGGTGTGCCGGACATTCTGCTGATGGTTTCCGACGCGGTGGTGGTGTTCGACAACCTCGCGGGCAAGATGCACGCTATCGTGTTGGCGGATCCTTCCCAGGCCGATGCGTTCGAGCAAGGCCAGGCGAGCCTGGAAGCGCTGCTGGAAAAACTGCGCCAGCCGATCACCCCGCGTCGCGGCCTGGACCTCAGCCGTCCACCGGCGGCTGACCCGGTGTTCCGCTCCAGCTTTACCCAGGATGACTACGAGCGTGCGGTCGATACCATCAAGGAATATATCCTTGCCGGTGACTGCATGCAGGTGGTGCCGTCGCAACGCATGTCCATCGACTTCAAGGCCGCGCCGATTGATTTGTACCGGGCGCTGCGCTGTTTCAACCCGACGCCGTACATGTACTTCTTCAACTTTGGCGACTTCCACGTCGTGGGCAGTTCGCCGGAAGTGCTGGTGCGTGTGGAAGACAACCTGATCACCGTACGCCCGATTGCCGGCACCCGCCCTCGCGGTGCGACCGAAGAGGCGGACCTGGCGCTGGAACAGGACCTGTTGAGCGACGACAAGGAAATCGCCGAGCACTTGATGCTGATCGACCTGGGCCGCAACGACACCGGGCGTGTCTCGGAAATCGGTTCGGTGAAACTCACCGAGAAGATGGTGATCGAGCGTTACTCCAACGTGATGCACATCGTGTCCAACGTCACCGGCGAGCTGAAGGCCGGGTTGACGGCGATGGATGCACTGCGGGCGATCCTGCCGGCGGGCACCTTGTCGGGCGCACCGAAGATTCGCGCGATGGAAATCATCGACGAGCTGGAGCCGGTCAAGCGTGGTGTGTATGGCGGCGCGGTGGGGTATTTCGCCTGGAACGGCAATATGGACACTGCGATCGCGATCCGTACGGCGGTGATCAAGGACGGCGAACTGCACGTGCAGGCGGGCGGCGGGATCGTGGCCGACTCGGTACCGGCCCTGGAATGGGAAGAGACGCTGAACAAGCGCCGGGCGATGTTCCGTGCGGTGGCGTTGGCTGAGCAGACCCCGCAGGGCTGAAGTCAGACGTAGATCAAAAATGTGGGAGCGGGCTTGCTCGCGAAGGCGGTGTATCAGTCGACATATAAGGTGACTGTCGCACCGCTTTCGCGAGCAAGCCCGCTCCCACATTTGGTATTTGTCAGTTTCAAGTCCGAGTCAGAAATCCAGACTCACCCCGACACTCAGCCCTTGCTGGGTAAAGTTGTCATCCTTTCTCACGTTATAGGCCGCGTTCAGCGCCAGGTCCTTGGTCACCTTGTGGGTAATCCCCAGGTTCAAGCGATCCGAATTGCTGCGTGGCGTGTAGCCGTCCAGTTTGAAATCAATCCCCGGCACGCTGTTGAGGGACATGCCCACTCGCTGCGTATCGTTTTCAAACTCGTGCTCGTGGGCCACTTCGCCAAACACCAGGGTTTGCGGGGTGAAGCGGTAGTTGGCTTGTAATCCGATTCCCAAACGCTTGGAGTCGCGCTGTTGGTCATCAAAGGTCAGCGCGGTGGAACGGGCATCTTTCTCCGAATAACCATTCACCTCGACCCGCGAATAGTCAGCGCTGATAAAGGGTGAGAAGTGCCACTCGCTGTTCGGCTCGGCGATGTCATACCCAACCCGTGCGCTCAATGCCCATAGCCAGCCGTCGGTGTCGCCTTTCTCGGTGCCTTCGCTGATGCCCAGGGCGAACTTGCGCTTGAGGTTGTCGAAGTCCAGTTTGCCGCCGGTCAATGCGGCGTCGGCCCACCAGTGGTCCTCTTGATACTGGGCGAACGCGGTGCCCAGGTAGCTGTTGAGCTTGTAGTCCGAATCGCTGGCGCCGGCCTCAAGACTCTGGCGATAGAAGCCTGCTGCCACACCCACGCGCCACTCGTCATTGAGCCTGTAGCTGCCACCGATGTTCAGGTTATAGCCGCTGCCGTCACCGCTGGCAGAGCTGTTCTGATCATCGAAGTCCAGGTGCTGGCCGCCAGCGTCGACGATCGCCCGCCATTGGCCCACGGCCTGCCAGCTACCAGAGTCGGCTTGCCATTGGTTGCGCAATGAATCCTGATGGGCGCGCAAGGTGCCTTGGGCCATTTCCGGAAGCAGGGTGATTTCCCAGGGGGCTGCCAGCAGCGAATACGCGTAGTCGGCGATCAGTACCTGGCCGGCCTCGGTCGGGTGCACGGTGTCGTTGTAAATCAGCTTGGTCGGGTCCGGATTGGTGCCGCCGACGCCATACACCGGATTCCTGCAGGTGGTGCCGCTGAAGCACGTCTGGTTGAGGTTCTGGTCGGTGGCAAAACCAAAACGCCCGGGATCGGCAAAGGTTTCCTTGAGCAGCAACGGAATGTTCAGCGGGATGATCTGCGCATCGATTTGCGACAGGCGCTGTACCAGGGTCTGGTTGAACGCGCCTGCCAGGGTGCTGACGGCCCCTTGGAGCGGGGTGCCATTGACGGCAGGTGTCAGGCCCAGGTCCGGCAGCATCCATACCATTACATAACGGGCGCCAGCCTGTTGCAGCGCCTGGGCGCTGTCGGCCAGGCGCCCGGCTGCGGCCGAGGCCTGGTCGGGGGTGAGGACCAGGCCGTCGAGGAAGTCATTGCCGCCGCCG
Organism: Pseudomonas sp. F9001; assembly: GCF_013385435.1. Lineage (NCBI taxonomy): Bacteria > Pseudomonadati > Pseudomonadota > Gammaproteobacteria > Pseudomonadales > Pseudomonadaceae > Pseudomonas > Pseudomonas sp. F9001. The sequence goes on from NZ_JACAPX010000021.1 coordinate 113,834, forward strand.
GAGAGAAAGTACAACGCGTTGGGGTCGGCTCGGCCCCCCGTTGATGCCAGGTATCCGGGACGTGTACGCAATACCTGCCCGGTGTCGCTGTCGGTGACGGTGGAGTTACCGGTGATGGCATCGTAGATCTGTTGGGTGGTGTAGCCGCCGACGGCCCAGTTATTGCCGTCTGGCTGGCCCAGCGCGGCGCGCTCCGGCGAGGTCGAGGCATTCAGGTCGCCCGGGGCAACCCCCAGCTTGCCGCCCAATAACGTCGAGGAGATCAGCGATGTGCTTTCGCCGCTGCCGTCGAAGTATTGCGGGCCGGTGCGGTTGGTGAAGCGATAGGTTGAGCCCGGTGCGCCAGGGTCGGCAAATGTACCGGCGTCGGCCAGGCTGTCACCGAAAACGACCATCGTCGAATAAGGCGAGGGTGCGGCGAAGGCTTGCGAGCATGCCAGCGCCAGGAGGCAGCCGACGATGGGGGTGAAATAGGGCATCTTGGTCATGAGTCCGTCCATGATTTTGTTTTTTGTCAGCACTGTGACTGTAGCGCCCTTGGAAGGGTTCTGAAAAGTTTGACGCCAATTATCAGTCGGGCAGTTCCCCCCGTATTTGCGGCTCGATATTGCACCGTTGGCGAGGCTACGTTACTGTGCCTGAACGTATGAATGAGACCCTCCCCGTGTTGATCATCAGCAAACTCTTGATGCGAGTAGTCAAGGCACACGCCCGTTGGCGTTGGCGCGCCTAACTTTTCTCTACCGGCCCCGCCGGACCTGTACCGATTTGCCTTCTTCACCCTCTGTTAAACGCCCCTTGCCGACCAACCCCGGCAACCGGAAAGTGCGTCTGGCAGCGGGTCACTCCCTTGGAAGGCCGTCATTAGAAGTCAGTGAATTCAAGAGGTTTTAACCCACATGTTGCTGATGATTGATAACTACGACTCCTTTACCTACAACGTTGTGCAGTACCTGGGCGAGCTCGGCGCCGAGGTCAAGGTGGTGCGCAACGACGAATTGACCGTGGCCCAGATCGCCGCGTTGAACCCTGAACGCATCGTCGTCTCCCCAGGCCCGTGTACGCCGACCGAAGCGGGCATCTCCCTCGAAGCCATCCAATACTTTGCCGGCAAGCTGCCGATCCTGGGCGTGTGCCTGGGCCATCAGTCCATCGGCCAGGCCTTCGGTGGCGACGTCGTCCGCGCCCGCCAGGTAATGCACGGCAAGACCAGCCCGGTATTTCACAAGGACCAGGGCGTATTCCAGGGTTTGAACCTGCCGGTAACGGTAACCCGCTACCACTCGCTGGTGGTCAAGCGTGAAACCCTGCCCGAGTGCCTTGAGCTGACGGCCTGGACCCAGCTGGAAGACGGCTCCGTCGACGAGATCATGGGCCTGCGTCACAAGACACTGAACGTCGAAGGGGTGCAATTTCACCCGGAATCGATTTTGACCGAGCAGGGCTTCGAGCTGTTCGCTAACTTTCTCAAGCAGAGCGGCGGCACGCGCTAAGGACTTTTCATGGATATCAAGACTGCCCTGAGCCGTATCGTCGGCCATCTGGACCTGAGCACCGCTGAAATGAGCGATGTGATGCGCGAGATCATGACCGGTCAATGCACCGACGCGCAGATCGGCGCGTTCATGATGGCCATGCGCATGAAGAGCGAGAGCATCGACGAAATCGTCGGCGCTGTGTCGGTCATGCGTGAGCTGGCCGACAAGGTTGAACTCAAGACCCTCGACGGCGTGGTCGACGTGGTCGGCACCGGCGGCGACGGTGCGAACATTTTCAACGTGTCGACGGCTTCTTCCTTTGTGGTGGCCGCTGCCGGCTGCACCGTGGCCAAGCATGGTAACCGCGCGGTGTCGGGTAAAAGCGGCAGCGCCGATTTGCTGGAAGCAGCAGGCATCTACCTGAACCTGACCCCGGTACAAGTGGCGCGCTGCATCGATCATGTCGGCATCGGCTTCATGTTTGCCCAGTCCCATCACGGCGCGATGAAACACGCCGCCGGCCCGCGCAAGGACTTGGGCTTGCGTACCCTGTTCAACATGCTCGGCCCGCTTACGAATCCGGCCGGTGTGAAGCATCAGGTAGTGGGCGTGTTCAGCCAGGCGCTGTGCCGGCCATTGGCTGAAGTCCTGCAGCGCCTGGGCAGCAAGCACGTGCTGGTGGTGCACTCCAAGGATGGCCTCGACGAGTTCAGCCTGGCGGCACCGACCTTCGTGGCGGAGCTGAAGAACGACCAGGTCACCGAGTATTGGGTCGAGCCAGAAGACCTCGGCATGAAAAGCCAGAGCCTGCACGGCCTGGCGGTAGAAAGCCCGGCAGCCTCCCTTGAACTGATTCGCGATGCCCTGGGACGCCGCAAGACCGAAAACGGCCAGAAAGCCGCAGAAATGATTGTGCTCAACGCCGGTGCGGCGCTGTACGCCGCGGATCACGCCTACAGTCTTAAAGAGGGTGTTGCCCTCGCTCATGATGCATTGCATACCGGGCTGGCGCGCGAAAAGCTCGAAGAACTGGGTGCGTTTACTGCGGTGTTCAAAGTGGAGAATGAAGGATGAGTGTTCCGACCGTTCTGGAAAAAATCCTGGCCCGCAAGGCAGAAGAAGTCGCTGAGCGCCGTGCCCGGGTCAGCCTGGCTGAGCTGGAAGGCCTGGCGAAAACCGCCGATGCACCGCGTGGGTTCGCCAATGCGCTGATCAAGCAGGCCAAGGAAAAACAGCCGGCCGTTATCGCTGAAATCAAGAAGGCTTCGCCGAGCAAGGGCGTGATTCGCGAGATCTTCATCCCTGAAGACATTGCCAAAAGCTACGAGAAGGGCGGCGCGACCTGCCTCTCGGTGTTGACCGATATCGACTATTTCCAGGGTGCCGACCTGTACCTGCAGCAAGCGCGTGCGGCGTGTTCGCTGCCGGTGATCCGCAAGGACTTCATGGTCGACCCTTACCAGATCGTCGAAGCCCGTGCCTTGGGCGCCGATTGCGTGCTGTTGATCGTCTCCGCACTGGATGACGTGAAAATGGCTGAACTGGCGGCCGTGGCCAAGAGCGTCGGCCTCGACGTGCTGGTGGAAGTGCACGACGGTGATGAACTGGAACGCGCGCTGAAAACCCTCGACACACCGTTGGTGGGCGTCAACAACCGCAACCTGCACACCTTCGAAGTCAGCCTGGAAAACACCCTCGACCTGTTGCCGCGCATCCCGCGCGACCGGTTGGTGATCACCGAAAGCGGCATCGTCAATCGCGCCGATGTGGAACTGATGGAAATCAGCGGCGTGTACTCGTTCCTCGTCGGCGAAACCTTCATGCGTGCCGAGAACCCGGGGGCTGAATTGCAGCGCCTGTTCTTCCCGGAGCGTGGCGTTGCCGTCAGTGGCTCGACCCTGGATTGATGATGACCCAGCCGGTGGCGATGACGGTCGAGGCAGGCCTTAAGGCCGAGCAGGATTTGCTCGCCGCGGTCTGTGCCGGCGAGCAACCGTTCGGCCTGCTGTTCTGGCAGCCCAGCGATCAAGCGTTGGTGATGCCTCGTCGTTTGAGCCGCCTTCCGGCATTCGAGACCGCCAGCCAGGTGTCGGCAGACGCCGGTTGGCCGGTGCTGCTGCGGGAAACGGGCGGTGAGCCGGTTCCGCAATCGGCAGCCACGGTCAATATCGCGTTGGTCTACGCGCCACCACGCAGTGAAGGTGACCAGGGCCGTATCGAAACCGGCTACCAGCGTCTGTGCCAGCCGATTTGCGACCTGCTGATCGAGTTGGGTGGCAACGCGTCGGTGGGCGAGATCGACGGTGCGTTTTGCGACGGTCGCTACAACGTCAACCTTGATGGTCGCAAAATGGTCGGTACCGCCCAGCGCTGGCGCCAGAGCGGCGGGCGCCCGGTGGGGTTGGTGCATGGTGCGTTGCTGCTGGATGACGATCGCGTCGAGTTGATCGCCGCGGTCAATCGCTTCAATGAAGCATGCGGCCTGGAACAACGGGTGCGCGCCGAAAGCCACATCGCCCTGCACGAAGCCTTTGCGGCGCCAGATGCGATTGCCCGGCTTGATACGTTGTACCGTCAGATGCTTGCGAGTTTCCTGCCGGTTTAACGCGTACCGAAGACCACCATGGTCTTGCCTTTGACATGCACCAGGTTGCGTTCCTCCAGGTCCTTGAGCACGCGGCCAACCATTTCCCTTGAGCAACCGACGATCCGCCCGATTTCCTGGCGGGTGATCTTGATCTGCATCCCGTCGGGATGGGTCATGGCGTCCGGTTGCTTGCACAACTCCAGCAGGCAGCGGGCAACCCGGCCGGTGACGTCGAAGAACGCCAGGTCGCCGACTTTGCGCGTGGTGTCTCTCAGGCGCTGTGCGATCTGGCCGCTCAGGGCGTACAGAATGTCGGGATCCTGTTGGGCCAGTTCGCGAAATTTCGTATAGCTGATCTCGGCGACTTCGCATTCGACCTTGGCCCGCACCCAGGCACTGCGTTGCTGTTCCTTGCCGGCTTGTTCGAAAAGCCCGAGTTCACCGAAGAAATCACCGGTATTGAGGTAGGCGATGATCATTTCGCGACCATCGTCATCCTCGATCAGGATGGTGACCGAGCCTTTGATAATGAAGAACAGGGATTCCGAGCGCTCGCCCGCGCAGATGATGTTGTGCTTGGCTGGATGACGCCGGCGCTGACAATGCATCAGCAGTTTGTCGAGGTTCTTGATTTTGGGTGTGGGAGTAATAGCAACCATGGTTGTATCCCGAAAAGACTGCACGGTGTTGGTGAGCTTGTTTTTTTATCCAGCGCGATCAACGGCTAAGCTACATCATCCAATGGATGGCAATGCGCCATTGATTTGGCGCCAGCTTAACAGACACATTCTGACTTCATTAGGGAATTTACCCAGCAAACCCTGCTGTTGATCGCTTTCATGGGAAACGCTGCCGGCCCAAAGTGCTGTGCTAAGCTGGCGACCCTTTTTTAGCAGTGGAGTCTGGGCGATGAAGGCACGCATCCAATGGGCGGGCGAAGCCATGTTCCTCGGTGAGTCGGGCAGTGGCCACGTGGTGGTCATGGACGGCCCGCCGGAAGCCGGTGGCCGCAACCTGGGCGTACGCCCGATGGAAATGCTCCTGCTCGGTGTAGGCGGTTGCAGCAATTTCGATGTGGTGAGCATCCTGAAGAAGTCCCGCCAGGCGGTGGAAAGCTGCGAAGCATTCCTGGAAGCCGAGCGTGCCACCGAAGACCCGAAGGTTTTTACCAGGATCCACATGCACTTTGTCGTCAAGGGCCGGGCGCTTAAAGAAGCCCAGGTCAAGCGGGCCATCGAGTTGTCGGCAGAGAAGTACTGCTCGGCCTCGATCATGCTGGGCGCTGCGGGCGTTGCCATCACTCATGATTACGAGATCATTGAGTTGGGCTGATTCTTCAATCGGCAGGCAAAAAGAAAGGGCGCTTGATAGCGCCCTTTTTTGTTTTCTGCTGAAACTAGATGCGGTACGTGCTTTTGGTCATGACCTTGGCCAGCAGGCTCATGCCAAATTTCACCGGTGCCGGGAAGCGGAAGCCGCCCGCGTCCAGCGCGCTTTCGGCGTGATGTTCTTCATCAATGCGCATCTGCTCAAGAATCGCCCGGGACTTTTCGTCTTCAGCCGGCAGTTGCTCGAGGTGTTCATTGAGGTGTTTGCACACCTGATGCTCGGTGGCGGCCACAAAACCCAGGCTGACTTTGTCGCTGATCAGCCCGGCCACCGCACCAATGCCAAACGATAAGCCGTAGAACAGCGGGTTCAGCACGCTCGGATGGCTGTTCAACTGGCGAATGCGTTGTTCGCACCAGGCCAGGTGATCGATTTCTTCTTCGGCGGCATGTTCCATCGCGGCGCGCACTTGCGGCAGCTTGGCGGTCAGGGCCTGGCCCTGGTACAGCGCCTGGGCACAGACCTCGCCGGTATGGTTGATACGCATCAGGCCGGCGACGTGGCGGGTGTCGGTCTCGCTCATCTGCGCTTCGGGCCGCACGATGGCGGGCGACGGGCGGTGCGGTTGGCCGCTGAATGGCAGCAGCGTGCGCATGGCCGTATCGGCTTGCAGCAACAGACGATCAATCGGCGAGTAGTGACGTTGGGTAGTCATGCTGACCTCCGGGAAGAATCTCGGCGGCCAGTTTACCGCAAGAGAGGGGGAAGCGTTTGCGCTGGGTCAAATTGCTTGTGTGGCGAGGGAGCAAGCTCCCTCGCCACAGCAAGCTGCCTCGCCACAGGTAGTGCTCAGCCCGGCGGCCAGTTCATCTGGCGTTGACCCAGAACATGCATGTGGATGTGATAAACGGTCTGTCCGCCATCTTCGTTGCAGTTCATCACCACACGGAAGCCCTTCTCACAGCCTTGCTCAACCGCCAGGCGCTGGGCGGTGAACAGGATATGCCCGGCCAGCGCCTTGTCTTCTTCGGTGAGGTCGTTGAGGGTGCGGATCGGCTTTTTCGGAATCACCAGGAAATGCACGGGTGCCATTGGCGCGATGTCGTGGAAGGCCAGGACCTGGTCATCCTCGTAGATGATCTTCGCGGGTATTTCTCTGTTGATGATCTTGGTGAACAGAGTATCCACAGCTGTTTCTCCATTGTGAAAGTGCAGGGTGAGTGTACTCAGGCGATCAGCGCGGGCAATAGGCCTTGTTGATCGCGCCGGCAATCTTGCGGGTCAGCCAGCGCGGGCTCAGGCGCGGGCTGAACGCCAGCCAGCGATTACGCCGGCCGGGAATGATGATGGCTTTGTTCTTGGCCAGCGCACGCACGGTGTAGAGCGCGACTTCTTCCGGGCTCATCAACTGTTGGCTGCGATCCAGCTTGGCGGTGTCCATTTGGGCGGTGCCGAAGAATGCGGTGCGGGTCGGGCCGGGGCAAAGAACGGAAACCTTGATGCCGCAGGTCTTCAGTTCCTCGCGCAAGCCTTCGGAAAAGTGCAGCACGTAGGCCTTGCTGGCGTAGTAAGTGCTCATCCATGGGCCGGGTTGGAACGCGGCAACCGACGCGACGTTGAGAATCTGCCCGCCGCCGTGCAGGGCCATGGCGTTGCCGAGTGCGTGGCACATGCGGGTCAGGGCGAGGATGTTGACCTCCATCAGGTCCTGCTCGGTCATCCAGTCCTGCGCCAGGAACGGGCCGCTGGTACCGATGCCGGCGCAGTTGACCAGCAGGTCGATCTGCCGCTCGCCTTCTTCCAGTTCCAGCAGGAACCCGGAGAGCCGCAGGGGCTCGCCCAGGTCACAGGCACGGAACAGCACCTCGACGCCGAAGCGCTGAGTCAATTCGATTGCAATGCTTTCCAACTGATCACGCTGGCGGGCCACCAGAATCAAGCTGCGGCCGCGACGGGCCAGTGCTTCGGCCAAGGCCAGGCCGATGCCGCTGGAGGCACCGGTGATCAGAGCGTAACGGGTCATGCGTTTCTCCATCGCAACGCTACCGGGCCTGTGACAGAGGCGTCACAGGCGTCGGGCGTTTTTCACTGTTGCGTAGAGTCTACAGGTTCGGCTGTGTCGTCAGCACTTTGCACATCGACTTCATCGACGGTGGTGGCCTGGTCGCTGTCGTCATCGGAGTTGATGGAGCTGCTTTCGTAGCTGCCGCCTACATCGCTTTCCAGTTGATCCAGGTAGCCGCTCATGCCAACCAACACCGCGCCGGCAAATACCAGCGGAATGAATGCGAGCCACAATGCGGAGAGGATTTTCACCGCAGTGGAGTTACGCGGTGGTGGCGCGCCGTACTGGTTTGCGCCCGTGTTACCGGGGAGGACCATCAGCAGGATCGGGAAGATGCTGCCAACGAAGGGCACCAGGTGCAGGAACCACAGCCAGCCGGACCAGCCCAGGTCATGCAGGCGCTGCACGGTGATCTGTACGCTGACCCACACAGCGGCCACGAGTATGGCAATCCCCACCAGGAAGCCAATGACCATGGCAATCGTCGGAGAGACCGCAGCGATACCAAGTCCGACGGTGAAGAACACGCTTGAGACGAGGAGGATCACCACGCTCAGCACCAGCGTCCACGCCAGGAAGCGCAGGCGTCCGATCCGGCCGTTGACGGTGAATACCTTAAGGGTGGAAAACTCCGGCAGGTTCTCGCCAACCGCGGCTCGGGGCGGGGCGTAAGGCGATGCGGCGGGGCGGGTGTAGTCAGTCGCGCTGCCGGAGTCCGTTTCATGGGTTTCGGCAAGGCTGAAGGCGACCGGCTGCTCTTCTTCTATCCGCGCATCCACCCCGGCGTTTTTCAGCGCTTGCAGATAGGTCTCGGCATCGGCGCGGGAAAGGTCGCGTTTCAGCGCGACCGGGCGGCCGGTGAAAAGCTTTTCGATCGCGTCGACATCACTTTTGAACAACTCGGCGAGGTTCAGCTTGGCGGTGGTGCTTTCGACACCCGGGAGCAATGCGCCATCAAACACAATCTTGAAACGGTTGTCGCTCATGCGGGCATCCTTGTCACTTGAATGGGGAGGCCTGCCTTGATCAGCAGGCTTGAATCGCGGATCAGCGTGGCCAGCGTTCAGGCAATTGTGCCGCATGCTCGAGCGCCTTGCGGTATTCGGCATCCAGGCGGGCCACGAGTTCATCGACGCTGGGCAAATCATCAATCTCTCCGACGCCCTGGCCGGCGGACCACACGGTCTTCCAGGCTTTGGCTTCGTCGTTGAGTGGCTTGAGCTTGGAGCCAAAATTGACTTCACCCTTGCCTTGCAGCGCGGCGAGGTCGAAACCGGCATTTTCCAGGCTCTGGCGCATGAAGCTTGCGGGAACACCGGAGACGGCTGGAGTGTGCACGATGTCGGCGGCGCGCGATGTGAGCAGCATCTCTTTATAGGCATCCGGGGCATGGCTTTCGGTGGTGCCGATAAAACGCGTGCCGAAATAGGCCAGGTCGGCGCCGAGCAGTTGCGCGGCGAGGATTTCGTGGCCGTGGTTCAGGCAACCGGCGAGCAGCAGGGTTTTGTCGAAGAACTGACGGATTTCTGCGATCAGCGAGAACGGGCTCCAGGTGCCGGCGTGGCCACCGGCGCCCGCCGCAACGGCGATCAGGCCATCGACGCCGGCTTCAGCGGCTTTTTCGGCGTGGCGCCGGGTGGTGACATCGTGGAATACCAGGCCGCCGTAGCTATGCACCGCGTCTACCAATTCTTTCACCGCGCCCAGGCTGGTGATGACGATCGGCACCTTGTGCTCGACGCAGATCGCCAGGTCAGCTTCCACCCGCGGGTTACTGTTGTGCACGATCAGGTTGACCGCATAGGGCGCCGGGTTATCCAGCAGCGCCAGGCCCGCTTCGATTTCTTCCAGCCACGCCTTGAAGCCGCTGCTTTCCCGCTGGTTGAGGGCAGGGAAGCTGCCGACGATCCCGTTGCGGCAGCAGGCCAGCACCAGTTGCGGGTTGGAGATCAGAAACATCGGCGCAGCCACGACGGGCAGGCGCAGACTGTGTTCGAGCGAAGCGGGCAGCGACATTGGAAGTACCCCGAGTAATAGAGATTAGAACGGTTTGACCACGACCAAAATTACGATAGCCAGCAATATCAGAACTGGCACTTCATTGAACCAGCGATAAAAGACATGGCTGCGGGTGTTTTCGCCACGGGCGAAACGTTTTACCTGCGCGCCGCACATATGGTGGTAGCCGATGAGCAGTACTACCAGGGTCAACTTGGCGTGGATCCACCCGCCGGATTGAAAGATGGCCGGGTTGAGGTAGATCAGCCAGCCGCCGAACACCAGGCTGGCGATCATCGCCGGGCCCATGATGCCGCGGTACAGCTTGCGCTCCATCACGCTGAAGCGTTCCTTGCTGATGGTGTCCTCGCTTTGGGCGTGGTAGACGAACAGGCGCGGAAGGTAGAACAGCGCGGCAAACCAGCAGACGATGCTGACGATATGAAAGGCTTTGACCCATAGATAAAGCATTTTTAGTTATTCCCAGGTTCACGGTAGCTGAAGATAGTAGTGGCTCTAGCGTCTACACGTCATGTTGAAGGTTGTCGCAGGACGATACGAACCCTATTATCGACGGCTTTCCAGTGGGTTCGTTGAGGGCAGGTTTATGGTCAAGGTCGGTATCGTCGGCGGCACGGGTTACACCGGTGTCGAATTGCTGCGTCTGTTGGCTCAGCATCCGCAAGCTGAGGTGGTGGTGATCACTTCCCGATCCGAGGCCGGCCTGGCTGTGGCCGATATGTACCCGAACCTGCGAGGCCACTATGACGGCCTGGCGTTCAGCGTTCCGGATATCAAGACCCTGGGCGCGTGTGATGTGGTGTTCTTTGCCACGCCTCACGGTGTGGCCCATGCCCTGGCGGGCGAGTTGCTGGCCGCCGGCACCAAGGTGATCGACTTGTCGGCAGACTTCCGCCTGCAGGACGCCGATGAGTGGGCCAAGTGGTACGGCCAGCCTCACGGTGCACCGCAGTTGCTGGAAGAGGCGGTGTACGGCCTGCCGGAAGTCAATCGTGAGCAGATCAAGCAAGCACGCCTGATCGCTGTGCCGGGTTGCTATCCGACCGCTACGCAGTTGGGTTTCCTGCCATTGCTGGAAGCCGGGCTGGCGGATGCATCGCGGCTGATTGCTGACTGCAAGTCGGGCGTCAGTGGTGCTGGTCGTGGGGCCGCTGTAGGTTCGCTTTACTCCGAGACGTCGGAAAGCATGAAAGCCTATGCAGTCAAAGGCCATCGTCACTTGCCGGAAATTCGCCAGGGGCTGCGTCGTGCTGCGGGCAAGGATGTCGGCCTGACGTTTGTGCCGCACCTGACACCGATGATCCGCGGGATCCACTCCACACTGTATGCGACGGTCGTTGATCGCTCGGTAGACCTGCAGGCGCTGTTTGAAAAGCGCTATGCCAATGAGCCGTTCGTCGATGTGATGCCGGCGGGCAGCCACCCGGAGACCCGCAGCGTGCGCGGTGCCAACGTGTGCCGTATCGCAGTGCATCGTCCACAGGATGGTGACCTGGTGGTGGTATTGTCGGTCATCGACAACCTGGTCAAGGGCGCTTCGGGCCAGGCTGTGCAGAACATGAACATCCTGTTTGGCCTGGATGAGAAGCTGGGCCTGTCCCACGCGGGCATGCTGCCGTAAATTTTCTGCTGTTGCGCAAAGGCCCGTTGATCGGGCCTTTCGTGTTTTTAATGGCCGCTGCGCAGATTGATATACCGTAACAATAGTTGACCGCTTTTCTAGGAGAAGCGGATAATGCCCGCCATCACGCATATGGCGGCGCTACGCCGGGAGATTATCAGCATGAGCGTTGAATCCTTCACCCCCACGGCTTTGCAATTCACCCACGGTGCTGCGCACAAGGTGAAGAGCCTGGTCGATGAAGAGGGTAATGATCGCTTGAAGCTGCGCGTATTTGTTACGGGCGGCGGTTGTTCAGGGTTTCAGTACGGTTTTACCTTCGATGAAGACGTGGCCGATGACGACACCATCGTTGAGCGCGAGGGCGTCAGCCTGGTTGTCGATCCGATGAGCTTCCAGTACCTGGCAGGAGCCGAGGTGGACTATCAGGAAGGTCTGGAAGGTTCGCGCTTCGTGATCAAGAACCCGAATGCCACCACCACTTGTGGTTGCGGGTCTTCGTTCTCGATCTGATCGACAGCGGATATAAAAACGCCGCTTGGCCTTGATAGGGCCAAGCGGCGTTTTGCTGTGTGGGATTCAGGCGGGGTAGATCGCGCCGAGTACACGAAGGCCGCGGGCGCCGGTGACGCTGGGGCGGTTGGCGGCGATGCCTTCCAGGCAGCAATGGGCCAGCCAGGCGAACGCCATGGCTTCGACCCAGTCAGGGTCTACGCCGCAGGTGGCGGTGCTGCTGACCTGGGTCGCCGGCAGCAGGGCGCTCAGGCGGCTCATCAAGGTTGCGTTGTGGGCGCCGCCGCCGCAGACCAGCAGGGTTTCGGTCTGTGGTTGGGCGGTTTGCAGGGATTCGACGATGGTCAGGGCAGTCAGCTCGAGCAATGTGGCTTGCACGTCCTGGGCTGCGAATGGCGGCAATCGTCCCAGGTGATGCTCAAGCCATCCCAGGTTGAAGACTTCGCGACCGGTGCTTTTTGGCCCTTTGGTCACAAAGAACGGATCGCTGAGCAATGCCTTGAGTAGCTGGGGTTCAACCTTCCCGCTGGCAGCCCACTGGCCATCGCGGTCGAAGTTCTCGCCGCGTTGCTGGTGAATCCAGGCATCCAGCAGGACATTCCCCGGGCCGCAGTCGAAGCCCGCGACCGGTTTGCCGGTCTCGATCAGGCTGAGGTTGCTGAAGCCGCCCACATTCAGTACGGCGCGGTTGCCCGTACGCTCGCCAAACAGTGCCTCATGAAATGCAGGCACCAGCGGGGCGCCTTGGCCTCCGGCGGCGACATCGCGGCTACGGAAATCACTGACGACGGTGATTCCCGTCAATTCGGTGAGCAGCGCCGGGTTGCCGATCTGCACGGTAAAACCCCGTGCAGGTTCGTGACGAATGGTTTGGCCGTGGCTGCCAATCGCTCGAATGTCCTGGTGCTTGAGGTTCTGCTGATCGAGTAGGGCGTGAATACCTTGGGCGGCAAGCGTCACCCAGTTCTGCTGCGCGAGCGCCGAACGGGCAATCTCGTCCGGGCCGCTGGCGCACAGGCCAAGCAGCTCGGAACGCAGGGATTCAGGCATGGGGATGTAGTGGGTGGCGATCAGCTTGATCGCCGGGCCTTGCTCGATCAGCGCAATGTCCAAGCCATCAAGGCTGGTCCCGGACATCACACCTATATAGAGCGACATGGCTTAGCGCTTCGCCGAAGCCAGGAGAGTCGAGCGCTCCTGGTCCATGCGGGCCATCAATGGCTGGCTCTGCTGCAGGAAGCGAGCGCGCTCGGCCTTCGCGATCGGGTCGGCCATTGGCAGCTTCTGGCCCAGTGGGTCGACGTGCACGCCGTTGACCTGGAACTCGTAGTGCAAGTGCGGGCCGGTGGACAGCCCGGTAGTGCCGATGTAACCGATCACCTGGCCCTGCTTGACGTTGCCGCCGGTCTGGATGCCCTTGGCGAAACCTTGCATGTGGCCATACAGCGTACGGTAGGTGGCCCCGTGCTGGATGATCACGGTGTTGCCGTAGCCGCCACGGCGACCGGCCAGCAAGACCTTGCCGTCACCGGCAGCCTTGATCGGCGTGCCACGCGGGGCGGCGTAGTCGACGCCTTTGTGAGCGCGAATTTTGTTCAGAATTGGATGCTTGCGACCCATCGAGAAACGCGAGCTAATACGGGCGAAGTCAACCGGGGTACGGATGAACGCCTTGCGCATGCTGTTGCCATCGGCGGTGTAGTAGCTGCTGTTGCCTTGTTTGTTGGTGTAGCGCACGGCGGTGTAGGTCTTGCCACGGTTGGTAAACCGCGCAGAAAGGATGTTGCCGGTGCCGACGACCTTGCCGTTGGCGACCTTCTGTTCGTAGATCACGTCGAATTCGTCACCCTGGCGAATGTCCTGGGCGAAGTCGATGTCGTAGCCAAACACGCTGGCCATGTCCATGGTCATGCTGTGGGACAGGCCGGCGCGGGCGGCGGACTGCGACAGCGAGCTGTTGATCACGCCGTGTACATAGGCGGAGCGCATGACCGGCTTGGTGGTGATGCGGTTGAACGCAAAGCCCTTGGCGCCTTTGGTCAGGGTGATGCTTTCCAGGTCGCTGACGTTGCTGTGCAGGTTGGTCAACTGGCCGTCGGGCGCCAGTTCGAATTCAAGCTTCTGGCCATGCTTGAGTTGGGTGAATTGCTTGGCCTGCTTGTCGCTTGCCAGTACATCGTTGACCGTCGCGGCGGGGAGGCCGACCTTTTCGAACAGGGTCGAAAGGGTGTCGCCCTTGGCAACAATGACTTCCCGGTGCAGCGGGTTCTTGGGTGCCTCTACTACCGCAGGTTCGGCCTGCGCGGTTTCCTTGGTGTCTTCGGCGCTGCTTTCGATCTGGGCAAACGGCGATTCGGCTGCGCCATTTGTGGCTTGAAGTGCGTCGGAAGCGTCTTGATCTTGTGTCAGTTGCTCAACCGGACTTTCAAGGTCAAGGCTTAGGGTCGTTCGTTTGGCTTCTACGTCGCTGGAAGGAAATACCAGGAGTGCCAGGCTCAGAAGGGCGGCGATCCCACTTGCGGCGAGCAGGTGGGTCTTCGGGTAAAGCGGCGGCGCTTTAGACGGTTCTGTGGTCATAAGTAATTTTGACTTTGAAAAGATGAATTGGAAAAGATGAATGACATGATGAAGATGAAATAACTGTATAAAATATAACCAAATCATCTGTGGTGCAAGCTTGCGAACGCTGGGCTTGCTGAACGGTGTCCGTGCGCAGGGCAAAACTTGTAATTAGTCCCTGATCTTGTATGGTTGGTTCCCTTTTGAATCTGAGCCTTGCGGGTCTGTTATGAAGTCGGTTGAAGAGCAGCTAGCGCTGATCAAACGTGGTGCGGAAGAACTGTTGGTCGAAGCTGAGCTGATCGAAAAGCTCAAGCGTGGCCAGCCCCTGCGTATTAAGGCCGGCTTTGATCCGACGGCGCCGGATCTGCACCTTGGGCATACGGTGCTTATTAATAAGCTGCGCCAGTTCCAGGAACTGGGGCATCAGGTGATCTTCCTTATAGGTGACTTCACCGGGATGATCGGCGATCCGAGCGGCAAGAGCGCTACGCGTCCGCCGCTGACCCGTGAGCAGGTTCTCGATAACGCCGAGACCTACAAGACCCAGGTCTTCAAGATTCTTGATCCGGCCAAGACCGAGGTGGCCTTCAACTCCACCTGGATGGATCAGATGGGGCCGGCGGATTTCATTCGTCTTACGTCCCAGTACACCGTTGCTCGCATGCTCGAGCGCGATGACTTCGATAAGCGCTACTCCACTAATCAGCCGATCGCTATCCATGAGTTCCTGTACCCATTGGTTCAAGGGTATGACTCGGTGGCGTTGCGTGCCGATGTCGAGCTGGGCGGTACTGATCAGAAGTTCAACCTGCTGATGGGGCGTGAGCTGCAGCGTGCGTATGGGCAAGAGGCTCAGTGCATTCTGACGATGCCGTTGCTGGAAGGGCTGGATGGCGTCAAGAAGATGTCCAAGTCCCTGGGTAACTATGTCGGTATCCAGGAAGCGCCGGGTGTGATGTACGGCAAGCTGGTTTCGATTCCGGATGCGCTGATGTGGCGTTACTTCGAACTGTTGAGTTTCCGCTCGATGGATGAGATCAATGCACTGCGTGCTGAAGTGGAAGCTGGGGCTAACCCGCGGGATGTGAAGATCAAGCTGGCTGAAGAGATTGTTGCGCGCTTCCATGGTGAAGAGGCTGCGGCCAGTGCTCACCGTGCTGCGGGTAACCGTATGAAGGATGGCGAGCTGCCGGATGATCTGCCTGAGATTGAATTGACTGCTGGCGAGGCAATGCCGATCGCTGCCGTCCTTAATAAGGCGGGCCTGGTGAAGAACTCGGCGGTGGCGCGCGACCTTCTGGGGTCTGGCGGTGTGCGTATAGATGGTGAGGTTGTCGATCGCACCTTTATATACGAGCTGGGCGCGACCCACGTTTGCCAGGCCGGCAAGAAGGCATTTGCGCGTATTACGCTTAAATCCGAATAAACCTGAAATTAACTGTTGACGGCGTTTTATATCTGTCTATAATTCGCCCCACTTCCGGCGCAGTCGAAACGGAAAACTCCTTGGTAAACAATGAGTTATGTAGGTTTCGATAGCGAGCTGCTTCAGATCATCGAAGCCCA
>NZ_JACAPX010000022.1:0-117205 GCF_013385435.1 Pseudomonas sp. F9001
GATCTGACTGCCCCAATAAGCCCGAGGCCGAACGCAGGCAGTGCGGAGCGGGTAAACCGGCAGGACGCCGGTTTAGCCGCGCCGGGCCATGGATGGCCCGTCGCGGCGGCCCGCGGAGTGGTGCCGGAGTGAGGGAACACCGAGCCTAGGCGAGGTGCCGACAGGCGGGGCAGAGCGTTTTGGTTACTTTTGCGCTTTTCAAAAGTGACCCGCTGTAAGAGCGGAACCCTAAGTAGCCGTTACCTAAATAACGGATATACACTCAAAACAACAACCGCGAAAAATCACAACACTGCACCGCCAACTGCGCCACATTCTGGTTCAAGCCAAACTGCCGATCCCCGCGATGCAACGCCACATACCCAACCCTCGGTAGCGCCGGTTCCGTCACCAGCGCGCGCAGCTCCCCGCGCTCGATCAAATGCGACAAACACCCCTTGGGCAAATAACTCACCCCCACCCCCGACAGCGCCAGCCCGACCTGCACCAACAGGTTATGACTGGTCAACTTGCGCGGCATCTGCACAGCATGCGCTGCCAACCAGCGCTCATAAATCAGCCCCGTCCCCGAGTGCGAACCCTGGGTCAACACCGTATACCCGGCCAATGCCTCAAGCCCCACCGGATCAGCCTCGCTGACCAACCCCGGTGCGCACATCCAGGCGTTTTCCACACTGCCCAGCGGCGTACTCAGGAAGCGCGAATCACTGTAGGCATCAGGCACGATCACCAGGTCCAGCTCATCACTCTCCAGCTTGCGAAACAGCTCACTGCTCAGCTCCACCGACGGCTCGATCTGCACCTTGGGATAGGCCTCGCGCAACGCCTCCACCAGCGCCGGCAACCAGGTGAAAGCCGTCAATTCCGTCACCCCCAGGCGAAACCTGCGCACCAGCACTTCACGGGTGCTGACCCGCTCCAGCATGTAGTCACGACGCTCTAGCAGGTCCTTGGCGTAGTCGAGCAACTCGGCGCCCTTTTCCGTCAACCGCGCATTGCGTTTGCTGCGGTCGAAAATCTCCACATCGAAGGTTTCTTCCAACTCCTGGATGCGCTTGGAAATCGCCGACTGCGACATGTTCAGCTTGTTCGCCGCCGCCTCGAAACTGCCCAGCTCGGCAATCCAGTACAACGCGTCGATTTGCTTGAACGTGATCATCGGCCATCTCCCATGAGAAAAAGCGATCCTATCAGATAATAAAATATCGCTAAAACTGTATGTTCATCACTCCTAAGATCTAGCCACAGACCCATAAGATCAATCGGAGTTACAGCCATGTCCTTGCCCGGTTCCCGCATCCTCCCCAACCCGCCTCTGGCTTGCGCCGAAGTGCTTGAAGCCTTCACTCACGTGGTCACCCCGCACATCAGCGACAACCTCGGCCGGCACATCGGCGCCCGTGGGCTGAACCGCTACAACCGCACCGGCAAGCTGGTGGGCACCGCGCTCACGGTGAAAACCCGCCCCGGCGACAACCTGCTGATCTACAAGGCCTTGAGCATGCTGGAGCCCGGCCACGTGCTGGTGGTGGACGCCCAGGGCGACACCAACAACGCGGTGATCGGCGAACTGGTCAAGCTCTACGCCCAGCAACGCGGCTGCGTGGGGTTTGTGATTGACGGGGCGATTCGCGATGTCGCGAGCTTCGAGGACACCCCTTGCTACGCCCGCAGCGTGGTGCATTGCGGCCCCTACAAGACCGGCCCGGGCGAGGTGAATGTGCCGGTGTCCATCGGCGGCATGCTGATCAACCCGGGGGATGTGCTGGTGGGTGACGAAGACGGCCTGGTCGCCTTCTCCCAGGCCGACGCCGCCGAAGTGCTGCGCAAGGCCGCGCAACACGCGGCCCATGAAGAGCAAGTCAAAGCCGAAATCGCCAGCGGTGCGGTGCGCCAGAGCTGGATCGACAAGGTGTTGCAACAGGCCGGCCTGGCAGGCTGAGGGGAGTCATCATGAGCACTGCCTTTCTGTCCGACCGGGTGCTGGGCATCGCGCCCTCCCCGAGCATCGCCGCCAATGCACTGGTCAGCGAACTGCGCGCCCAGGGCCGGGACATCGTCAACTTCACCGTGGGCGAGCCGGACTTCGATACACCCGCGCATATCCTCGAAGCAGCCAGCGCCGCGATGCACGGTGGCGACACCCACTACACCGCCACCAGCGGCACCCTCGCCCTGCGCCAGGCGATCTGCCTCAAGCTCAAGCGCGATAACCAGTTGGACTATGGGCTGGACGAAGTGATCGCCGGGTGCGGTGGCAAGCACATCATCTATCACGCCCTGGCGGCGACCCTGAATCGCGGCGACGAAGTCATCGTGCACACGCCGTATTGGGTGTCGTACCCGGACATCGCACGGCTGAATGACGCGACGCCGGTGATCATTCCCGGCGACGAGTCACTGGGGTTCAAACTGTCGCCTCAGGCCCTGGAACAGGCGATCACCCCGCGCAGCAAATGGGTGATCCTCAACAGCCCGAACAACCCCAGCGGCGCGGTGTACAACGAGGCCGAACTGCTGGCCCTGGCCGCGGTGCTGCGGCGCCATCCCCATGTGCTGATCATGGCGGACGAGATCTACGAGCACTTCGTCTACGACGATGCCCGCCACGTTTCCCTGACCCGACTCGCACCGGACCTGAAGCCGCGCACGCTGATCGTCAACGGCGCCTCCAAGGGCTACGCCATGACCGGCTGGCGCCTGGGTTTCGGTGCCGGTGCGGCCTGGTTGATCGCGGCCATTGCCAAGCTGCTTTCGCAAACCACCACCTGCCCCAGTTCCCTCAGCCAGGCTGCCGCAGTTGCCGCCTTCGCTGGCGACCAGGCGCCCATCGCCGGGATGCGCGAGGTGTACCAGCAACGCCGCGAACGCATGCTGGGCCTGCTCGAAGACATTCCCGGCGTGAGCTTCACGCCACCGGATGGCGCGTTCTACGTGTTCGCCAACGTCGCCGGGCTGATGGGCAAGACCACCGCCCACGGCGAGCGGATCGACAGTGACACCCAACTGGCCGAGCACCTGCTGCGGGAACACGGCCTGGCCACCGTAAGCGGCGCGGCGTACGGCATGTCGCCGTATATCCGCCTGTCTTTCGCCAGCTCGCTTGACGTGATTGAAGAAGGTTGCCGTCGCCTGAATGAAGCGTGCCATCGATTGCGCTGACGGTTCCCGCCCCACCCGGCGGCCAGGGATGGCCGCTCATTGACTGCCTAGAACAACACTCATAATCATTGATATAAATGAGGCATTCCCATGCACAAGCCCCGCATCGCGCTGGTCTGGCAAATCCTGATCGGCTTGCTCGCCGGCATCGCCATCGGCGCCCTGCTGCACCGTTTTCCCGAATCCCGGCCGTGGCTGGTGGACAACCTGCTGCAACCGGCGGGCGATATCTTTATCAAGCTGATGAAGATGATCGTCGTGCCCATCGTGTTTGCCTGCATGGTGGTGGGCATTGCCGGGCACGGTGACGGTAAATCCCTGGGACGCATCGGGGCCAAGTCCCTGGGCTATTTCTTCTGCATCACCACCTTGGCGATCATCGTCGGGCTGGTGATGGGCAACCTGCTCCAGCCGGGCGCCGGCACCGAACTGGCCAGCCTGCAAGCGAGTGCCGTGACCTTGCCCACCAGCAGCGCCGGCGGCGGCCACAGCCTGGGGCAGATCATTGTCGGGATCATTCCGGACAACGTGATCAACGCCATGGCCCAGGGCAGCCTGCTGTCGGTGCTGTTCTTCGCGGTGATGTTTGGCCTCGGGGTTTCGCGCTTGCCCGCCGAGCGCAAAGACCCGGTGATTGCCCTGCTGCGCGGGGTGTCGGAGGCGATGTTCAAGGTCACGTCGATGATCATGGCCTATTCGCCCATCGGCGTGTTCGGGATGATCGCAGTGACCGTGGCCAACTTCGGTTTCAGCTCGCTGTTGCCGTTGGCCAAGCTGATCCTGGTCAGCTACGTGTCGATTGCTTTCTTCGTGCTGGTGGTGCTCAACCTGGTGGCGCGGCTGTGGGGGATCAACCTGTTTGCGTTGATGCGGCATATCAAGGATGAACTGATCCTGGCGTTCTCCACCGCCAGTTCGGCGGCGGTGATGCCGCAACTGATGAAGAAACTCGAAACCTACGGCGTGCCGCCTTCGCTGGTGAGCTTTGTGGTGCCGGTGGGGTATTCGTTCAACCTGGACGGTGCGTCGCTGTTCCTGGGGATCGGCACGCTGTTCGTGGCGCAGCTGTATGGCATCGACCTGAGCCTTGGCGACCAGGCCCTGCTGGTGGTGACCATGGTACTGACATCCAAGGGCGCGGCCGGGGTGCCGGGGTTCATGTTCGTGATTCTGTCGGCGACCCTGGCGAGTGCGGGCTTGCCGTTGGAGGGCATCGCCTTCATCGCCGGGGTGTATCGCCTGATGGAAATGCCGACCACCGCGTTGAACGTGCTGGGCAATGCCCTGGCACCGCTTGTGATTGCCAAATGGGAACGCCGCGAAGGCACCGCTGAAACCTGTGGCGAGGGGGCTTGTCCCCCGTTGGGCTGCGCAGCAGCCCCAATAAGCTCACCGAATTTTCCTGAAAAAACGCGGTGATTTTTCAGGGCTGCTGCGCAGCCCAACGGGGGACAAGCCCCCTCGCCACAAGGTGTGGGTTGCCAGCTCTATCAACGGTGCAGGTCGAGGTCCGACGCGTCATGCCGCTCGCGCAGTTGCTCTGACGGCTCGCCCGACACACGGTTGACCCGGCGCCCACGCTGCACCGCCGGCCGCGCTTCGATGGCATTGGCCCAGCGCACGACGTGCTTGTAATCCTGCACCGAGAGAAACTCCCCCGCCTCATACAAACGGCCTTTCACCAGGCCGCCGTACCACGGCCAGATCGCCATGTCGGCGATAGTGTACTCATCCCCGGCAATGTATTCGTGCTCGGCCAATTGCTTGTCCAGTACGTCCAGTTGGCGCTTGGTTTCCATGGCGAAGCGGTCGATGGCGTATTCGATCTTGGTCGGCGCGTAGGCATAGAAATGCCCGAAGCCACCGCCCAGGTACGGCGCGCTGCCCATCTGCCAGAACAACCACGACAGGCATTCGGCACGGGCCGCCGGTTCGGTGGGCAGGAACGCGCCGAACTTCTCGGCCAGGTACTGCAGGATCGCACCCGACTCGAACACCCGAATCGGCTTGGGCCCGCTGCGGTCCAGCAGCGCGGGAATCTTCGAGTTCGGATTGACGCCGACGAAGCCGCTGCCGAACTGGTCGCCGTCACCGATCCTGATCAACCACGCATCGTATTCGGCACCCTTGTGACCCAGGGCCAGCAGCTCTTCCAGCAGGATCGTGACCTTCTGGCCATTGGGCGTTGCCAACGAATACAGCTGCAACGGATGACGGCCTACCGGCAATTCCTTGTCGTGGGTCGCGCCGGCAATGGGCCGGTTGATGCTGGCGAAGGTGCCGCCGTTTTGGGTCTTCCAGGTCCAGACTTTTGGCGGTACGTAATCAGTCATGCCACTACTCCTTGGATTCAATGTTCACAACAACTAACGGCAGGAGCGAGCTTGCTCGCGAAAAACTCGAGGGCGCCGTGTTCTTTCAGGATGCCCGCGGTGTGGTCGACGACCTTCGCGAGCAAGCTCGCTCCTACAGGTTCTTTTGGGCCAGTTGGGCCATATTCCAGCCGCCACCCAGTGCCTTGATCAGCCCTACGTTGGCGCTTAACTGTTGAGTCTGCAGATCCAGCACCGTGCGCTGTGCCTGCAACGACGCTACCTGCGCCGTCACCACGTCCAGGTACGCCGCGCCACCCTGGCGATAGCGGGCCAGGGACAAGTCCTCGGCGTACTGCGCGGCTGCCGCCGCATCGCGCTGGTCAACCAGGGCGGTGTCGAGCCCGGAGATGATGGAGAGGTTGTTCTCCACCTGCTCGAACGCGGTCAACACTACACCACGATACTTGGCCGCGGCTTCATCGGTTGCCGCCTTGGCACTGTCCACCCCGGCCTGGCGCGCGCCGCCGTCAAAAATCGTCCCCACCAGCGACGGGCCGATGGCCCAGAAAATGTTGGGCGCGCTCAACAAGTGCGCGAACTCATCACTCTGGAAACCACCCTGGGCACTCAGGGTAAGGGCCGGGAACCAGGCGGCTTTCGCCACCCCTATGCGTGCATTGGCCGAGGCAATCCGGCGCTCGGCAGCGGCGATGTCCGGCCGACGCTGCAACAGCGTAGACGGTACACCGGTGGGCACGCCGGGCAAGGCAATATCCGCGACGCTGGGGGCAATCGCGTAGGTCGATGCGGACTCACCCAGCATCGCCGCTATGGAGTGTTCAAGCACTGCACGCTGCACCAAATTCTGGCTCAGCTGCGACTTGACCGTCGACAGTTGGGTACGCGCCCGCGCCACGTCCAGCCCGGAGACGATACCGCCGCCGTGCAAGCCTTCGGTCAGGCTCAAAGCCTTGGCATAGGCATCGCTGGTTTCCTGCAGCAACTGGTCTTGCCGGTCAATGCCACGCAGGCGGATGTAGCTGTCGGCCAATTGCGCCTGCAAACTCAGACGCACTGAGGCCAGGTCGGCCTTGGCGGCCTGGGCGTCGCTGGTGCCGGCGGCAACGGTGTCGCGCACACGGCCCCAGAGGTCGACTTCATAGTCCAGTTCGACCCCCACTGTCCCGGAATCGTAAACATTCGGCGGGCTGGCAGAGCGCAGTGGGCGGGTGTCCGACTGGCGAATGCGCTGGGCATTGCTGGAACCGATCAGCTTTGGAAACAGCCCGGATTGCGCCTGGGCCAAAAACGCCTGGGCCTGGGAATAGTGAGCCAGTGCCGCGCTCAAGTCCGGGTTGCTTTGCAGCAACTGCTGCTCCATCGCATCCAGTTGCGGGTCCTTGTAGATGTGCCACCAACCGTCGCGACTTGCTTGGTCGTTCGGTGTGCCGACGGTCCACGGTCCCTGGGTATGGAACTGCGCGGCAATGGGTACCTCCGGCACGTCCAGCGGCGGCGCAAGGTGGCAGGCGCCCAGGCCCAGGGTCGCGACCAATACCAGGCAAGTGCGCTTAGCCATGGGGTTTGGCCTCCACAGGATTGGCGGCCAGCTGCACCGAATCGTCGTCGGCCAGGCCGTCGGGCGGGGTGTCGATCACGCGGTCGGTGGCGACCAGGCCGCTGCCGATTTCCACGCTGTCACCGAAGTCCCGGGCGATGGTCACGGTCTTGAAGTGCACATGATTATTCGCGTCGAGGGTGGCCACGCGCATGCCCTTGTCATCGAACACCAGGGCGCTGGCAGGCAGGCGCAGCACGTCGGTCTGCACCGGCAAGGTGAACTGCACGCTGGTGTAGCCGCCCGGCAACAGGCGGCTGCCGGGGTTGTCCACCAACAGTTGCACCAGGGTGCTGCCGGACGCGGCGTTCACCGCATCGGCAGTGGCGATCACCTTGGCGTTGAAGGTTTCACCGCGATACTCCGGCACGCTCAGACGTGCCACGGTGCCCACCTGGATCTGCGGCGCCGACGACTGCGGCACCTGCACATACACCCGCAGGCGGCTGACGTCGGAGACCGCGAACAGCTCTTTGCCGGTGGCACCACCGGCACTGATCAGCGCACCCACATCGGTGGAGCGTGCAGTGACCACGCCGGCGAACGGCGCAGTCAAGCGCTGGAAGCCCTTGGTGGCAACCAACTGGTCGACGTTGGCCCTGGCCGCGACCACTTTGGCCTGCTTGGCAGTCAGGTCGCCGGTGCGCTCATCCACGTCCTGGCGCGACACCGAGTCCGACGAAAGCATTGCCTGCCAGCGCTTGGCGGTGGTCTGTGCCAGCGACTCGTCGGCCTGGGCCGAAGCCAGCACGGCCTTGGCTTGCAGCAGTTGCTGATCGAGCTCCGGCGTGTCGATTTCGGCCAGCAGTTGCCCGGCCTTCACGTGGTCGCCGATGTCGACGTTCCAGGTCTTGAGGTAGCCATTGACCCGGGCAAAGATCGACGCCCGCGAATACGCCTCAAGACGCCCCGGCAGGTTCAGGATCGGACCCTGGGGCTGCACGCTCGGGGTGATCAGGATCACGCTGGGCAACGCCTGGGCATCGGTCCAGGTTTTCAGATCATGGGATTCGCTGGCGCGCACGCCGATGCCGAATACCACCACGGCAACCAGGACCACCAGCCCCAGCACCAGCCAGAGCAGACCACGGGATTTACGGCGGGGCGAACCCGGATTGGAAACGGAAGCAGACATGTCAAACCCCTTGAGTGGCGGTGGTCGCAAGCGTGGCGTGCTGACGCCGCCCGTGCACAAGACTGAAAATCAGCGGAACCAGGAACAACGTGGCAATGGTGGCGAAGGCCAGCCCGCCGATGACCGCACGGCCCAGCGGGGCGTTCTGTTCGCCGCCCTCCCCCAGGCTCAGCGCCATCGGCGCCATGCCGATGATCATCGAAATCGCGGTCATCAATACCGGGCGCAGACGGGTAAAGCCGGCTTCAAGCGCCGCCTGCACCGCATCCCCGTGCACGGCCAGGCGTTCGCGGCAGAAGCTCACCACGAGGATGGCGTTGGCGGTGGCCACGCCCATGCACATGATCGCCCCGGTCAGCGCCGGTACCGACAGCGGCGTGTGGGTGATGAACAGCATCCACACGATGCCCGCGAGCGCCGCCGGCAAGGCGGTGATGATCACGAACGGGTCAGCCCACGACTGGAAGTTGACCACGATCAGCAGGTATATCAGCACCACCGCGCCAAGCAGGCCAAACAGCAAGCCACTGAAGGCCGCGTTCATGGTTTGCACCTGACCCTGCAACAGCACCTTGGAGCCGGTGGGCACTTCGCTGGCGTGGGCGGCGATGATCTTCTGGATGTCGGCGGCAACGGCACCGAGGTCGCGGCCCTGGATTGCGGTCAACACCTCGACCACCGGCTGGATGTCCGACTGGGTCACCACCGAGTTCGCGTGGCTGCGTTCGATGGACGCCAGGCCGCCGAGGGTCTGGTCTTGCGCCGAACCGGGGCTGCCGCTCAACGGCAGGTTATGCAGGGCGGCCAGGGTGTCGAGGCCGTACTGCGGGGTTTGCATCACAATCGGATAAGACACGCCGTTGGCCGGGTTGAGCCAGAACGTCGGCGCCACCTGGCTGGAACCCGCCAGGTTGACCACCAGGCTGTTGGTCACATCGCGCTCGTTCAGGCCCACCAGTTGGGCCTGGGTACGGTCCACATCGATCTTGAACGTGGGCAGTTGCCGCGACTGCTGGATACGCGCATCCACCACACCCGGCACCCGCCGGATTTCCCGCAGCAACGTGCTGGCGTAGGTGAAGTTGGCGGGCAGGTTATTGCCGCTGACTTGCACATCCACCGGCGCCGAAGAACCGAAGTTGAGAATCTGCCCGACGATGTCCGAAGCCGGGAACGAGAACACCGCATTCGGGAATTCACGGGGCAGCCGCTCCCGCAGTTCGCGCATGTATTCGGCGGTGGGACGATGGCCCTCTTTCAGGCTGATCTGGATGTCGCTGTCCTGTGAGCCCACGGTGCCGGTGTTGTTGTAGGCCACGTTGATCCCACTGATGGCCAGGCCGATATTGTCGACGATGGCCGCCAGCTCCCGGGGCTCAATCACGTTATGAATGGTGTTCTCGATCTGCGAGACCAGCCGCGCATTGCTCTCGACCCGCGTGCCGATCGGTGCACGCACATGCAACAGGATCTGCCCGGAGTCGACGTCGGGGAAGAAGTTGCGACCCAGGAATGGCACCAGCGCAAACGACACGGCGACGAACGCCAGCATCGCGATCACCGCGATACGGCGGTGGTGCAAGGCACTCTCCAGTGCCCCGTGGTAAACCCCGCGAAACGCCTCGAACTGGCGCTCGAACCCGCGCTGGAATTTCACCAGCGGGTTGCTCGACGGCGCCACCACCGGCGTACCGTCCGCATGATGTTCGTGAGGCTTGAGCAGGTAATTGGCGAGGGTCGGCACCAGGGTTCGCGAGAGGATGAACGAGGCGATCATCGCGAAGATCACCGCTTCGGCCATCGGCACAAACAGGAAGCGCGCCACGCCTTCCAGGAAAAACATCGGCACAAACACGATGCAGATACACAGCAGCGACACGAACGCCGGCGTGACGATCTGCGCCGCGCCGTCGAGGATCGCCGTCTCCACCGGCTTGCCCTGTTCCAGGTGCCAGTTGATGTTTTCGATGGTCACCGTAGCGTCATCCACCAGGATCCCCACGGCCAATGCCAGGCCGCCGAGGGTCATGATGTTGAGGGTTTCGCCGAGCGCCGACAGCGTGGCAATCGACGACAGGATGGCCAGCGGGATCGACGTGGCGATGATCACCGTGGAGCGCCAACTGCCGAGGAACAACAGGATCATCAGGCTGGTCAACGCGGCCGCTATGATCCCTTCCCGGGCGACGCCGCTGATGGCCGAGCGCACGAACAGCGACTGGTCGCCGATCAGGTCGATATTCAGGTTGGGCGGCAAGGCGCCTTTGTTGTCGGCCAGTTTGTCCTTGATCCCGGCGATCACCCCGAGGGTCGACGCCGAACCGGTCTTGAGCACCGGCAGCAGCACGGAGCGGTTGCCGTTGACGTGCACGATGTTGGTCTGCGGCGGGTTGCCGTCACGCACCGTGGCCACGTCACGAATCAACACGGTGGTGCCGTCGGCGGTCTTGATCGGCAGGTTTTCCAGGTCGTGGAAGTCCGTCGGCGAGTTGTTCAGTTGCAGGTTGAACTCGTAGCTGCCGATCTTTTGCGTGCCCACCGGGGTGATCAGGTTCTGCGTGGCCAGGGCAGTGGCCACGTCCTGCGCCGAGAGACCACGGGCCTGCATGCGTGCGGAGTCGAGGTCGATCTGCACCTGGCGGGTCTTGCCGCCGAAGGGGTATGGCAGTGCGGCACCGGGCACCGTGGTCAGCATCAGGCGCACGGTGTTGAGGCCCAGGTCACCGAGTTTCTGTTCGCTGAGGCCTTTGCCGGACAACGCCAACTGCACGATCGGCACTGTCGAGGCGCTGTAGTTGAGGATCAGCGGCGGCGTGGTGCCCGGCGGCAGTTGACGCAGGATGGCCTGGGACACCGAAGTCATCTGCGCGTTGGCCGTACTGATATTGACTCCCGGCTGGAAGAACACCTTGACGATGCCGTAGCCGTTCAGCGATTGCGCCTCGATATGGCGGATGTCGTTGACCGTGGTGGTCAGCACCCGCTCGAACGGCGAGGTGATGCGGCCGGCCATCTGGTCGGGCGGCAAGCCGGTGTACTGCCAGATCACGGCAATCACGGGGATGCGAATTTCGGGGAAGATGTCGGTCGGGGTACGCCAGGCCGCGAGCGGGCCCACAATCAGAATGAAAATAGCCAATACCAGGAAGGTATAGGGGCGCCGCAATGCGATGCGCACGAGGTTGAGCATAGATGTGATCCAGACAGGAAGTTGATGACTGAAGGAGGTACCGAACAGCGCTTCCCTCCTGCCCCGCCCGTCTGTGTTCCGGGCCAACTGCACTGACATCCGGTCAAAATAGAGGCATATGCCACGATATAGCGTTTAGTGGCATACGCAACTAATTTGTTGCAGCATGTGTCAATATTCATCTTGCCGGATTAACGTTCGGTTAACCCTTGATCTGTAGCGAGTGATCAGCCTGTGAAATGCGCACCGCCTGTCCTGAATAGCCCGAGCACCTGTTCCAACGGAGCCGTGCGGCGCGCGTCCCGTCGTATGGCGCAGATCTATGACGAGGCGTTTGCGCCGTTTGGTCTGAAGGCCACCCAGTATTCGCTGATGAACCACATCGCCAATGGCGACGCTCCGAAGATGCGCGACCTGGCGCAGTCGTTGGTGATGGATTTGTCGGCCCTGGGGCATACGCTCAAGCCGCTGGTGCGGGATGGGCTGGTGGTGTTGCGGGTGGATGAGTTGGACCGCCGCAGCCGGCGGGTGCTGTTGACCGACGCGGGGCAGCGTAAATACGAAGAGGCGCGGGTGGTGTCCAGGCAGATGGCGGTGCGGTTTGATGAGGTGTTTGGGGCTGAGGCGGCTTGCGAGTTGCGCAAGGCCATGGACTTTATTGCGTCTGATGAGTTTGCTCGGGCGTTGTTGGGTTAGGGGGTATATCGGTTATTTAGGTAATGGCTGATATTGGTTCCGCTCTTGCCGGCATTACTCCGCGGGCCGCCCAAGATCAAAATCAAGAGCGGGCACAGTCAAATGTGGGAGCGGGCTTGCTCGCGAAGGTCGTCAACGATGACGCTGGCATCCTGATTCAACGCGGCGTTCTCGGTTTTTTCGCGAGCAAGCCCGCTCCCACATAAAGCAGCTCTGCTGTTGACCTGCGGGCCCCGTTAACCATGATGGCCGCTGTAAAGATAGCCTGAACAGGTTCACAGGGTATCCCGACTAACGCGATACGCCAGACCGCCCCTGTGTTTTTCCCAACGTCGTGAAAGACACTTGCCTGAGACTCAGCATGAACGAAACACTCGAAGACATTCTGACCAAAGACCTGGCCGTGATTTTCTGCGGCATAAACCCGGGGCTGAAGGCCGCCACCACCGGACATCACTTCATGGGCAGGAGCAATCGGTTCTGGCGCACGCTGCACCTGGCCGGGTTTACGCCCCATGAAGTGCAGCCGGAGAACGACCTCACGATCCTGCAATACCAATGCGGGCTGACCACGGTGGTGGAGCGGCCTACGGCCCGGGCGGACCAGTTGTCGGCGGATGAATTCAGGGCGGCGGCGGCTAGTTTTGAACGCAAGATCGCACGCTACGCGCCACGGTATGTGGCGTTTCTGGGAAAGGCCGCCTATAGCGCGTTGAGCGGGCAGAAGCAGATTGCCTGGGGGCTTCAACCGCACACCCTGGGGTGTGCGGCGGTGTGGGTTCTGCCCAATCCCAGCGGCAGAAACCTTGGGTTTACGCTCGACCAATTGGTGCAGGCATACCAGCAATTAAGGCTGGCAACACTCAGTCCCGATTAGAACTCAACTTCTCCCACAAAAAGCTGTAGACCAGCGCACTCATATGCGCAGCCTGCGCATTGTCTGCCGCCCCGCCGTGCCCACCTTCGATATTTTCGTAGTACGTCACGTCCTTGCCGGCCTCGATCATCTTCGCCGCCAGCTTGCGGGCGTGGGCTGGATGCACCCGGTCATCGCGGGTCGAGGTCAGGAAAAACACCGGTGGGTAGGCCTTCGCCGGATCGAACAGGTGGTATGGAGAAAACGTCTGGATGTACGCCCACTCTTCAGGTACGTCCGGGTTGCCGTATTCCCCCATCCACGACGCCCCGGCCAACAGGAGGTGATAGCGCTGCATGTCGAGCAAGGGCACCTGGGAGACGATTGCACCGAACAGTTCCGGGTATTGAGTAAGCATATTGCCGACCAACAGACCACCGTTGCTGCCACCCTCCGCGCCCAGATGTCGGGGCGAAGTGATCCCGCGGTCGATCAGGTCACGGGCCACTGCGGCGAAATCTTCGTAGGCACGCGGACGGTTCTGCTTGAGTGCGGCCTGGTGCCAGCGCGGGCCGTATTCACCGCCACCGCGAATGTTGGCAACCACGTACACCCCGCCCTTCGAAAGCCAGGCGCGGCCAGCCTTACCGGAGTAATACGGGGTCAGGGAGTATTCAAAGCCGCCGTAACCATAGAGCAAGGTCGGCGCCGTGCCGTTGCGCGGCAGGTCTTTCCCGAGCACCAGGAAATACGGCACACGAGTGCCGTCCCTGGAGACCGCAAAGTGCTGCTCGATCACGTGCTGGCTGGAATCGAAAAAGGCCGGCAGGGTTTTCAGTACCTCGGGCGGATGACCGATCTCGGCCAGCGACAAGGTGGTCGGCGTCAGGTAGTCAGTGGTCACCAGCCAGACGGCATCACTGTCGTCGCTGTCCACTGCGCTGGCATCCACCGTCCCCATGCTCGGCGCCCCGGTGAACGGGCTGTGCTGCCAGCCGTTCGCGCCGGGGGTGAGAACGCTGAGGCGGTTCTTGACGTGATCCAGTACGTTCAGCACCAGGTGATTCAGCGTCCAGAAAAACCCTGCCAGCGAGGTGCTGTCCGTAGGGGTGAACAGCACCTCGAAATCCCGCTGGCCTGCCATGAAGCGATCAAACCGGATCGCCAGCAACGAGCCGGCCACGAACACCTCATCGAGCGTCCAGTCCTCCCGCAGTTCCAGCAGCAGCCAGTCTTTGTACACCGACTTTTCCGCCGAGTTCGGCGCGTCGATTTTGCTTAATTGGTTGTCGCTGCCCCGCAGGTACAGCTCGTTGTTGTAGAACGCCAGCGTGCGGCTGACGAAGTCACGCTCGTAGCCGGGCGTGTCGTCGTGCATCGCCGCGATGTACATATCATCCAGCGCGCCTTCATAGACAAGACTGGCGGCACTCAGCGGTGTACCGCGCTGCCACTGCTTGACGATGCGCGGGTAACCGGAACGGGTCATCGACCCTTCACCAAAATCGGTATAGACATAGACGTTGTCACGGTCGATCCAGCCCAGGCCGCCCTTGGACTCGGGCAACTGGAAGCCGTCTTCGACCCAGGTCTTGCTGGCCAGATCAAACTCGCGGGTGACATTCGCATCGGCGCCGCCACGGGACAGCGCCAGCAGGCAGCGCTGGTAGTCCGGGCGCAAGAAATCAGCACCGTGCCACACCCAGTTTTCGCCTTCGGCGGCGTTCAGTGCGTCAAGGTCCAGCAACGTTTCCCAGGCAGGCTGAGGCTTGCGGTACTCCGCCAGCGTGGTGCGACGCCACAGGCCCCGCGGGTGGGCGGCGTCCATCCAGAAGTTGTAGTAATAGGCGCCGACCTTATCGACGTAGGGGATGTTGCTGTCCGAGTCCAGTATCTCCAGCACCTCGGCCTTGATTTGCTTGAAGCTGTCGGAGCGGGCGAGCCGGTCTTCGGTCCTGAGGTTCTGGGCGCGTACCCAGTCCAGTGAACGCGTGCCGTCGACGTCTTCAAGCCATTGGTAGGGATCATTGGACGTTTCGGGAAGTTTTGACATGTTCGAATCCTGTCGAAAAGCAGAAATGGATAGCGTGCCCGACTTTGAGCCTTTTTGAGTGATAAAAAAAGCAAGAAACCGGGTGTGCCAGCCGACCTGATCGGCGATACATGGCGGAGGTACCGCAGGCTGCTACGGCAGGAGGACAGCCGATGGCTGACAAAAACATGTGGATGCTGATGGGCGCAGACGCAAGCCCCTTCCCAAGCCTCGAGCCGGGAACGCTGGGCGGTCACCGTCGCGGCAAGCGCTATGGAAAGCTCGACTGTCGTGCGGCGCTGGGAGCCATTGCGCGTGGCGGCTACGTGCAAAATCGCGTGTTTTTTCTCGATGAAGCCACGGCTATCGCCGCGGGATTTCGTCCTTGTGCGGTGTGCATGCCTGCCGAATATCGCCTGTTTCGAGGGCACGCCTGAATCGAGTGTCCGGGACAAATTCCAGGCAAAAAAAAGCCTGCATCGCTGCAGGCTTTTTTACTATCTGGCTCCACGACCTGGACTCGAACCAGGGACCCAATGATTAACAGTCATTTGCTCTACCAACTGAGCTATCGCGGAATGCGCCGTATGTTACTGATTGAAAAGGAGAAGTCAAGCATTCAGTGAGATTTTTGCTTCACCCCAGGTGCGCCGCGCTGGAAAATCACCACGCCACTTCCTGTCACGACGCTGTCATACGTCAACGCCAACATCCGCAGATACCCCGCCCCTACCCTCTTCTTGAAGGACGACACATGCACACTCGCTCAGGCCCGCCAGCGGTAAAAACCCTGCTTGCCCGTTTTATCGTTATCGGATGCAGCCTGACGGTGAGCGCGTGTGACAGTGTGACCAGGAGCGCGCCTGTCGCGCCTGCTTCGTTCAAAACCCTGGACGGTGCACCGCCGCTGGTTATCGGCCATCGCGGCCTGCCAGGACTGTACCCGGAAGAAACCCGGGCCTCCTACGAGCATGCAGCCGACGCTGGTGCGGATTCGCTGGAGCTGGACCTGCACATGACCAAGGACTGTGTATTGGTGGCCCGGCACAATCCCTGGTTGAGCGACAACACCAACATCAGCGACGTCGCGAAGACCAATCCCGAAGTTGCACGCCGCAAGCGCACGGTGCCGGGTGTACTGGTTAACGTCAGGTATCCGGCCACTGCAGAAAATGGCCCGGCCCAGTACCTGAGTGATCTGACTGACCCCAACGATCCAAAATCCGTGTTGAAGTCCTTGATCGTGGATGGCGAAGACCATACCAACGACTGGTCAATCAGCGATTTCACCCTGGCCGAACTCAAGCAATGGATCGGCGGCACGACGTATGATGCCCGCGACGAGCGCCCGACCGAACTCAACGGCAAGCTGCCGATCCTGAGTTTCCAGGAAGTGATCGACATCGCGAAAGCCAAAAGCGCCGCCACGGGCCGCGTGATTACCACCTACCCGGAAAGCAAGAACCCGATCTGGAACAATGCCCAGGCCATCGCCAACGGCTGCGGCGCGCCGGGCAGTCATCCGTTCGAAGCGGCGTTTCTCAAGACCCTTGAAGACAACAACCTCAATCGCAAAGATGCGCCGGTGTTCGTGCAGAGCTTCGACCCGAACAGCCTGAAATACCTGCGCTCCATCGGCCTGCAAACCAGGGCGGTTCAACTGGTGGATGGGAACGGGGTGAACTTCAAGACCGGCGAGACCATTTTCATCACCGACAAACCCAACACCTTCGTCAGCGGCCGCCCCTACAGCTGGACCGTCGCCGGCGACCCACGCGCCTTTGGTGCGATGCTGACCCCGGCCGGGCTGGCCGAGGTCAAGACCTACGCCGACGGCATCGGGCCATGGAAGCCGCAAGCGATGTCGCTGACCGCCGCTTCAGCGCAAAACCCCGGCTTGCCCGAGGTCGATACCTTCAAGCCCACCAGCCTGATCAGCGATGCGCACAAGGCCGGCCTGTTCGTGCATATTTTCACCTTCCGCAACGAAGCCAAATACCTGGCAGGTGCCTACAAGGGCAACCCGGCGGCGGAATACATGGCCTTTTTCCGCGCCGGTGTTGACGGTGTGTTTACGGATTTCACGCCGACTGCCGTTGCGGCCCGAACTGCCTACCTTAAAGAAGTCGCGCGCTAAAAAGTCGTGCGCAAAGATGGCGGCCTTGTGGGCCGCCATCCTTCAGTCGAGTTGCTCAATCACCCCTCCTGCCTTGAGCTGCCCCAACTGCTCTGCCGACAACCCGAGGCGCTCGCCCAGTACCTCATCGGTATGCTGCCCCAACATCGGCGCCGGCCTTACATACTCTACCGGCGTGCCCGACATCTTGATCGGGCTGCCGACCATCTCGAACTGCGGATTCCTGGGATGCGGGATCTTCACCATCAACCCACGGGCAATCACCTGCGGCTCTTCCAGGGATTGCGCGATGTTGTTGATCGCCCCCACCGGTACTTTCGAGGCGTGAATACTCGCCACCCACTCGTCCGCCGTGCGCCCCAGGAAGTGCGCCGACAACAGTTCGACAATCTCCGCCCGATGCGCAACCCGATCGGCATTGCGCCGAAAGCGCGGGTCTTCCGGCAGGTGCGGCAAACCGATGCTGTGGCACAGCGCTACAAACTGGCTGTCGTTGCCGCAGGCAATAATGAAGTCGCGGTCGGCGGCGCGGAACACCTGGTACGGCACGATGTTGGCGTGGGCGTTGCCGAAACGCTGCGGCACCTTGCCCGAGGCCAGGTAGTTCATGCTCTGGTTGGCCAGGGTTGCCACTTGTACGTCCAGCAGCGCCATGTCGATGTGTTGGCCAACGCCGGTGCGTTCGCGGCTGAGCAGTGCGGCCTGGATCGCGACGGTGGAATACAGGCCGGTCATCAGGTCGGAGAACGCCACGCCGACTTTTTGCGGGCCGCCGCCGGGCAGGTCGTCGCGTTCGCCGGTGATGCTCATCAGGCCGCCGATGCCCTGGATGATGAAGTCGTAGCCGGGTTCTTCGGCGCGCGGGCCGGTCTGGCCGAAGCCGGTGATGGAGCAGTACACCAACCGTGGATTGATCTCGGCCAGGGTCGCGTAATCCAGGCCATAACGCGCCAGGGAACCGGCCTTGTAGTTTTCGATCAGTACGTCGGAGCTGGCCGCCAGGGCCCGCACCAGTTCCTGGCCTTCGCTGGTGGCCAGGTCAATGGCCACGGATAGTTTGCCGCGGTTGGTGGACTGGTAATAAGACGCCTGCCCGGATGACTCGCCGGTGTCGGTCTTCATCCACGGCGGGCCCCAGCCGCGGGTATCGTCGCCACTCTGTGGCCGTTCGATCTTGATCACTTCCGCGCCGAGGTCGGCCAACACCTGGCCACACCAGGGCCCGGCCAATACCCGGCTTAAGTCCAGCACCCGCAAACCTGTCAATGCACCCATTATTCTTGTCCTGTGATGAATCGAAATCAGCCGACTGCCGGCTCTTCATGACGCAGGGAAATCCCCAGCACGGCACGCCGCCGCAGCCAGGGGCTGGGACGATAACGCGGGTCGTGGGTGAGTTCGCTCATGCGTTGCAAAATCGTGAGGATGCGCCGTGGCCCGAGGGCATCGCCCCAGGCGAGCGGGCCTTGTGGATAACCCAGGCCGAGTTGTACGGCCTGGTCAATGTCGTCGACGCTGGCGATGCGTTGCTGGGCAATGTCGCAGGCCAGGTTGACCACCATCGCCAGGGTGCGCTGGGCAACGAAGCCGACGCTGTCGCTGATCACTGTCACACCTACACCGTCACTGGCGAGCAACGCGTGGGCGGCATCGCGGGTGGCGGTGGACGTCAGCGGGTTTTGCATCAGGGTGCGGTGGCGCGACAGGTCGGTCAGCAGGTCGATGCACAGGGTGCGTGCCGGGTCAGTGTGGAAGCGCTCGCTGGCCGAGGTGGCGTCGAGACCGTAGGGCGCCAGCAGGCACAACGCTTCAGGCGAAGGCTGCGCCGCGCTTTCAAGGTGTGCGCCCAACTCGATCACCAGGGCGCTGAGGCGCTCGTAGTCTTCGGCGTTTTCGGTGGCGATCCATACCGGCGGGAATTGCTTGATGGAAGGCACCGGCTGCGGCTGCGGGCCGTCCACCACCTGGCCATTTTCATAGCGGTAGAAGCCCTGCCCGCTCTTGCGCCCGAAGCGTCCGCCCACCAGCATCTGGCGGGTCAAGGGCGATGGTTTGTAGCGCGGGTCCTGATAGAACTGGTTGTAGATCGACTCCATCACCGGGTGGGAAACGTCGAGCCCGGTGAGGTCCAGCAGTTCCAGCGGCCCCATGCGAAAGCCTGCGCCTTCACGCAGGATACGGTCGATGTCGCCACGCTCGGCAATGCCTTCATCGAGCATCTTCAAGGCTTCGGTGCCGTACGCACGGCCGGCGTGGTTGACGATGAAACCCGGAGTGTCCTTGGCGCGCACGCCGCGATGGCCGGTACGGGCGACGAAGGCCAGCAGCTCATCGCCAACCTTCGGTGCGGTGGCCAGGCCGTCGATCACTTCGACGACGCGCATCAACGGTACCGGGTTGAAAAAGTGCAGCCCGGCGACCCGCTCAGGGTGTCGGCAGCCGGTGGCGATGGCCGTGACCGACAGCGACGAGGTGTTGGTGGCGAGGATGCACGCCGCGCTGACCACACCTTCCAGCTGCTGCAACAGGCCGCGCTTGGCGTCGAGGTTTTCGACAATGGCTTCCACCACCAGGTTGCAATCGCGCAACGCCTCAATGGTGGCGGCAACTTGCAGGTTCGCAAGCGCAGCGTCCACCGCTGCCTGGGTGATCTTGCCCTTGGCGGCCAGCTTCGAGAGCGTGGCGCCGAGGTTATCCCGAGCGGTTTGCGCCGCACCGTCGCGGGCATCGAACAAGCGCACCAACACGCCCGCCTGAGCGGCAATCTGTGCAATCCCGGCGCCCATCACGCCGGTGCCTACCAGGCCCATGATCTTGATTGAATCAGCCATTGTCATTCCCCCAGGTAGTTCGCGGTGCGTTTTTCGAAGAACGCCGCGGCGCCCTCCTTCTGGTCTGCCGAATCGAACAGCAGTTGAAAGGCCTTGCGCTCCAACACCAGCGCGCTTTCCAGCGGCAGGTCGGCGCCGGCCAGCATCACTTCCTTGATCTGTTCCACCGCCAGTGGCGGCAAGGCGGCGATCTGCGCGGCCAGTTCCAGGGCGCGGGGGATGGTCTGGTCATCGTCCACCACTTCGCTGAGCATGCCCATGGCCAGGGCTTCCGGGGCCTTGACCATGCAGCCGGTCAACGCGATGCGCATGGCCTGGAACTTACCCACGGCGCGTACCAGGCGCTGGGTGCCACCGGCGCCCGGCATCAGGCCCAACTTGACCTCGGGCTGGGCGAAGCGCGCCGATTCCCCGGCGACGATCAGGTCGCAATGCATGGCCAGCTCACAACCGCCGCCCAGGGCAAACCCGTTCACCGCGGCGATCACCGGCTTGGGGCAGCGGCTGATGGCTTCCCACAGGTATTCAGTGTGGCGGCGATACATCTCGATCGGGCTGGCGCTGGCGAATTCCTTGATGTCGGCACCGGCCACGAAGAACTGGTCGCCGCCGGTAAGCACGATGGCGCGCACATCACGGCGCTTGGCCAGAGCACGAAAGTGCTCGGCCAGCTCTTCGCGAACCTGGGCGTTCAAGGCGTTTTTCACTTCGGGACGGTGGATGCGTACCACGGCGACGCCATTGTCCTGGACGTCGAGGTGCACTACGGGTTGGTCGAGGCTGGCCACAAATTCTCCTGCTGCAATGTTCTTGTTAGTTCGGATATCGCCAGTTTCGCTATGCGAAACAACATTCCGTATTTAGCGATAATCATAAGGACCGAGTCGCCGTGATGTAAACGTAAAAACCTGACCCTTCGATAAATCGGGCTATAACTCGTTGTTTAGACGAGTTTTATTAAACAAAAAGACAACGCCACGCAAAGTTGATTAGTTTCGCTGTGCGGAATACAATTTTGTTTTGTTGATTTTCTAAAAAAAGGGGGACTAACATGCGCCGTCGAAACCTGGACCCGAACACACCCGAAACACCTGCCGGTAACCACGCCTTCGAGCACTTGCTGATCGATCCGATGAATGCCGACGAGGAAGAAGACAAGGACCGCCAGTTCGTCACCGCCCTGGCCCGTGGCCTGGAATTGCTGCGCTGCTTCACCCCCAGCGAAAGCGTGCTGGGTAACCAGGAGCTGGCGCGCAAGACCGGGCTGCCAAAGCCGACGATTACGCGGATGACCCATACGCTGACCCGCTTGGGCTATCTCAAGCACCTGCCGCAGTCAGGCCGGTATCAGCTGGATGTGGGCGTGATGGCGTTCGGTTACGCAATGCTGTCGAACCTGTCGGTGCGGGCCGTGGCCCATCCGCTGATGGAGACGATGGCCAAGTACGCCCAGGCCGCGGTGGCGATGGCCACGCGGGACCGCCTGGACATGGTTTACCTGGACGTGGTCCAGGGTGAAGCCAACATGACCATGCGCCGCCAGGTCGGCACACGGTTGCCGTTGCACTTGAGTTCCGCAGGCCGCGCCTGCCTGGCAGCGATGCCGGAAAACGAGCGGGAATTTATCCTCGACCATATCCGCCAGCGTCATCTGGAGGACTGGCCGGGCATCAGGAAGGGTCTGGAACGTGCCTTCCGGGATTACACCGACTTCGGCTACTGCATGTCGATCGGTGAGTGGCACCGCGATGTAAACGCCATCGCCGTACCGCTGCTGCATGCACAACATGGGCTGCTGACGTTCAACTGTGGCGGACCGAGTTTTCACCTTTCCCGGGAGAAACTCGAGGACGACATCGGGCCCCGTCTCAAGCACATGGTGAACAACATCGAGGCCGCCGCCCGCTAGACAGATCGGTGCAAGGCCTCGGCAGATTGACGACAACAGGCCCGCCGAACGGGCCGCTGAGGAATGCACATGATCCGAGACCCCGAAACGCTTCATCTGTTGCTGGAAACCCTCCAGCAGTTCGTCAACGAGGCGCTGATCCCCCGGGAAAACGAACTGGCCGAGACCGATGACGTCCCGGCGGATATCGTCAGCCAGTTCCGCGAGCTGGGCCTGTTTGGCCTGACCTTGCCTGAAGCCTACGGCGGCCTCGGGCTGACCATGGAAGAAGAGGTCAACGTGGCCTTCGAACTGGGCCGTACCTCGCCGGCATTCCGTTCCTACTTCGGCACCAACAACGGCATCGGCTCCATCGGCATCCTGCTGGACGGCACCGAGGCGCAGAAGCAGCACTACCTGCCAAAACTCGCCAGCGGTGAACTGCTCAGTTCGTTCTGCCTGACCGAGCCGGACTCCGGCTCCGACGCCGCCTCGCTGAAAACCACGGCGGTGCGCGACGGTGACCACTATGTCATCAACGGCACCAAGCGCTTTATCACCAACGCCCCCCACGCCGGGATCTACACGGTGATGGCCCGTACCAACCCGGACATCAAGGGCGCGGGCGGCATCAGTGCATTCATTGTCGAGCGCAACACCCCCGGCCTGTCCCTGGGCAAGCGCGACCACAAGATGGGCCAGAAAGGCGCCCACACTTGCGACGTGATATTCGACAACGTGCGCGTACCGGCCGACCAACTGATCGGTGGCGTCGAAGGCGTGGGGTTCAAGACCGCAATGAAGGTGCTCGACAAGGGCCGCCTGCACATTGCCGCCGTCAGCGTCGGGGCCGCCGAGCGCATGCTCAACGATGCCCTGAACTACGCCCTGGAGCGCAAGCAGTTCGGCCAGCCGATCGCCGAGTTCCAGTTGATCCAGGCGATGCTCGCCGACAGCAAGGCCGAGATCTACGCCGCCCGCTGCATGGTGGTGGACGCCGCGCGCAAGCGTGACGAAGGCCTGAACATCGGCACCGAAGCGTCCTGCTCGAAAATGTTCGCCACGGAGATGTGCGGCCGCGTGGCCGACCGTTGTGTGCAGATTCACGGCGGTGCCGGGTATGTAAGCGAGTACGCCATCGAGCGGTTCTATCGCGATGTGCGCTTGTTCCGCCTGTATGAAGGCACTACGCAGATCCAGCAATTGGTGATCGCCCGCAACATGATTCGCGAGGCCAAGCACTGAACCCCGGGAACAACACAAAACCCATGTGGGAGCTGGCTTGCCTGCGATGCAGACAACTCGGTCTGGCAGTAACACCGCGGCGATGCCATCGCAGGCAAGCCAGCTCCTACAGTGACCGTGTTCCAACCGCATTACCGCAACACCCATAACTTGTGCCCTAACAACTACAACAAGGTATCGCTATGGAAGTCGCCGCTTCGGCGGGTGCGTTGTCGCCCGCGCAAAACAAACTGTGGATCATCGTATTCATCTTCTGCTTCCTCGGCCTGCTGATCGACGGTGCCGACTTGATGCTGCTGTCCTACAGCCTCAGCAGCCTCAAGGCCGAGTTCGGCCTGACCAGCGTCGAAGCCGGCAGCCTGGGCAGCTTCACCCTGGCCGGGATGGCCATCGGCGGGATTTACGGCGGTTGGGCCTGTGACCGTTTTGGCCGGGTGAAAACCGTGGTCTGGAGCATCGTGCTGTTCTCCGCCGGCACGGCGATCCTGGGCATTACCCACAGCTATTGGCAGTTCGCGAGCACCCGTTTCTTCGCGTCCCTGGGACTCGGCGCGCTGTATGTCGCGTGCAACACCCTGATGGCCGAATACGTGCCGACCCGCTATCGCACCACCGTGCTCGGCACCTTGCAGGCCGGTTGGTCGGTGGGCTACATCGTCGCCACCCTGCTCGCCGGCTGGATCCTGCCGAACCACGGCTGGCGCTGGTTGTTCTACGTGGCGATCATCCCGGTGATCCTCGCCGTACTGATGCAACGCCTGGTGCCGGAGCCGCAAGCCTGGATCAAGGCCCAGGCCGAACGTGCCCGGGAAAAGGCCGAAGGCATCAAGCGCGTGTCGGCGAAGAAACCCGACGGCATGTTCAAGCTGATCTTCAGCGACCCGAAAGCCAGCCGCATGTTTATCCTCTGGGCACTGACCGCAGGCTTCCTGCAGTTCGGCTACTACGGCGTGAACAACTGGATGCCGTCATACCTGGAAGGCGAGCTGGGGATGAACTTCAAGTCGATGACCAGCTACATGGTCGGCACCTACGCGGCGATGATTTTCGGCAAGATCCTCGCCGGGCTCGCGGCAGACCGCCTGGGCCGGCGCCTGGTGTTCGCCGTCGGCGCGCTGGGCACGGCGATTTTCCTGCCGGTGATCGTGCTGTTCCAGAGCCCGGACAACATCCTGTGGATGCTGATTGTGTTCGGTTTCCTGTACGGCATCCCCTACGGCGTGAATGCGACCTACATGACCGAAAGCTTCGAAGCGAAATTTCGCGGCTCGGCAGTGGGCGGCGCCTACAACATTGGCCGAATCGGCGCGGCGGTGGCACCGGCAGCCATTGGTTTCCTGGCGTCCCATGGCTCGATTGGCGTGGGATTCCTGGTCATGGGCGGCGCGTACTTTATCTGCGGCGTGATCCCAGCGCTGTTTATCCGCGACAAGCAGTTCGACCCGCAAAAACAATAAGCCCTAACCCGGGGCCCGCGGCGACGCGGCCCCGGCTATAAGACGTGCGGCAGTTATACCCTTAGACAAACCGGGCTAGACTGTACGTCAGTCCTACGGAACTGAAGGAACAGTACGACGCTCTCACCCAGCCTGTAAGACAGTTTTGTGCTTAGAGGCTCATTCGCTTATGAAAACACCGACCCAGACCAACGCAATTGACTTCGACAGCGCCAAATTGCAACGCCTGGGCTTTGGTCAGCCTTCCCTTCTTACACGACGCCCCGCGACGGTTGAGCAACTTCGCCAGCAACTGGGCATGCAATTGCAAACCAGCCTGGAGCCGGAGCATATCCTTGCGTTGTTCTTCCGCGAGATCCAACGCCTGGTGCCGCTGGACGCCCTGCAATACCGCCACGAAGCCAGCGACCTGCGCCTGGAGTACGGTCACCGCGGCCATCATTCGGTGAGCTATGCCCTCAGCCATGAAGGCGAGCACCTTGGCGAACTGGTGTTTCGGCGCAACCAACGCTTTCTCGAAGACGAACTGGCCAACCTGGAATCGCTGCTGGCCACCTTGCTCTACCCGATGCGCAATGCCCTGCTCTACCGTGCGGCGACTCGCAGTGCCCTGCGCGACCCACTGACCGAAACCGGTAACCGCATCGCCATGGACCAGACCCTGCAACGGGAAATCGACATGGCTCGCCGGCACCTGCAACCCCTGTCCTTGCTGATGCTGGACATCGACCACTTCAAGCACATCAACGACAGCCACGGCCATGCCACGGGCGACAAGGTGCTCAAGGCCGTCGCCGCCTCGATCAAGAGCCAGCTGCGCAATGTGGACATGGTGTTCCGGTTTGGCGGGGAAGAGTTTCTGATCCTGCTGTCCAACACCGGCCGGGACGCGGCATCGATGGTCGGCGAGCGCCTGCGCCAGGCGGCACAGGCCCAGGATTATTGGGCGGATGATGAGCGGATCGAATTGACGGTGAGCCTGGGCTGCTCGACCTTGCTGGCGGGAGAGTCCGCCGAGAGCCTGTTGCGCCGGGCGGACAGCGCCTTGTATGTGGCCAAGCGTGAAGGCCGCAATCGGCTGGCAATGGCGGGGTAATTTACCCCGCCATCACCCCGTTTACGCCTCGCTGGCAACCAGGGCCGGTTGTTTGCGGGGGGCGGCCACCGACTTTTCCAGCTGCATGCAACGTTCCAGGAACAGGTACATGTAGTCGTAGCTCTTGCAGACCGCCTGGCGCAGCTCTACCTGCAGTTCCTTGGTCGGGTTCATGCCGGCCAGAGTGCAGATGATTTCCAGGGCTTCCCAGGGATGTGCGTCATCGTACTGGGCATGCATCTTCAGCCACTTCATCGCGCGCTTGCGGTCTTCCTCAGGGAAAGCCGCGGCATAGACGCCGGTGGAACACACCACAGCGGACCACTCCCCAGTGGCCCCCTCGATGGCGTAGTTGGTGGCGGCAATCGCGACAATCAGCGAATCGGCCGAGCTGGTGTGCCAGCACCAGTGGCTCAGTGCATGCAGCTCCGGCGGCACTTCCTGTGCCTGCAATTCTTCCAGGCTGACACCATGGGCGCGGGCCCAATGAACCCAATAATCGGCGTGGTTGAGTTCCACGCGAATATTGCGCATCAGCCAGCGGCGCGCCATGTCCTCCCCAGGATGGCGGGCAAATTTGGTCTTGGTGAGGTTCTGTGCCATGTACAACGCAAACTGTTCAACCACCGGCCAGCCACCAATCAGGTAGTGGCGCATGGTCTTGGCGCTGAGCTTGTTATCGCGCATGCGCTGGTACAGTTCGTGTTCGACAACGCGACGCTTGCTCTCGCTACAGTCCTGGATCAGCTGTTGCGCCCAGGCGGGGTAACTTGAGGCTTCCATAAGCGGGCCGGTTCTGTTGAATGTGTCGATCACTGTCGGGCTCCTTTTGATTTGTGATATGTACAGACCAGCAAATGTTTCATCGGAACGTGCCAGGCGCCTTGAATAACAGAGGCTGCGGTCGCACAGGTCGACACTGCAAACTATCAAAGGTAAACAACTGCGGTCGCTCGATCAGGTATCCCTGAGCGTAGTCGACCCCGATCTCAAGCAAGGCTTGTTCGATCTGGGGTGTCTCGACAAATTCGGCAATTGTGCGCTTACCCATGACATGACCGATGTGATTGATCACTTCGACCATAGCGCGGTTAATCGGGTCGTCCAGCATATCCTTTACGAAACTTCCATCGATCTTCAAGAAGTCTACAGGTAAATGTTTAAGATATGCGAACGAGGACATCCCGGCGCAGAAGTCATCCAGGGAGAAATGGCACCCTAACTCTTTGAGCTCGTTGATAAAACGAATCGCACTACCCAAATTCGCTATAGCGCTGGTTTCTGTAATTTCAAAACAAATCATTTCCGGTGGAATGCCATAGGCAATGAATTGCTCACGCAGGAACCCAAGAAAGTCCTCATCGCCGATGGTAGTGCCTGACAGATTGATCGCGCACATGGCCATGGGCCGGCCCGGGCGCTCACGCATGCAGCCCGCGATGATCTTGAACACGTTCTCCACCACCCAACGGTCCAGGGAGGTCATCAAGCCGTAACGCTCGGCGGCCGGGATAAAACTGTCCGGCAGGATGA
The DNA here is from genome assembly GCF_013385435.1 of Pseudomonas sp. F9001. Classification (NCBI taxonomy): domain Bacteria; kingdom Pseudomonadati; phylum Pseudomonadota; class Gammaproteobacteria; order Pseudomonadales; family Pseudomonadaceae; genus Pseudomonas; species Pseudomonas sp. F9001. Next base: position 27,192 of record NZ_JACAPX010000022.1, read on the forward strand.
TCCGCCCCGCCTCGTCATGCAGGCGCAGCAGGATTTCGATATGCCCATCCCCCTGTTCGGTGTGCCCAAGGGGCGCGATTTCCTGGGCGTACAGGCAAAAACGGTTCTCTTCCAGCGCCATGTGCAGGCGCTGCACCCAGGCCATCTCGCCAAAGCGCAGGGACAATTCCGAGTCATCGGCGTGATACACCTGCACCCGGTTGCGGCCCTTTTCCTTGGCCATGTAGCACGCCATGTCGGCGGCTCGCAGGGAAGTCTCCAGGGTGGTCGGGGCGTGCGTGATGTGCACCAGCCCAATACTCACGGTGGTGACAAACGGCCTGCCCTTCCACACAAAGTGCAGGCTCTGCACGGTGTGGCGCAGGCTTTCGGCGATTTTTTCCGCCACCGGCGCCGGGCAGTTCTCCAGCAGGATGCCGAACTCGTCGCCGCCCAGCCGGGCCAGGGTGTCACCTTCACGCAGGTCGGACTGCAAGAGCGCGCAGATATGCCGCAACAGTTCATCCCCCGCGGCATGCCCGCAGGTGTCGTTGACCAGCTTGAACTGGTCCAGGTCGAGGAACATCAAGGCATGGCGCCCGGTTTGCTGGCGCCCGACGTTGTGCAGCACCTGCTCCAGGCGGAACTCGAACTCGCGGCGGTTGGCCAGGCCGGTCAAGGCGTCGTGGGTGGCCTGCCAGGACAGGTTGGCGATGTACTGGCGTTCCTGTGTCATGTCGTGCAACACCAGCACCGCGCCGACGACTTTGCCGGCACTGCGGATCGGCGCGCCTACCAGGGTGACGGACACGGTGGTGCCGTCCAGGCGCTGGATCAGCTTGGAGTGCTCGCTGCCCCCACCGAGCTGGCCGCCCAATATGTGTTCGATCAGGGTAAAGCCGTCGGCCTGGGCATTTTCGTCCAGCAGGTTGAACAGCGCCGCCAGCGGCAGCCCCTGGGCCTGGGCGGCTTTCCAATGGGTCAGGGCTTCGGCGGCCGGGTTCATATACGCAATGGCGCCGTCGACATCGGTGGTGATCACTCCGTCGCCAATCGACTCCAGGGTGATCTGCGCCCGCTCCTTCTCCAACTGGAGCGCGTCGGCAAACGCATGCCGCTGGGCCAGCAGCTTGTGGGTGCGCAACAGCGCCAGCACGATCAAGCCGAGTGCCGTGGCCAGGTTGGTCACCAGCAGCAGGCGCAGGATCATCCGCGAGCCTTCACCCAGGGCATCGCTGAAGGCTTTCGCGGCCGGCGTCACCCCGTCGTTGATCGCGAAGATCCGCTGCTTCCAGCGGTGTACGTCGCTGCCGCTGACCTGATTGGCCATGATCGCTCGGTGCATCTCCTGGGCCAGGTCGTCCAGTTGCACCAGGTAGCCATCGCCCACCGTCCACAGTTCAATGGCTTTTTCCAGGTAACTGAAATGGCGGAAGTTGAGGTACAGCCAGATCAGGCTGGAAACGTCGTCAGGGTGGTTACCGCCCTTGAGGATGCCCTGGCGCGCGGCAGGCAGGTCCGGCGTCGGGCGGTCCAGGGCCAGCCGCAGCTCATGCCCGCCCTGGGGTACGGCAATCGCGTTCTGGTATTTGAGGTAGGTGGCTTCGTCGCGGCTGTCGGCGTAGAGCGTCAGGTAAAAGATCGCGTCTTTCTGGCCCTTGGACCACAGGCTTTCGCCCGCCACATAACCGCGCACCGCCGAGAGTACGTAGAGACTGACGCAGCCTAACAATGCCTGGAACAGCACGACGGCGATAAAAGGCCACACAATGCCCAATAACCGAGGGGTTCCGAGAGTCTGCTTTTGCTTCATGAGGTCCCTTGCACATGCACAACTAAAATACGCACGCGAGTGAAAACCGCTCCTGATAGCTCAGCGTAGGCTAAATCACCGCACTTGTTGCAAGTGTCCGTAAAGTTTGGCGTACAAGCCACCATCAGCAATCAACTGCTGATGGTCGCCATCTTCGGCAATATGGCCGCCATCGAACACCAATACCCGATCCGCCTGTTTAACCGCCGACAGCCTGTGGGCGATGATCAACGTGGTACGGCCACTGAGAAACCGCGCCAGCGCCTGGTGCAGGTTGTATTCGGTTGCCGCATCCAGGGCCGAGGTGGCTTCGTCGAGTATTACCACTTTCGGCTCCGCCAGCACCATCCGGGCAATGGCCAGGCGTTGACGCTGCCCACCGGAAAAGCGCACGCCGGAGCGTCCGACCACGCTGTCCAGGCCCAGCGGCAGCGCCTTGACGGTCGCATCCAGCTGGGCAATTTCCAGCGCCTGCCAACAGGCCTGGTCGCTGCGCTCGCGGCCCATGGTCAGGTTGGCGCGCACCGTATCATTGAACAGTGCCGGGTGCTGCAGCACCACGGAGACATTCTCGCGAATCGTCTCCAGGCCGATTTCCTGCTGGGTCGAACCACCGAAGCGAATGCTGCCGGCCTGCGGCGTATACAGCCCCAGCAACAGCTGCACCAGGGTACTTTTGCCGCCGCCGCTGGCGCCGACAATCGCGACTTTTTCACCCGGGGCGATGTTCAGGTTCAACTGGTCCAGCACCAGTTCCTCACCGTAGCCGAAATTCAGGCCGCGCACTTCGATGCCGACGGTCTCGCGTCCGGTAAACGGATCGGCACCGCCCGCGTATTGCGGTTCATCGGCGCGGGCCAGCAGTTCGTTGATCCGCGTCAGCGCCCCGCCCGCCGCGTAGTAGGCGTATTGCAGGTTCAGCAACTGTTCCACCGGGCTGATCATGAACCACAGGTAACTGAACACCGCGAGCATCTGGCCGATGGACAGGTCGGAAAACAGCACCGTCAGCATCGCCGCCGCACGGAAGATGTCGATACCGAACTGGAACAGCAAGCCACTGGCGCGGCTGGAGGCGTCGCTTTTCCACTGGGAATTGACCGCAAAATCCCGCACTTCCTGGGCCCGCTGGCCCAGGCGACCGAGGAAAAAGCCCTGGCGATTGCCGGCACGCACTTCCTGGATCGCATCGAGGGTTTCGGTGAGCGCCTGGGTGAACCGCGACGTGCTGTCGTTTTCCAGCTTCTTCAGGTGCTTGACCCGCTTGCCCAACTGCACCGTGGCGTAGATCACCAGCGGGTTGAACAGCAGGATCAACAGTGCCAGCTTCCAGTGCATCCACATCAGGATCCCGGAGGTGCCTACCAGGGTGAGCATCGCCACCAGGAACCGGCTGAGGGTTTCACCGACGAATTTGTCCACCGTGTCCAGGTCGGTGACCAGGTGCGTAGTCACCGTGCCGCTGCCCAGGCTTTCGTATTCGCTGAGGGAAATGCGTTTGAGGCGCTCGATCAGCCGCACGCGAATGCGATAGACGATGTCCTTGGCCAGTCGCGCAAACAACCGCGCCTGCAGCACGTTGAACACCAGGGCGCCGCAACGCAGCAGCAAGGTCACCAGCAGCATCAGGCCGATATAGCCGGCGGCCTTCTGCCAACCCAGGGGCAATGCGTGGTTCATCACCTTCAGTGCCGCATCGCCATGGCCCAACAGCACTTCGTCCACCAGCAACGGCAGCAGCAATGGAATCGGCACGCTGCACAAGGTTGCCAGCACGGCGACGCCATTGGCGATCCACAGGGATTTCTTGTGATGCAGCGCCAGGCGGCGGACTTCCGCCCAGGTCAGCCGGTCGACACGCTTGGGTTGCTCAACGGGATCGGGCTGATCATGCACAGGCAGCTCGCTCCAGCCAGCGGCTCAGCAGCGGCGCCAATTCGGACAGCGGCTGATAGCCGTTGGTCAGCAGCGCCAGTTGCCCATTACGCTCCGCCAGCAAGGTCGGGAAACCGGCGATGCCCAGGTCCTGGACCCAGGTGAAATCCGCCGCGGTGGCCGCGTGCTGGTCGGCGCGGTCGAAAGCTTCGGCGAACTCGATACGCGGCACGCCGGCGGTCTCGGCCAGTTCCACCAATACGTCGGCGCGGGTCACGTCGCGCCCTTCGACGTAGAACGCCTGCTGGATCAGCCCCAGCAGTTTCCAGGCGCAATCCGGCGCCAGGCTGCGGGCAGTAACCACGGCGCGGCAAGCCGGCTCGGTGTCGTAGACAAAACCATCAGGCAGTGCACCTTCACGCTTGAACGGCTGGCCGGTGGCGTCGGTCACGGCCTGCCAATGCTCAAGAATATAGCGCCGGGTCGTCGGCTCCAGCGCCGCGCCACTGCCGGTGCGCAAGCCGCCCACCACCAGGTGCAGCTCCACGCCTGCGGCCTGGGCCTGCTCAACCAGCGCCTTGGCCACCGGGGCGAAACCCCAGCACCAGGAGCACATCGGATCCATTACATAGAGCAGGCGTGCGGACATGGCTCAGGCCTCGGAGGATGGGGATTGCTTGTAGTTGTAGCCAATCGGGTGCGGCATATTGCGGGCCTTGGCCAGCTCAATCTGCTTTTGCCGGTCGATCGCGCTGCGACGGGTCTTCTCTGAAAGCTTATCCCAGCAATGCGGGCAACTGATGCCAGCTACATAGTGTTCGGATGCACGGTCCTCGACGCTGACCGGTGTGCGGCAGGCATGACATTGATCGTAGTCGCCTTCGCTCAAGTCGTGGCGCACGGTCACGCGATTGTCGAACACAAAGCAGTCGCCCTGCCACTTGGTTTCTTCCTGCGGCACCTCTTCGAGGTACTTCAGGATGCCGCCCTTGAGGTGATACACCTCGTCGAAACCCTCGCTGAGCATATAGCTCGAGGCCTTTTCGCAACGAATGCCGCCGGTGCAGAACATGGCGACTTTCTTGTGTTTGGCCGGGTCGAAGTTGGCTTTGATGTAGTCGGGAAATTCGCGGAAGCTGGTGGTCTTCGGGTCGATCGCGCCTTCAAAGGTGCCGATGGACACTTCGTAGTCGTTGCGGGTATCGATCAGCAGCACTTCAGGGTCACTGATCAGCGCATTCCAGTCCTGCGGCTCGACGTAGGTGCCGACTTTCTTGTTCGGGTCGACGCCTTCGACGCCCAGGGTCACGATCTCTTTCTTGAGCTTGACCTTGGTGCGGTAGAACGGCTGCTCGTCGCAGTACGACTCTTTGTGGTCGATGTCGTCCATGCGCGGGTCGTTCTTGAGCCAGGCCATCAAGCCATCAATGCCTTCGCGGCTGCCAGAAACGGTGCCGTTGATGCCTTCTTCGGCAATCAGCAAGGTGCCTTTGATGCCGTTGTCGACCATCGCCTGCAGCAGTGGCTCGCGCAGGGCGACGTAATCTTCGAGGGTGACGAACTTATACAGTGCCGCCACGACAATCGGTTGAGTCATGGGTGTTCTCTCCAGGTGGCTACCCTCGTAAAGGGTGAACCGGATGCAAAAAAAACGCGCCGACTGAGCGGCGCGTTGCGGATTCTAACAAAAATGGCGACGATTATGGACCGCCTCTTACTGTGGCGAGGGAGCTTGCTCCCGCTGGGCTGCGGAGCGGCCCCAACCAGGCAGTTGCAACCTTTCAGAAAGATCGCGGTGATTGGCAGAAGGGCTGCTGCGCAGCCCAGCGGGAGCAAGCTCCCTCGCCACATCAAGCTGATGTGCCACAGTGTCAGTGACCGCCGGCGCAGGTCGGCGAGGCCGGGGCTGCGTCGATTTTCGCCCATTCTTCAGGCGTGTAGGTATGCAGCGCCAACGCATGGAATTCGCTCATCAGGTCACCCAACGTGGCATAGACCTTCTGGTGGCGCTTGACGCGGTTGAGGCCCTCGAACTGCTGGCTGACCAGCACGGCCTTGAAGTGGGTCTGCAACCCACGGCTGTGCATATGGCTTTCATCCAGCACGCTCAAGTGTTCCGGGCTCAGGGCGACGAGTGCCGATTCGATACGCTGTTGCATGGTCATTCCTGTTTACTTCTTCTTGGCCGGGGCCGGGGCTTTTGGCGTCAGCTCGTTGGTCATGTCTTCCAGCAGCTTGTTCACCACAGGTACCGCGCTTTCCAGCTTGGCCTGGGTCATCTGGGCCGATTGCTGGGTCAGCTGGGGCATTTTCTCCAGGACTTTCTTGCCCAGTGGCGACTGGTAGAACGCAACCAGGTCCTTGAGCTCGGATTCGCTGAAGTTGTCGGTGTAGAGCTTGATCATGTCCGGCTTGAGCTTGTTCCAGCCGATGGCCTGGTCCAGGGCGGTGTTGGCCTTGGCCTGGTAGGTGTCCAGGACGGTTTGCTTGGAAGCAGGCGCCTTGGTCTGCTCGAAACGCTGGGCGAACATTTGTTGCACTTGCATGTACACCGGGGTACCCAGCTTGTCGGCATGGGCCAGGGTAAGGAAGGCTTCGGCACTGGCGTTGTGGCTGGCGGTATCGGCAAAAACCTGGCCGCTGGCACATACCAGAGCAACCGCGGTACAGATGGCACGAAGACGAGTCATCGAGTTTCCTTTTCTAGCAGGCGAGGTAAGACCCCAAGGGCGCCCATTCTGCGCCTAAAAAACGCCGCGGCTCAACCCCACGCCTTGTGGGGCCTGGTTTTGCGGGGCTTAATCCGATGAAAAGTCTTTTAAGGGAACCCCACCGGGCGATCAGGGCCTAAACTGCGCAAACGAACCTGAAGGAGTGTGCCCGATGAGCCGTATCGAAACCGACAGCCTGGGAGAAGTGCAAGTCCCGGATGACGCTTACTGGGGCGCGCAGACCCAACGCTCGCTGGTGAACTTCGCCATCGGCGACCAGCGCATGCCCCTGGCTGTGTTGCACGCCCTGGCCCTGATCAAGAAGGCTGCGGCCCGGGTCAACGACCGCAATGGCGACCTGCCCGCCGACATTGCCCGGTTGATCGAACAGGCCGCAGACGAAGTGCTCGCCGGCGAACACGACGACCAGTTTCCCCTGGTGGTGTGGCAGACCGGCAGCGGCACCCAGAGCAACATGAACGCCAACGAAGTGATCGCCGGCCGTGCCAACGAGCTGGCGGGCAAGCCCCGTGGCGGCAAGAGCCCGGTGCATCCCAACGACCACGTCAACCGTTCCCAGAGCTCCAACGACTGCTTCCCCACCGCCATGAGCATCGCCGCCGTGCAGGCCGTCACTGAGAAGCTGTTGCCGGCGATCCGTGAACTGTCTGGTGGTTTGGCAGAGTTGTCGGCGCGCCACATGAAGCTGGTGAAAACCGGCCGCACCCACATGATGGATGCGACGCCCATCACCTTCGGCCAGGAAGTCTCGGCCTTTATAGCGCAACTCGACTACGCCGAACGCGCGATCCGCAGCGCCCTGCCCGCCGTGTGTGAACTGGCCCAGGGTGGTACTGCCGTCGGCACCGGGCTCAATTCACCCCACGGTTTTGGCGAGGCGATTGCCTCGGAATTGGCCGCGCTGTCGGGCCTGCCGTTTGTCACCGCACCGAACAAATTCGCCGCGCTGTCGGGCCATGAGCCATTGACCACCCTGCACGGCGCCTTGAAGACCCTGGCCGTGGCCCTGATGAAAATCGCCAACGACCTGCGCCTGCTGGGCTCCGGCCCGCGTGCCGGGCTGGCGGAAGTCAAGTTGCCGGCGAATGAACCGGGCAGCTCGATCATGCCCGGCAAGGTCAACCCGACCCAGTGCGAAGCGCTGTCGATGCTGGCCTGCCAGGTGCTGGGCAATGACGTGACCATTGGCTTCGCCGCCAGCCAGGGCCACTTGCAGTTGAACGTGTACAAGCCGGTGATCATCCACAACCTGCTGGAATCGATCCGCCTGCTGGCCGACGGTTGCAGCAACTTCCAGGAGCACTGCATCGCCGGCCTGGAACCCGACGCCGAGCAAATGGCCGCGCACCTTGAGCGTGGCCTGATGCTGGTGACTGCGCTGAACCCGCACATCGGCTACGACAAGTCCGCCGAGATTGCCAAGAAGGCCTATGCCGAAGGGCTGACCCTACGGGAAGCGGCGCTGAAGCTGGGCTATCTCACGGACGAAGAGTTCGACCAGTGGGTGCGTCCGGAAAACATGCTGGAAGCTGGTCATTAAGACGCCAATCGTGCACGCCGGGCCCTGAGCCCGGCGAACAGCGACGGCGCCAACGCCACGGTCGCAGACCCCAGCACCACCAACACGGCACCGCCGTAGCCGAGGGCATTGATGTCTTCGGCGTGCACATACTCGGGCCACATCCAGGCGGCCAGCGCTACCGCGACGAAGGTCACCAATGGCGTCAGCGCCAGGGTGGCGCTGACCCGCGAGGCTTCCCAGTGGGCCAAGGCTTCAGCGAATGCGCCGTAGGCAATCAGCGTATTGAAACAGCAGGCCAGCAGCAGCCAGCCTTGCAGCGGGCTCAGTTGCAGCGCTTCCATCGGGTGCGCCCATGGCGTCAGCAAGAGCGCGCAGGACAGGTAGATCACCATCATCACCTGCAACGAATTCCATACCGTCAGCAACTGCTTCTGGCCCAGGGCGTAGAAGGTCCAGATGGTGGTGGCCAGGAGAATCGTCAGCACCCCGGCGGTGTAGCTGCCCAGGGAGGTCAACAACTCGGTCAGGCGCTGGTTGAAGAACAGGCCGAAGCCGATGATCAGCACCAGCAGGCCCATGCCCTGCCCGAGGCTGAAGCGTTCCTTGAACACGAAGACGCTGGCGATCATCAGGAAGATCGGGCCCACCTGTACCACCAGTTGCGCGGTGCCGGGGCTCAGCAGTTTGAGGCCGACCAGGTAGAGCACATAGTTGCCCATCAGGCCGCACACGGCGATTGCTACCAGCCAGCCACCTTTTGGTCCGAGGGAGCGCCAACTGGGCAGGCGCCTTACGGCGGCGAGATAGATAAACAGACAACTGCCGGAGACGACCAGGCGAAACCAGGTGACGGTGACGGGGTCCATCACCTGCAAGACCTGTTTGAGTTTGATCGGCAGAATGCCCCAGAGCAGCGCGGTCAGCAGGGCCAGGGATAAACCGTAGACCCAACGGCCCGATGAGATGTGCATGAGTGCCCCGAATGCCTGAGGTGGAGGAGGTGCATTCTAGGGGGATGTGGACGGATTGGGATACGGTGCTGATCAAATGTGGGAGCGGGCTTGCTCGCGAAGGCGGTCTATCAGCCAACATTTTCATCGACTGCCCCGCCGCATTCACGAGCAAGCCCGCTCCCAGACTGAGTCAGCGTACGGCTTCGAACAAGCCGGTGGCCCCCATGCCGCCGCCCACACACATAGTGACAATGCCGTAACGCAACTTGCGCCGCTGCAACTCACGCACCAGATGCCCCACCTGCCGCGACCCCGTCATCCCAAACGGATGCCCGATGGAAATCGACCCACCGTTGACGTTGTACTTGGCGTTATCAATTTCCAGCCGATTACGCGCATATAGGCACTGCGAGGCAAACGCCTCATTCAACTCCCACAAATCAATATCCGCCACTGCCAGCCCACGGGCCTTGAGCAACTTGGGCACCGAAAACACCGGCCCGATCCCCATCTCATCCGGCTCACACCCCGCCACCGTAAACCCGCGAAAAAACGCCTTGGGCTTCAGCCCCAGTTCCAGCGCTTTTTCCAGGCTCATCACCAGTGTCATGGAAGCCCCATCAGACAACTGCGACGAATTCCCCGCCGTCACCGACCCATCCTCCGCAAACACCGGCTTCAATCCCGCAAGACTGGCCAACGTCGTATCCGGACGATTGCAATCATCCCGATCCACCACCCCCTCCAACACCTGCACCGCGCCAGTGTTCTTGTCCTCAACCTTGTACTTCACCGCCATCGGCACGATTTCATCATCGAACAACCCGTCAGCCTGGGCCTGAGCCGTACGCTGCTGGCTTTGCAGCGCATACAGATCCTGCTCTTCACGACTGACGTGATACCGCCGCGCAACGATTTCCGCCGTCTGCCCCATGGGAAAGTAAATGCCCGGCACCTGCTCCTTGAGCAACGGATTGATCAGGTTATCGGTGTTGACGCTCTTCATGGTCAGGCTGATGGACTCGACCCCACCGGCCACGATGATCTCGCTGCAACCGGAAGCAATCTGGTTGGCGGCGATCGCAATCGCCTGCAACCCCGAGGAACAGAAACGGTTGAGGGTCATGCCCGCCGTACCGGTACCCAGTTGCGACAACACCGCTACATTGCGGCCGATGTTGTAGCCCTGGGCACCTTCGTTGGATCCGGCGCCGACGATGCAGTCCTCGACCGTGGCCGGGTCGATGCCATTGCGGGTCAGCAACGCGTTCACGCAATGGGCAGCCATGTCATCGGGACGGGTCTGGTTGAACTTGCCGCGAAAGGACTTGGCCAGGCCGGTTCGCACGCTGTCGACGATCACTACTTCACGCATGGGCTACCTCAATTGTTGTGGTTGTTGAGAGATGGATCGAGCATAGATCCCGCCCTCTTCAACCGCGACAATCATTCACCCCGCGTATGCAAAAGCATGGCGCTACTTTTTCTTGTCCTTCTTGTCATGCTTGTCTGTCTTGTCGAACGCCTCCTCCAGCGCCCGGTTGATGGTGCGCAGTACCTTCACCCGCGCCCAGCGCTTGTCGTTGGCTTCAACCAGCGTCCACGGCGCAATCTCGGTGCTGGTGCGGTCCACCATGTCACCCACCGCCGCCCGGTAGTCGTCCCACTTCTCGCGGTTACGCCAGTCGTCCTCGGTGATCTTGAAGCGTTTGAACGGGATTTCCTCGCGGGCCTGGAACCGCTCCAGCTGCGTCTGCTTGTCGATCGCCAGCCATAACTTGACCACGATCACCCCGGCGTCGCGCAGTTGCTCTTCGAAGTCGTTGATCTCGCCGTAGGCGCGCATCCAGTCCGTCGGCGTGCAGAAGCCTTCGATGCGTTCCACCAACACCCGGCCATACCAGGAGCGGTCGAACACGGTGAACATGCCCCGCGCCGGAATCTTCTGCCAGAAACGCCACAGGTAAGGCTGGGCGCGCTCGTCTTCACTGGGCGCGGCAATCGGCACGATGTGGTACTGCCGGGGATCGAGGGCTGCCGCCACACGCCGGATGGCCCCACCCTTGCCCGCCGCGTCGTTGCCTTCAAACACCGTCACCAACGCGTGCTTGCGCATGCGTTTGTCGCGCATCAGCCCGGAGAACCGTGCCTGCTCGGTAATCAGTTGTTCTTCGTAATCGTCCTTTTCAAGGCTCAGGCTCATGTCCAGGCTGTTCAGCAGGCTCATCTGGTCAACCGCCGATGGCAGCGGCGCCGGGTTCATGCCGCTGGCTTTACCCTTGGGCACTTTCAAGGCGTTTTGCAGGCCTTCGAGCAGGATCTTGCCGACGGTCAGCCCGCGGTAGTGCGCATCGACACCCTCGATCACATACCAAGGCGCATAGTCACGGCTGGTGCGGCGCAGGATCCGCTCACCAAAATGCACAAACTTGTCGTAGGTCTTTGACTGCTGCCAGTCCAGCGGGCTGATGCGCCAGCTGTGCAGCGGGTCGTCCTGCAAGGCTTTGAGCCGGGATTTCATTTGCTTCTTGGAGAGGTGAAACCAGAACTTGAAGATCAGCGCGCCTTCGTCACACAGCATCTTTTCCAGGCGCTCGGCACCGGCGATGGCCTGGTCGAGCCGCGCATCCTTGATCTCGCCATGGACGCGACTCTGCAGCATCTGGCTGTACCAGTTACCAAAAAAGACCCCCATGCGACCTTTCGCCGGCAGCTGGCGCCAGTAGCGCCAGGCCGGCGGGCGGGCCAGTTCTTCGTCGGTCTGCTGGTCGAAGGTGCGCACCTCGATCAGGCGCGGGTCCATCCATTCATTCAGCAATTTGACGGTTTCACCCTTGCCCGCACCTTCGATGCCATTGATCAGGATGATCACCGGGAAGCGCTTCTGCTGTTGCAGTTCGTACTGCACTTCCAGCAAGGCTTCACGCAGGGCCGGCACTTCGGCGTCGTAGGTGTCTTTGTCGATGGCGTGACCGATTTCGGCAGATTCGAACATGGGCGGCTCCGTTCCAGAAGTGATCAAGACTAGCGGATTGGGCAACAACACGTGGCAGGAAATTCCACAGCGGCTTGCCATGGATCAATGACAACCCTGTTGATCAGCTAGAATGGCCGCCTTGCCTTTGCCGAGCCGCTCATGAACCCCGTATCCCACGCCCAGCTTGACTGGGATGACCAAGGTCGCCCGCACTCGCGGGTCTTCGATGACGTGTACTTCTCCGACAAGTCGGGCCTTGAAGAAACCCGCTACGTGTTCCTCGAACAGAACCGTTTGCAGGAACGCTTTGCGGCGCTGCCGATGGGCGGGCGCTTGGTGATTGGTGAGACGGGCTTCGGCACCGGCCTGAATTTTTTGTGCGCCTGGCAGTTGTTTGATCAACACGCGGTGGCGGGTGCACGCCTGCATTTTGTCAGCGTGGAAAAGTACCCGCTGAGCCACGCCGACCTGCAGCGCGCCCTCGCTCTCTGGCCGGAACTGGCACCGTTCGCCGAGCAACTGTTGGCCCAATACATCGCGATTCACCAAGGCTTCCAGCGGCTGGTACTGGATAACGGTCGAGTCACCCTGACGTTGCTGATCGGCGACGCCCTGGAGCAATTGCCGCAACTGGACGCGCAAGTCGACGCCTGGTTCCTCGACGGTTTCGCCCCGGCCAAGAACCCCGACATGTGGACTGCCGAGCTGTTCGCCGAACTGGCGCGGCTGGCGGCGCCGGGCTCGACCATCAGCACCTTTACCAGCACCGGCTGGGTACGGCGGTTGATCAACGCCGCCGGGTTCAAGATGAAGCGCACCCCCGGCATCGGCCACAAGTGGGAAATCCTGCGGGGTGAGTTTCTCGGCTGGCCCGCTGAAACGCCTGCGCCTGCCGCGGCAAAACCCTGGTTTGCGCGCCCGCCTGCCGTTTCCGGTGAACGCCATGCGCTCGTCATCGGCGGTGGCCTGGCCGGTTGCGCCACGACGGCCAGCCTGGCGGCACGGGGCTGGCGGGTCAGCTTGCTGGAACGCCATGCAGCGCTCGCCCAGGAAGCCTCCGGCAACCCACAAGGGGTGTTGTACCTCAAGCTTTCCGCCCATGGCACGGCACTTTCGCAGTTGATTCTCAGCGGTTTCGGCCACACGCGGCGCCTGCTGGAACACCTGCAACGTGGCGTGGACTGGGATGGCTGCGGCGTGCTGCAACTGGCCTTCAACGCCAAGGAAGCCGAGCGCCAGGCACAACTGGCCGGCGCTTTTGCCCAGGACCTGTTGCACCTGCTGGATAAAGAGCAGGCACAGGTGCGCGCCGGGATAACGCTGGAGCACGGCGGCTTGTTCTTCCCCGAGGGCGGCTGGGTTCACCCGCCGGCGCTGTGCGAATGGCAAGCCAGGCACCCGCTGATCGAAGTGCTCCAGCACCACGACGCCCTTGAGCTCAAGCAGGTCGACGGTCAGTGGCAGGCGTTGCAGGGCGATACGGTTCTGGCTCAAGCCAGTGTGGTCGTGCTGGCCGGCGCCGCCGAGATCAAGCGGTTTTCCTTCAGCGCTGACTTGCCCCTCAAGCGCATCCGCGGGCAAATCACCCGCCTGCCGCAAACGGCGCAAAGCCAGGCGTTGGCCACAGTGGTGTGCGCCGAGGGCTACGTCGCCCCGCCACGCCTGGGCGAGCACACCCTCGGTGCCAGTTTCGACTTCAAGAGCGATGACCTTACGCCCACGGTGGCCGAGCACGCGGGCAATCTGCAGATGCTGCGGGAAATCTCCCTCGATTTGCTGCAACGCCTGGGCGCCGACAGCCTGGCACCCGAACAGCTCGAAGGCCGCGCCGCCTTCCGTTGCACCAGCCCGGACTACCTGCCGATCGTCGGACCGCTGGCGCAGCGAGAGGCGTTTGATCACACCTACGCCGCCCTCGGCAAAGACGCCCGGCAGGTCCCTGATGCGCCGTGCCCGTGGTTGCACGGCGTGTATATCAACAGTGGCCATGGCTCACGGGGGCTGGTCACCGCGCCACTCTGCGCAGAGCTGCTGGCCGCCTGGCTCGACAATGAGCCCCTGCCGCTGCCGCGCAGTGTCAGCGAAGCCTGTCACCCCAATCGGTTCGCGCTGCGTGCCCTGATCCGCGGTAACCCAGGCAAATCCTGAGGGCCATGACGGGCTCGCAACCCGTCAAGGCTCTTTGCCTTATAACGTATTGTTCTAAAACTCCCACAATTTACCCGGGTCAGTCTCTGGGTACCCGCTGTTTTGGCGGGCTGCATTTCTATCCCTCCCCAACGGAAAAACCGGTAAGGAATTTATGTGCGGATTAGCTGGAGAGTTACGTTTCGATCACCAACCTGCCGACCTGGCAGCGGTGGAACGAATCACCCATCATTTGGCGCCACGCGGTCCTGACGCGTGGGGCTTTCATGCCCAGGGGCCGATTGCCCTGGGCCATCGACGCCTGAAAATCATGGACCTGTCGGATGGCTCCGCCCAACCGATGGTCGACGCCCAGCTGGGCCTGTCCCTGGCGTTCAACGGCGCGATCTATAACTTCCCGGAATTGCGTGAAGAGCTGGAAGCCCTGGGCTACGCCTTCTATTCCGGTGGCGACACCGAAGTGCTGCTCAAGGGCTACCACGCCTGGGGCGAAGCGCTGCTGCCCAAGCTCAACGGGATGTTCGCCTTCGCCATCTGGGAGCGCGATGCCCAGCGCCTGTTTATCGCCCGTGACCGCCTCGGCGTGAAGCCGCTGTACCTGTCGCGCACCGGCCAGCGCCTGCGTTTTGCCTCGGCCCTGCCGGCGCTGCTCAAGGGTGGCGATATCAACCCGATCCTCGATCCGGTGGCACTCAATCACTACCTGAACTTCCACGCCGTGGTGCCGGCGCCGCGCACCCTGCTGGCGGGCATTGAAAAGCTGCCGCCCGCCTCCTGGATGCGCATCGACGCCGATGGCAAGACTGAACAGAAAACCTGGTGGACCCTGCCCTACGGCCCCCACGCCGATGAAGCCAACCTGACCCTGGAAGACTGGACCGACCGCGTGCTCGACAGCACCCGCGAAGCCGTGGCGATTCGTCAGCGGGCGGCGGTGGATGTGGGCGTGCTGCTTTCCGGCGGTGTCGATTCCAGCATGCTGGTGGGCCTGTTGCGGGAAGTCGGCGTGCAGGACCTGTCGACCTTCTCCATCGGTTTTGAAGACGCTGGTGGCGAGCGCGGCGACGAGTTCCAGTATTCGGACTTGATCGCCAAGCATTACGGCACCCGTCACCACCAACTGCGTATCGCCGAAAGCGAAATCATCGAGCAGTTGCCGGCGGCGTTCCGTGCCATGAGCGAGCCGATGGTCAGCCATGACTGCATTGCCTTCTACCTGCTGTCCCGGGAAGTGGCCAAGCATTGCAAGGTGGTGCAAAGCGGCCAGGGCGCCGATGAACTGTTCGCCGGTTACCACTGGTACCCGCAGGTGGATGGCGCAAGCGACCCGTACGCGGCCTACCGCGACGCATTTTTCGACCGCAGCTACGACGACTATGCCGCTACCGTCGCGCCGAAATGGTTGACCGCGAATGACGCCGCCGGTGACTTCGTGCGCGAGCATTTCGCCCAGCCCGGCGCCGATGCGGCGGTGGACAAAGCCCTGCGCCTGGACAGCACCGTGATGCTGGTGGATGACCCGGTCAAGCGCGTCGACAACATGACCATGGCCTGGGGCCTGGAAGCGCGCACGCCGTTTCTCGACTATCGCCTGGTAGAACTGTCGGCCCGCGTGCCGGGCAAATTCAAACTGCCGGACGGCGGCAAGCAAGTGCTCAAGGAAGCGGCGCGCCGGGTGATCCCGAGCGAGGTCATCGACCGCAAGAAAGGCTACTTCCCGGTGCCCGGCCTCAAGCATTTGCAGGGTGACACCTTGAACTGGGTGCGTGAGCTGCTGCTGGACCCAAGCCAGGACCGCGGCCTGTTCAACCCGGCCATGCTCGACCGCCTGCTCACCGATCCCCAAGGCCAACTGACCCCGTTGCGCGGCTCCAAGCTGTGGCAACTGGCGGCGCTGAACCTGTGGCTCAGCGAACAAGGAATCTGATTCATGAAACCTCATGCCACGGCTTACAGCCAACGCTTGCTGCGAGGCCAGGCGCCCTCCTACGAGCGCCTGCAAGCCCGCTTCGCCGAAGACGGCAGCGAACTGGACCCCACGCCGATTGCCGTGCATTGCGGTTGGGGCCGGCTGTTAATCGGCCACACCTTCCCGGACCCGGCGAGCCTGGCCCTGGAGTTGCTCAACGAGCAGCCCGGCGAGCGGGATATCGCGCTGTATGTGGCGGCGCCGCAGCAGATCCTCGGGATTGATCCCCAGCAGTTGTTTCTCGACCCGTCCGATACCCTGCGCCTGTGGTTCACCGACTATCGTCCGGCGACCCGGGTGTTTCGCGGGTTCCGGATTCGCCGGGTACAAACCGAGGCGGACTGGCAGGCGGTGAACCAGCTGTACCAGGGGCGCGGCATGTTGCCGGTGGACCCGGCGCTGCTCACGCCACGCCATCAAGGCGGCCCGGTGTATTGGCTGGCCGAGGACGAAGACAGCGGCGCGGTGATCGGCAGCGTGATGGGCCTGAACCACCAGAAGGCCTTTCACGATCCGGAGAACGGCTGCAGCCTCTGGTGCCTGGCGGTCGACCCGCAATGTACCCGCCCCGGGGTGGGTGAAGTGCTGGTGCGCCACTTGATCGAACACTTCATGAGCCGTGGCCTGAGCTACCTCGACCTGTCGGTGCTGCACGACAACCGCCAGGCGAAAAGTCTCTACGCCAAGCTTGGCTTTCGCGCGCTGACCACCTTCGCCATCAAGCGCAAGAACGGGATCAACCAGCCGCTGTTCCTCGGCCCTGGCCCGCAGGCGGAGTTCAATCCCTATGCGCGGATCATTGTCGAGGAAGCCCATCGGCGCGGGATCGACGTGCAAGTGGACGATGCCGATGCCGGCTTGTTCACCCTGAGCCACGGTGGCCGCCGGGTGCGCTGCCGCGAATCCCTCAGCGACCTGACCAGCGCCATCAGCATGACTTTGTGCCAGGACAAGAGCCTGACCCACAAGGTGTTCAAGGCCGCAGGCCTGAACCTTCCGGCCCAGCAATTGGCCGGCAGTGCCGATGACAACCTGGAGTTTCTCGACGAGCACCAGCGTATTGTGGTCAAGCCGCTGGATGGCGAACAAGGCCAGGGTGTGGCGGTGGATTTGCAGACCATTGAAGACGTGCAAAAAGCCATTGAGGCGGCCCGCCAATTCGACACCCGTGTACTGCTGGAAAGCTTCCACGAAGGCCTCGACCTGCGCATTCTGGTGATCGGCTTTGAAGTGGTTGCCGCCGCCATTCGCCGCCCGGCGGAAGTCACCGGCGATGGTCAGCATTCCATTGGCGCGTTGATCGAAGCCCAGAGCCGCCGACGCCAGGCCGCCACCGATGGCGAAAGCAAAATTCCCCTGGACCATGAAACCCAACGCACCCTGCAGGCGGCCGGCTACGACTACAACAGCATCCTGCCCCGTGGCGAACGCCTGGCGGTGCGGCGTACCGCCAACCTGCACACCGGCGGTTGCCTGGAAGACGTCACCGCCATCCTCCACCCGACCCTGGTGGACGCCGCCGTGCGCGCCGCCCGTGCCCTCGACATTCCCATGGTGGGCCTGGACCTGATGGTGCCGGCCGCCGACCAACCGGACTACGTGTTTATCGAAGCCAACGAACGGGCCGGGCTGGCCAACCATGAACCGCAGCCGACGGCTGAAAAGTTCGTGGACCTGTTGTTTCCCCATAGCCAACCGACGGCGTGAATGATCGTTCCCACGCTCTGCGTGGGAACGCAGCCCGTGACGCTCCGCGTCACAAGAGAGGACGCAGAGCGTCCCATGAGGCATTCCCACGCAGAGCGTGGGAACGATCATCCTCAACTCATCAGGAGTCTTTATGACCCGAACCATCCCCGAACCGGATCTCGCTTACCTGCAAAAAGTGCTGCTGGAAATGCTCGCCATTCCCAGCCCCACCGGGTTTACCGACACCATCGTGCGCTATGTTGCCGAGCGCCTCGAAGAGCTGGGCATTCCCTTTGAAATGACCCGGCGCGGCACCATCCGCGCCACCCTCAAGGGCCAGAAAAACAGCCCCGACCGCGCCGTTTCCGCGCACCTGGACACCATCGGCGCCGCCGTGCGGGCGATCAAGGACAATGGCCGCCTGACCCTCGCGCCGGTCGGCTGCTGGTCCAGCCGTTTTGCCGAAGGCAGCCGCGTCAGCCTGTTCACCGATAACGGCGTGATCCGTGGCAGCGTGCTGCCGTTGATGGCCTCCGGTCACGCGTTCAATACGGCCGTGGATGAAATGCCCATCAGTTGGGACCACATCGAACTGCGCCTGGATGCCTACTGCGCCACCCGCGCCGACTGTGACTCCCTGGGTATCAGCGTCGGCGATTTCGTCGCCTTCGACCCGCTGCCGGAATTCACCGAGAGCGGGCATATCAGCGCCCGCCACCTGGACGATAAAGCCGGGGTTGCCGCGCTGCTGGCGGCGCTCAAGGCGATTGTCGACAGCGGCCAGCCGCTGCTGATCGACTGCCATCCGCTGTTCACCATCACCGAAGAAACCGGCAGTGGTGCGGCGGCCGCATTGCCGTGGGATGTAAGTGAGTTCGTCGGCATCGACATTGCGCCGGTGGCCCACGAGCAGCACTCCAGCGAGCACGCGGTGAGTGTGGCGATGCAGGATTCCGGCGGGCCGTATGACTATCACCTGTCCCGCCACCTGCTGCGCCTGGCGGCGGAAAATGAGCTACCGGTGCGTCGCGACCTGTTTCGCTACTACTTCAGCGACGCGCATTCGGCGGTGACCGCCGGCCACGACATTCGCACCGCACTGCTGGCATTCGGTTGCGATGCCACCCATGGTTATGAGCGCACGCACATCGACAGCCTCGCCGCGCTGAGTCGCCTGCTGGGCGCGTACATCCTCAGCCCGCCGGTGTTCGCCAGCGATGCACAGCCGGCCAAGGGCTCCCTCGACCGGTTCAGTCACCAGATCGAACACGACACACAAATGGAGAGTGATACCCGCGTGCCGTCGGTGGACAGCCTGGTGGGCCAAAAAACCTGAGACTGGCAACTCGGATCCCGGCGCAGTAGCATCGCCGGGATTCCCTAGCCGAGGCTTGTATGCTGATTCCCTACGATGCACTTGAAGTCGACACCCTGACACGCCTCATCGAAGACTTCGTGACCCGCGACGGCACCGACAATGGTGACGACACACCCCTGGAAACACGGGTGCTGCGGGTACGCCAAGCGCTGACCAAGGGCCAGGCGCTGATTGTTTTCGACCCCGAAAGCGAGCAGTGCCAGTTGATGCTCAAGCACGATGTGCCCAAGCACCTGTTCGACTGAGACTCAAGGATTGGGCACAGGCACTGGATGGGTGTTGGCCTGCTGCCCGTGGCGACTGAGGATCTTCTGATAGACCTCCGCCCGGTGCACATTGACCCCCACCGGCGCTTCCACACCCAGCTTCACTTGGGTGCCGTTCACTTCCAGAATGCGCAAGGTGATCTGGTCACCCACCGAAATTATTTCACCTACCGCGCGGCTTAATACCAGCATGGGGTTCGTCCTTTTTAAGTTACCGAACCCCGACCATGCGCTCCCTGCCTGGCACCATCAATGGCCTTCAGGTTAAACAGGCATGCCTTACACATCAGGGTAAATTACCCTACAGACAGGCAGTGAATAATCTCGAATTACACCCAAGAACCAAACGATATGTTCAAATTTGCAGGCGCTCTCTGTGGCGAGGGAGCTTGCTCCCTCGCCACAACAAGCCCTCGCCACATCAGGTGCTCACCTGAAATTCAACCTTTTACCGCCTGCGACTGAGCTTTCGCCCGCATCTTGTCCGCCATCACGGTCATCTCGTCATACAGCAGTTGCGGGTTCTTCTGTTTCAGTGCCCAGGCCATGCGCCCCTGCTCGTGGGGCAGGATCATGAATTGCCCTTCAGCCACCTGCTGGTAGATGTAGTCGGCGATCTGTGCGGCGGTAATCGGCGAGCTTTCCAGCAGCTTGCCCACCTGGGCCTTCATCGCGGGCGTCGGCCCGCGGAACGAGTCCAGCAGGTTGGTCTGGAAGAAGGATGGGCACACCACATGCACGCCGACTTCCTGTTGCTTGAGTTCCACCAGCAGGCTCTCCGAGAGCGCCACCACGCCGGCCTTGGCCACGTTGTAGTTGCTCATGGCCGGGCCCTGCATCAGGGCGGCCATGGACGCGATGTTGATGATGCGGCCCTTGCTCTTTTCCAGCAGCGGCAGGAAGGCCTTGCAGCCCTTGACCACGCCCATCAGGTTGATCGCGATCTGCCAGTCCCAGTCTTCCAGGGACAGTTCGCTGAAGAACCCGCCCGATGCGACACCGGCGTTGTTGACGATCACGTCGATGCCACCGAGCTTTTCCTCACAGGCCTGTGCGAACGCGGTGAGCTGGCTGTAGTCGCGCACGTCGCAGCGCTGGGTGAAACCGTCACCGCCGGCCTGGCGTACAAGCTTGAGGGTTTCTTGCAGGCCCGCTTCGCTGACGTCCGACAAGGCCAGTTGCCAACCCTCGCGGGCCCAGCGCAGAGCGATTTCGCGACCCAGGCCAGAACCGGCGCCGGTGATCATCATGCGATTTTGCATAGGAAAGTAGCCTTGTGGTTCACGGAAGAAGTGAGCCGCAGTGTAGCGAAGGTTTTTCCCGCACCCACGCACCATCAGACTGCTGAATGCCCCAGGCAAACCGTGGGCCAGGTCGGATAGCGGGAAACCTGCCAAGTTCAATTTATTTGAACTAAGGGCGGTTATTTGCAACGGGGTTAAAGGAAATAAGCAAGTTAGCGAAAAGCTTTAAAAAAACACGGAATTTTCTGCCAAACACATTGGTCGGAGTTATTAAGGCGTCCGTATCAGTTGTCGGGCCTATCCGTTAAATAACAGGTCTTTTCAGAAGACAATAAGGAAAACAAAACATGAGCCTCATTCTTATCATTATTCTGATCCTCCTGCTGGTCGGCGGTCTTCCAGTGTTCCCTCACTCACGCAATTGGGGTTACGGGCCATCGGGTATTCTCGGTACTGTGTTGGTAGTGCTGCTGATTCTGTTGTTGCTCGGCAAGATATAACGCGTTCCAGCGTGCAAAAAAAAGAGGCCTTGAAAGGCCTCTTTTTTTATGCGCGGGTGTTTAGTCCGGCTTGCCGTCCACTACACCGGCAGTGTTGTCCAGCAGGCTCTTGGTAGCGGTCTGCAGGAACGATTCGAGCTTCTGCTTCAACGCAGCCTCGTCCGGCGACTCTGGAATCACTTTCCCGGTCGGGTTGGCGCCCAGTTCGTATTCCCACAACTTCGGCGGCATTTCCTTGGGCAGTACCAGCACCCGGTCACCGGTAAGCAAGGCGACGGTCTGGTCGCTGCCCGACGGCTTGATCACGCCAAAGCCCTTGTCGCCTTCCGGCAGGTTGAGCAGGTCGCGGCCCCAGCACTGGTGCAGGGTGTCACCGCCCAGGCGGCCCATGATGGTCGGCACGATGTCGATCTGGGTGCCCACGGTGTGGTCACGCTCGCCGAACTTCTCCTGCATGCCCGGTGCGATCATCAGCATCGGCACGTTGAAGCGGCCCAGGTCCATTTCGGTGATCTGCTGCTCGTTGCCGAAGCCGTGGTCGCCCACGATCACGAACAGGGTTTCCTTGAAGTACGGCTCCTTGCGGGCCTTTTCAAAGAACTGGCCCAAGGCCCAGTCGGAGTAACGCATGGCCGTCAAATGCTCGTTGAGGCTGCCACGGTCGGTGACCTTCTCGACCGGCAATGGCGTCGGCAACGCGTACGGCGTGTGGTTGGACAGGGTTTGCAGCAGCGCATAGAACGGTTTGCCGCCTTCACGGGCCTTCAACTCTTCCAGGCCACGGTTGAACATGTCCTGGTCGGACACGCCCCAGGTCGGGTCCGAGAACACCGGGTTGACGAAGTCATTACGCCCGATGAAGTTGGTCATGCCCTGGTTGCTGAAGAAGCCCGACTGGTTATCCCAGGCGAAGTCGCCGTTGTAGACGTACACGTCGTCGAAATCGCGATGGCTGAGCAACTGCGGCAGGCCCGACAGCTTGTGGCTGCCTTCCGGAGTCTGCATCAGGTATTCGAAACCCGGCAGGTTCGGGAAGCAGGCCATGGTGGCGAACATACCCTGGTGGGTGTGGGTGCCGTTGGAGAAGAAGCGGTCGAACAGCAGGCCTTCCTTGGACAGTTTGTCGAAGTACGGCGTGATATTGCCCGGGCGGCCCAGGGCGCCCACCGAGTGACCGGCGAAGCTTTCCATCAGGATAACCACGACGTTCTTGATCGGCAGGGTCTTCTCGGCCGGCGGCGTGAAGTCACGGCGTACCGCGGCGGTGTCGGTGTCGACCAGTTTCTCGGTCGGCAATACCAGCATGTCGCGCACGGTCTGGGTGGCCAGCGGCTGCTCCAGGGTGGCTTTCCAGATGTTCGAACGCTCCTCGGAGAAGCGCGATTTCGCCGCCGCAATCAGCGACAAGGTACCGTTGAGGCCCAACTGGTTGGCGAAGTTCGAGTCGGTGGTGTACACGTCGCCCCAACGCAGTGGCGGGCCCTGGCGCAGGGTGCCACGGATGGCGACCACGGCGACCAGCAGGCAGACCACGAACACCGCGATGCGCGTGTACCACGGCGCTACCTGGCGAGTGCCGATGCTGCCACCGCTGAACGGGCCGCGTGGGCGCGTTGCACGGTCGGCGCCTTTGAAGGCGATGCTCAGGATCAGCGTACCCACGGCCCAGGCCAGCAGGTAGCGCACCACCGGGAAACCGTACCAGAGCATGCTCATCACGGTTTTCGGGTCTTCCTTCACGTACTGGAAGACCAGGCCGTTGAGGCGCTGGTGGAACTCGCGGTAGAAGTCCATTTCCATCAGGCCCAGGAACAGCGCGATGCTGGACGCGACCGTCAGCCACAAGCGGAAGAACCCGCGCGCCGCCATGGCCCGTACGCTGAACAACGCCAGCAGCAGCGGCACCAGCAGGTACATCACCAGGCGGATATCCAGGCGCAGGCCGTTGGCGAACGCTTCAAGGAAAGTCGAGGCCGGTGTGTCGAGGATCATCTCGCGGTTGTAGACCAGCAGCGCCAGGCGCAGCAGGGAGAACATCACCATCATGATCAAGGCACAAAGCAGCGTGTACGCCAGATGGGATTTGACGGTCGGTTGCAGCAAGCGATTAGAAGCTCGCTGCTGATTCAGGGCGTCCGGGTTTGCCATGTCGTTTTAGGACCCATTGGAAGTTTAAGTTGCGAATGAATACAGCGGCGCCCCGCCCTCGCCCAGTCAGGCTGGGGTAGACGGTGAACGCAATGGCGCAAATGGTGCCCGATCAACGCCGGCAACGCCATTGATTACTCAATCCGGCCAGTGTTTGAGACTCGTCTTAGAGCATCCGGCAGGAAAAATAGCCGGCGAATTGTCTTGGATGGAATGTGAAAATTCTGTGCAGCGAATATCTCGAAACACAATAACGGGCGTACGGAAACAGATGTGGGAGCGGGCTTGCTCGCGAATACGGTAAATCAGTCGATACATCAGGTGACTGTTACACCGTATTCGCGAGCAAGCCCGCTCCCACACTTACTGTGCCCGCTCTGGATAGCGTTGTTTGGATCAGATCCGCACGTTACCGCGCGGCCCGGCGATCGCCCAGATGATCAAGCCCAGTACCGGCAGCAGCAGGATCAACAGGATCCACAACACTTTGGCGCCGGTACTCGCGCCGCTTTTGAACACGTTGATGATCGCCCAGATATCCAGCGCGAGGATGATCAACCCGATCAGACCATTAAAAGTGGAACCCATGGTGTCGCTCCTAAGTGAGGGCTTGCCTGCTTAGGATAGTCAGCCGTGGCCGGGGGTTCCGTTTTATTTCAGACGTGTACCGCAACCCGCAGGGCTTCCAGCGATGGTTCGCCCTTTATGCCGGTTTCGGCACACAACTCCAGCACCCGTGGCACGTCGTCGCCGTAGACCAGCACAGCCTGGATCTCGTCGTCCAGCAACTGGCTGAAGTTCATCAGCACGTAGCCGCCGTTCTCCGGGTTGAGGGCACTCATCTGGATCTGGATGCGGTTCAGCGCGGTCAGGGCTTCGGTCTTGGCCAGTTGCTTGGGCTTGAGGTTGAACGCCACGCCGGGGCCAAAGGAGGCGACGATCTGGGCGAACAGGTCCAGGTAGGTGTCGGCCTGGAACAGCACGGTGTCAGGCAGGCTGCCGACGACGATCCACTCACCCAGGGGAATCGGGAAAGTGTCGTCGTAGTTGATGTCGGGGTTGGCGGCCAGGAAAGCGTCGGGATCGGCGTAGGCCTGGGCCGCTTCGTCAGCCACCTTGGCGATCTCGGGTTCGCTCATGCAGCCGGAGCTGATTTTGCTGATGAGTTCGACGAGTGCGGTTTTCATGGGGTGGTCCTGTGGCGGAGCTGATTTTGAGGGCGCAAAGCCTACACCAGTTTTTGCAACTGCGCCGCCGTATCCACCGCCCCCATGGTCTGGGCCGCTGCCAGCGCGGTCACGCCCTGGGCATCGGTGGCCTTGGGATTGGCGCCCTGGCTGATCAGGTAGTCCACCATTTCGGTACGGTTGAACATCGCCGCCATCATCAAGGCGGTGCGACCATCAGAGGATGCGCCTTCGACCAACGCTCCGCCTTCGATCAATGCCTTGACCACCGGCAGGTTGCCCTTGAACGCCGCGCCGGCAATCGGCAGCTGGTTCTTGTCGTTGGCAATCTGGGGGTCGGCCTTGAATTCCAGCAGCACTTTCACCGCGTCCACATGGCCATGGTAGGCCGACAGCATCAACAGCGTATCGCCATTGTGGTTGCGCAGGTTCGGCGGCAAGCCCTTGGCCAGCAACGCCGCCAGCATCGCGGCATCGCCTTTGCGCGCCACGTCGAACACCTGCTCGGCAAATTCGGCGGCTTCGTCTTCGGTCATTTGTTTGGCTTGGTCTGACATGTGGGGCTCCTTGTCTGGTGTTTCATAAGGCGCCCAGTCTCGCGATGGAGTTCCCCACTGTCATGCCTTTTTTCCCAAAAGCGGCGATAGGCAGAATCAATAACGGAACTTGCCCGCCTGAATATCCGCCAACAGTTGCCCGGTGACCGGCACATAACTGTCCGACCCAGGCAGCCAGGCAAAGATCGGATCATCACCGGCCTTGCCCGGATCGAACGCTTCCTCCTTGAGTTTCACCTTCTGGTATTTAAAGGTGCCCGTGGTTTCCATCTTCACCTTGATCCGCAGGAACAACGGCACCGCATACGCGGGCAATTGCCCGTGGGCGAAGGTCAGCAACTCGCGCATGTCCAGGGAAGCTAGGGATTCGGCAGGCGTAATGGCCGCCATGCCCGCGCGGCCGTTGGTGTTTTCAATCTCCACGCCGTAGGCCACCACTTCGGAAATCTGCGGGTGCTGCAGGAAGATGTTCTCGACTTCGGTGGTGGAGACGTTTTCACCTTTCCAGCGGTAGGTGTCCCCCAGCCGGTCAACGAATTGGGCGTGGCCGAAGCCGACATTGCGCAACAGGTCGCCGGTGTTGAAATACCGGTCGCCCTTCTCGAACACGTCGCTGAGCACCACCTTGCGGTTCTTCTCGGGGTCGGTGTAGCCGTCGAACGGTGCCTTGTCATCGATCCTGGCCAGCAGCAGCCCCTGGCCCCCCTTGGGCACTTCGCGCATGAAACCGTCGGCGCCGCGAATCGGCTCACAGCTGTCATGGGCGTAGTCCACCAGTGCCCAGTGCATCAGGGAAAAGCCGATGGTGTT
The DNA here is from genome assembly GCF_013385435.1 of Pseudomonas sp. F9001. Lineage (NCBI taxonomy): Bacteria > Pseudomonadati > Pseudomonadota > Gammaproteobacteria > Pseudomonadales > Pseudomonadaceae > Pseudomonas > Pseudomonas sp. F9001. The sequence continues at coordinate 52,939 of NZ_JACAPX010000022.1, forward strand.
GTCGAAGTTCAGCACATTGGTGAAGCCGATGTTGCCGTCACTGGCGGCGTACAGCTCGCAGATATGATCAACGCCAAAGCGCTGCTTGAACTCAGCCCAAACCCCTGGGCGCAGGCCGTTGCCGATCATCTTCGTCACCCGGTTGTCCAGGTCGCGCCCATGGGCAGGCTGGTCGATCAGGTAGCGGCACAGCTCGCCGACATAACCCAGGGTGGTCGCATTGAATTTGCGCACATCGTCCCAGAACTGGCTGGCGCTGAACTTGCGGCGAATCGCGAACCCCGACGCCCCGGCAATCGCCGAACCCCAGCACACGCACAGGCCAGTGGCGTGATACAGCGGCAAGGTGCAATAGACGACATCCTCGGGCCCCATATCCAGGGCGATGGTGCCGAAACTGGCCGAGGACTTCATCCAGCGGCCATGCTTGAAAATGCCGGCCTTGGGCAAGCCGGTGGTGCCGGAGGTGTAGATATAGAAGCAAGGGTCGTTGAAAAAAATCTGCTGGGTGCTGGCGGGGTTTTCCACCGGGCAGTCGGCGCTGGCAGCCATCAGGTCGACGTAATCCGGCGGCACATGGCTGTGCTGCTGATCGGCAATAAACCAGGTTTTATCCGCCTCGATGGCCACCTGGCTGCGCACGGCCTCGTAGGCCCCTACCAACTCGGCTCCCACCACGATGGCCGCCGGTGCCACCAGGTTGAGGCTATGTACCAGCGCCGACTGGGTTTGCGAGGTATTGAGCATCGCGCAAATGCCGCCCACCTTGGCCACGGCCAGTACGCTGAGCAACAACTCGGGGCGGTTCTCGATAAACAACGCCACCACGTCGCCCTTGCCGATCCCCTGCCGCTGCAGGTAGTGAGCCATGCGGTTGGCCTGCTGGTTGGCCTGGCGGTAGCTCAGCACCGTGTCGCCATACAGCAGCGCGGCGCCGTCGGGGTTGCGTTGGGTGGCTTGTTCAAAGGTCCAGCCCAGGCCGCACGGCTGGTCGGGATCTGTGATGTTGGCAACGCGGATTCCGCGCACCAGGCGCGGCAGTGCACGGACAATGGTGGGCACCTTACGCAGCATCATGCCCCAGGTGATCATGTCACTTGGCGGGTGGTTCATGGCGGGAACGTCCTTTTTCTTATTGTTCGTATGACCCTCAAAGCACCCATCGCACTGTAAGACCCGCGCCGAATGCCTTGCAGGAAAATACGCCAGCCGTTCTTCGGCTGTACACGCAGGATTTGAAAAGTTTTGTATCCCGAAAGGAAAAGGAATTTAGCGCACCGCCAGGTGGTCACTATGGAAGACCTGCCTTGCGTGCCAGCTGTGAAACACTTGGCAAAACCCCGCAAAATGCAGGATGCACGATGGCCATTCATGCAAATTGCACGAAACTGGAAATCTTAAAATTTTATAACTGATTGATTTATAACGATTTTTTAAGATAGTCAGTACTGGCACAATCACTGCACCTATCACTCCACGCTGCAAAACATGAGCTAACGGAGCTGATAGACATGAGCCTGATCCAAGATAAATTTTCTTCTGTGTTCTCCAATTTCGACGTCACCACCCAGGCGCGTCCTGATGGCGGCATCCTGCTGACCTTGCGTAACAGCGAAGGCAAGCAGATCAAACGTTCGATCTCTTATCAGCAACTGCACACGGCCGACCAACTGACGTGGGTCATCAGCGCCATTCGCCGCGACCTGGCTGAACAAGCCAGCGACCTGCCACAGATTTCGATGCTGCAAAGCCAGAACCGCTTTGCCCTGCCGACCTACCATTCGGCTTGACCGTCATGCAGGACCCGAACAGGTCGTGGTGCCGTTGCGCACCACGGCCTTTTTTTATTTGCACAATCCCTGTTTCACTGCCTCGTTCACGGCCTGGACCCGGTTAGTCACCTGCAACTTGCCGTAGATGTTGCGCAGGTGAAACTTCACCGTGGCCTGGGAGATGGAGCGAATCCTGCTGATTTCCCACACCGTCTTGCCCTCGACCGCCCAATGCAGGATTTCCCGTTCCTTTGGGGTCAGGGGTTTACCCGACAACATCGCACGCGCCTTGCGGTTGGCAACCGGCGCGCTGTCCGTTTGCGTGGACGGTTGTTCCTGTGGCTCCGAACCGCTCATGCAGGCCTCTCTCTTCATATAGGTCTTGTAACGCCCGAAGTCGGATTACTCCTATTGACAGGCGAATAAATATTGAGACCAGAGAGAGTTACACAAAGAGTGGAACTAATAAGTAAGGTCAACGATAAACAGCTGTTACCCACAAACTTTCAAGTTTATTCCTACAGCGATTTCCAACCTGAAGGAATTGAAGTTAAAAAAATGCCCCCTGTTCAGGAGGCATTGCCGGACGAACTTAGTCATCAAGCCGAGGAAAACCCTCGGCGATCGCGTCGCCGGTCAGCATGACCGCCAGCCCTTCAGGGTCACTGAACAGGCGGATCGCCACAAAGTGCGGGTTCTCCCCCATATCAAACCAGTGCGGGATGCCGCTCGGCACCAAGATCAGGTCGTTTTTCTCGCAGAACACCGCGTACACATAATCTTCGATGTGCAAGGTAAACAGCCCACGACCCGCTACGAAAAAACGCACGTGGTCTTGGGCCATGCGGTGTTCGTCGAGTCGCTCGGCGCGCAATTGGGCTTTCTGCGGGTGATCGTTGCTGACGCGGAGCACATCAACGGTGGTGTAGCCGCGCTCGGTCATCAGCTTGTCGATGGGCGCCTGGTAGGCGGCGATAATCTCAACCTCGCTGGCCCCGGGCTCAAGTCGGGTAGCCGCCTGCCAGCGATCGAACCCCACACCCAGCTCGGCCAGGGTCGAGGCGATATCGTCCTGGTGAGTCAGGACCTTGTTCGGGGTGTCGGGGGTGCAGACGTGGTAAACCGCGAGATAGCTCATCAAACTCTTCCTCTGTCACGGGAGCCGCTCATGGCCGCTCCTCTTGCAATCGAATGCCAATGATTAGGGCGGCGGCCAGGGCCGCGATGCTGGCAATGCTGAAGGTCAGGGTCGGCCCCAGCAGGTTCCAGCTGTAACCTGAATAGAGTGCGCCCAGCGCACCGCCGGTACCGGCCAGTGCCGCATACAGTGCCTGGCCCTGCCCTTGCTGGCGAGCGCCAAAGCTGCGTTGCACGAACTGGATGGCCGCCGCGTGAAAACTGCCGAAGGTCGCCGCGTGCATCACCTGCGCCAGCAACAGCACCCAGAAGAATTCGGCAAACGAGCCCAGCAGCAACCAGCGCAGTGCGGCCAGCAGGAAACTCGCCATCAATACCCGGCGTACCGAAAAGCGCGTGAGAATCCGGCTCATGGCCAGGAACATCAAGACTTCCGCCACCACGCCCAGCGCCCACAACATGCCGATCACGCCACGGCTGTAACCGAGGTGTTCAAGGTGCAGGGTGAGGAAGGTGTAGTACGGGCCGTGGCTCATTTGCATCAGCGCCACGCAGGCATAAAACGCGAGGACGCCGGGGCTGCGCAGTTGCCGCAAAAAGCCGTCACCGGCCAGGCGGTTGCCCTGGGCCGGCGGCTGCGCATTCGGCACCCAGAGGCTCGCGCCGATGATGCCGGCCATGATCACCACGACCACCACCGGGTAGATATCCAGGCTCAGCCAGTCGAACAAGCGGCCCATGATCACCACGGTGAGGATAAAACCGATGGAGCCCCACAACCGCACCTGGCTGTAGCGCGAGGTCTGGCCTTGCAGGTGCGCGAGGGTGATGACTTCAAACTGCGGCAGGACCGCGTGCCAGAAGAACGCGTGCAAGGCCATCACCAGCGCCAGCCAGGCGTAAGTCTTGCTGACAAAAATCAACGAGAAACTCACCAGGGTGCACACCGCGCCAAAGCGCACGATGGCCAGGCGCCGGCCGGTGTAATCCCCCAGCCAGCCCCACAGGTTGGGTGCCACGCAGCGCATCAGCATGGGGATGGCCACCAGCTCGCCGATGCGCGCGCTGGAGAACCCAAGGTGATCGAAGTACAACGCCAGGAACGGCGCCGTCGCCCCCAGCAGGGCGAAATAGAACAGGTAGAAGCTGGAGAGTCGCCAGTATGGAAGGGCTTGCGTCAGCATAAGTGACTTGTGGCGAGCGAGCCTGCTCGCGCTGGGTCGCGAAGCGGCCCCGATAGAAGCGCCGCAGTTCTCCAGGTACTACCGGATTGCAGGCTTTGGGGCCGCTGCGCAGCCCAGCGCGAGCAAGCTCGCTCGCCACACACGGTCACAGCTGGCCCAATACCGGAGTACTGACTTTTACGTCGGCGTTTTGCCCACGATGGCGCAGCAGGTGGTCCATCAACACGATGGCCATCATCGCTTCGGCAATCGGCGTGGCGCGGATGCCGACGCAAGGGTCGTGACGGCCCTTGGTGATCACGTCCACCGGGTTGCCGTGCACATCGATCGAACGGCCTGGCGTGGTGATGCTGGACGTCGGCTTGAGGGCCAGGTGCGCAACGATCGGCTGGCCGGAGGAAATGCCGCCGAGAATGCCGCCGGCGTTGTTGCTGAGGAAACCTTCCGGGGTCAGCTCGTCACGGTGCTCGGTGCCACGCTGGGCCACACAATCGAACCCGGCGCCGATTTCCACGCCCTTGACCGCGTTGATGCTCATCAGCGCGTGGGCCAGTTCGGCATCGAGGCGGTCGAAGATCGGCTCGCCCAGGCCCGGCATCACGCCTTCGGCAACCACGGTGATCTTGGCGCCGACGGAATCCTGGTCGCGGCGCAACTGGTCCATATAGGCTTCCAGCTCCGGCACTTTATCCGGGTCTGGGCAGAAGAAAGCGTTGTCTTCGACGCTGTCCCAGGTCTTGAACGGGATTTCGATCGGGCCCAGCTGGCTCATGTAGCCGCGGATCACGATGCCCTGGGTCGCCAGGAACTTCTTGGCAATCGCACCGGCCGCCACGCGCATCGCGGTTTCCCGCGCCGAGCTGCGGCCACCGCCACGGTAGTCGCGCTCGCCGTATTTGTGGTGGTAGGTGTAGTCGGCGTGGGCCGGGCGGAACAGGTCCTTGATCGCCGAGTAGTCCTTGGACTTCTGGTCGGTGTTGCGAATCAGCAGGCCGATGGCGCAGCCGGTGGTGCGGCCCTCGAACACGCCCGAGAGGATTTCGACTTCGTCGGCTTCCTGGCGCTGGGTGGTGTGGCGGCTGGTGCCGGGCTTGCGGCGGTCGAGGTCACGCTGCAGGTCTTCCAGGGACAACTCGAGGCCCGGCGGGCAGCCGTCGACAATGGCGACCAACGCCGGGCCATGGCTTTCGCCCGCGGTGGTAACAGTGAACAGCTTGCCGTAGGTATTGCCGGACATGCAGGGCGCTCCGTGAAATCAGTTGAATCAAGTCAACCGTAATAACTTAAGGCGGCCAGTATACGCAGGCTAACCGACTAGTTCATCCTCGAAACCTTACCGGTAGACGTTGGTCCAACCGGCACCTTCCTCATGATGGCGCGATGATGCTGCGAGTTCTGCTTTTGACCCTCACTCTGTTTTCCAGCCTTGGCTTCGCCGCCTCCCCTGTCGTGCTGCAACGGCCCATCAGCCTGGACACCGGCAGTGGCGAGCTGTTTGGTTCGCTGTTGTTGCCCAAATCCGACAAGCCGGTGCCGGTGGTGCTGATCATCGCCGGCTCCGGGCCCACCGACCGCAACGGCAACAGCGCCGACGGCGCACGCAACGACAGCCTCAAGCGCCTGGCCTGGGTGCTGGCCAGGCACAACATCGCCAGCGTGCGCTACGACAAGCGCGGCGTGGCCGCCAGCCTTGCCGCCACCCCCGATGAACGCAACCTGACCCTGGATGCCTACGTGTCCGACGCCGTGGCCTGGGGCAAGTTGCTCAAGGCCGACCCACGCATGGGCCCGCTGATTGTGCTGGGCCACAGCGAAGGTGCACTGGTGGCCGCCCTCGCCGCCCCGCAGCTCAACCCGGCCGGGGTGATCTCCCTGTCGGGCAGTGCGCGCCCGGTGGACCAGGTGATCCGCCAGCAACTGGCCGACCATATGCCTCCAGCGCTGTTACTGCGCAGCAACCAGATTCTCGATCACCTCAAGGCCGGCCAGGTGGACGCCGATGTGCCCACCCCCCTTGAGGGCATTTTCCGCCCCAGCGTGCAGCCCTATCTGATCAGCCTGTTCCGCGCCGACCCTTCGGCGGCCTTTGCCAAATTGACCATGCCGGCGCTGATCGTCCAGGGCACCAATGACCTGCAGGTCGGCGTGGCCGATGCGCAACAATTGCAGAAGGCCAAGCCCGACGCCGAGCTGACGGTGATCGAAGGCATGAACCACGTGATGCGCATCGTGCCCAACAACGTGAAGCAGCAACTGGAGTCCTATAACGACCCGCAGTTGCCGCTGGCGGCTGAACTGGGCACCCGCCTGGTTCGCTTTATCGACGGACTTCGCGCCAGTTAAGCGAGTATTGCCCCTCCAGTCCTGAGCAAAACGGCCGATAAGCGATGGGTCGACAGCAAAAAGCCTGTCGGCCCGCAGAGCTTGGACAGGATCGCGCCGAATGACGAACACCGAAGCAACACCCGAACCTACCGCCGACACCACGGCTGACACCGAGGCCGCCGCATCGGCCGCGTTACCGTGGGAGGAGGTGCAGGCCGAACATTTCAAGATGCTGCGCTTGGCCCCTTTGGCCACCGACCGTGCCACGGGCGTGCGGCCCCTGCGCTTTGTGCAGTTTGGCTGGGCCGAACGCAACAACAAGGACCACAGCCTGCTGCGCATGGTCATTCAGTTGCCGGGCCAGCGGGTGCGCCGGGAACAGAACCATTTGGATATCTGGGTCGATCACGCGACCCATCGGGTGCACTTTGGCCCGGGCAACAGCCTGGAGATCGAGCCGGCTAACCGCGGCATCGGCCGTTTCCTGGTAGCCCAGGGCGCCGCCTGGGCGAAAAAGAAGTGGTCGCACTACCGCGTCGACGGCGTCGACCTGGCCAACAAGGACGCCCTCAACGAAGCCACGCGCCTGCGCCGGGATCACTTCCTGCGTATCCAGGGCTTTGATGTGGCGTACGCCGATGTCCAGCATTTGAAGGGCAACGTGCAGCCGGGCAAGGTCAGCGATGTGCTGGACAGCTGGAACACCGAAAAGCTGCAGTTCGTGGAGATTCTGGAAGCGGCGCAGATGCTGCAACAGGCCGAGCAGAACCTGGCGGAACAGGAAGTGAAACTGCGCAAGGAAGAGGAAAAAGTCACCAAGTTCAAGCGCGAAGACAGCGGGTTGCGCTTCACGATTACGTGCCTGGTGGCGTTTACCGTGTTTCAGGCGGGGTTGTTGATCTGGATTGCGACGCATCGATAATCCGGTTTATCAATTGAAACCGGATCAAAATGTGGGAGCGGGCTTGCTCGCGAATGCGGTGTGTCAGTCACCGGATATCTTGACTGAGCCACCGCATTCGCGAGCAAGCCCGCTCCCACACTGACCGCGTTACCCACTTGGAAGCGGTTAAACCCTGGCGGCAAACACCGCCTGATGCGCCCGGCACTGCTCGGCCGTCAACATGAACACGCCATGCCCGCCGCGCTCGAACTCCAGCCAGGCGAAGTCCACTTCCGGGTACAACGCCTCGACGTGAACCTGGCTGTTGCCCACCTCGACAATCAGCAAGCCCTTCTCGGTCAAGTGATCTGCCGCCTCGGCCAGCATTCGCCGAACCAGGTTCAAGCCGTCGTCACCGCAGGCCAGGCCCAGCTCCGGCTCGTGCTGGTATTCATCCGGCATGTCGGCAAAGTCTTCGGCGTCGACATACGGCGGGTTGGACACGATCAGGTCAAAACGCTGGCCCGGCAAACCATCAAAGCCGTCGCCCTGAACGGTATACACGCGCTCATCGACGCCATGGCGCTCGATGTTCTGGTTGGCCACCTCCAGCGCTTCGAAGGACAGGTCGCCCAGTACCACTTCGGCGTCCTGGAACTCGTAGGCGCAGGCAATACCGATGCAACCGGAACCGGTGCACAGGTCCAGAATGCGTGCCGGCGGTGTGCCCAGCCACGGTTCGAAGCGGTTTTCGATCAGTTCGCCAATCGGTGAGCGGGGAATCAATACACGCTCATCAACGATAAACGACATGCCGCAGAACCAGGCTTCCTTCAACAGGTAAGCGGTCGGCACACGCTCGTGGATACGGCGGTGCAGCAACCGTTGCACGTGGGAGATTTCCTCTTCTTCCAGGTTGCAATCCAGGTAACTGTCGGCAATTTCCCATGGCAGGTGCAAGGCGCCGAGCACCAGTTGCCGGGCTTCGTCCCAGGCGTTGTCGGTGCCATGGCCAAAAAACAGGTCTTCCCCATGGAAACGGCTGACGGCCCATCGGATGTGGTCGCGCAAGGTGCGCAGGCGGGAAGTGATCACGGGGGCAAGCTCCTGGAAAAAACGACCGGCGATTCTAACAGTCTTAAGCTGTACCGACGATGTACGAAAAAACCCTTTGCCGCACGTCGGATTTCATCTTAAACGTGGTTTTTGCCTAAACGTAGTGCCCTATTGACATCGCTGCACGCCAACAACGGCGTACCTTACGATGGTAGCGATTCACAGAAGCGCTCAGCCAGAGGACAATGTCACAAAAGCCCCACTCACAGGAGCCCCAGAATGTCCGTTCCAAAGACGATGTTTCAACTCAGCGGTCGTGGTTACGCAGCGGCGAACCTGAACCATGCGACCCTCGTGATCATCGACGCCCAGAAGGAATACCTCAGTGGTCCCCTCGCCCTCTCGGGCATGGACGCTGCTGTCGAAAATATCAAGCAACTGGCGGCTGCCGCGCGCAACGCCGGGCGCCCGATCGTGCATGTGCGCCACCTGGGCACTGTCGGCGGGTTGTTTGACCCTCAGGGCGAGCGCGGTGAGTTCATTCCTGGCCTTGAGCCACAGGCCGACGAAACCATCATCGGCAAGCTGCTGCCCAGCGCCTTCCACGGCACCGGCCTGGAGAAACACCTGCAAGACCTCGGTTCCCTGGACCTGATCGTCTGCGGCTTCATGAGCCACTCCAGCGTCAGCACCACGGTGCGTGCGGCAAAAAACCTGGGCTTTCGCTGCACCCTGGTGGAAGACGCCTGCGCCACCCGCGACCTGCCTTACAAGGGCGGCATCCTCAGCGCCGACCACGTGCAGCAGACTGAAATGGCCATCATGGCTGACAACTTCGCCACCCTCGCCTTGACCAAAGATCTGATCTGATCGACCTTCGATGAGCGGGTAGCCGCCCGCTCATCCGCAAATACCTGTCATTTGCTGCAATTGCCTCTGTACCCGGAACAACCTGTGTATCTTCCGGTCGAAGGGTCGATACCCTGGAGGAAAGGTCGGAATGAAGATATCCGATGGTTTTGATGCTCGTCGCTTGCGCCCCAAGGGCCCGAGCAACTGGCGTCTGCGCATCGGCGCCGGCTTTGCCGCGCTGTTGGCGATAGGTGGCGTACTACTGGCAATTGCTGGCGGCGCTGGTTTGGTTGGACACTCACCGGCCCTGGGCGAGCTGAATGCCAGCCCTGGCGGTTCTGCAATACTCTTGGTCATCGGCCTGCTGGTGCTGTGGTTCGGCGTATGGCTGTGGCGCCGTTGCCGTCGGCGCATGCGCCAACCGCTGTCACTGAACATCGCTTCGCACCTGATGAAAAAGCACGACTGATGGCGCACAGATAGCGTTTGTTGCGCATCAAGCCGCCGCGATTAGGTAAACTGCCCGCCCTTCGCGGAGGCTGACATGCAAGACGACGATTTTTCCCTATTCAAGAACGAGCTGCGCGGCGTCAAGCCGATCAAGCATGATCGCGCCGACACCGGCAAACCCAAGACCGATCGCGCCCAGATCGCCAAGCTGCGCCAGGCCGCGACCGTGCGCACGGACGCCACCACCGTGGACGGCCTGTCGGATCAATTCGTTATCGATGTAGGTCCCGAAGACGAGTTGATGTGGGCCCGCGACGGCGTGCAGGAAAGCCAGATGCGCAAGCTCAAGGTCGGCCAGATCCCGTTCGAGGGCAGTCTCGACCTGCACGGCATGACCGTCGAAAAAGCCCGCGAAACCCTCTGGGCGTTCCTCGCCGAAGCCACCAAATTCGAAATCCGCTGCGTGCGCGTCACCCACGGCAAGGCCGTGCGCCTGGACGGCAAGCGGCCGATGATCAAAAGCCACGTCAACACCTGGTTGCGCCAGCACTCCCAGGTGCTGGGTTTTACCTCATGCCAGCCACGTCACGGCGGCGCTGGCGCGGTGTATGTGATGCTCAAGCGCACCATGATGGAAGGCCGCGACGAGTAACAAGTGCCATCGTCAGGCTTGCAGCGATGTGTTGGCCGCCGTACCCTTGCCCTTTGCGAAAATCCCACTAGGTAGTTTCATGTCCCTGGAACAGAATTACACCGCGATCCTCGGCCAGCTCGGCGAGGACGTTTCCCGCGAGGGCCTGCTCGACACGCCAAAACGTGCCGCCAAGGCCATGCAGTATCTCTGCCGCGGTTATGAACAGACCCTCGAAGAAGTCACCAACGGTGCCTTGTTCAGCTCTGACAACAGCGAAATGGTGCTGGTCAAGGACATCGAGTTGTACTCGCTGTGCGAACACCACCTGCTGCCGTTCATCGGCAAGGCTCACGTCGCGTATATCCCGAGCGGCAAAGTGCTGGGCCTGTCGAAGGTCGCGCGTATCGTCGATATGTATGCCCGTCGCCTGCAGATCCAGGAAAACCTCAGCCGCCAGATCGCCGATGCGGTCCAGCAGGTCACCGGCGCCCTGGGCGTTGCAGTGGTGATCGAGGCCAAGCACATGTGCATGATGATGCGCGGTGTGGAGAAGCAGAATTCGTCGATGATCACGTCGGTGATGCTGGGTGAGTTCCGCGAAAACGCGGCGACCCGCAGCGAGTTTCTCAGCCTGATCAAGTAATACGCGGCACCTGGAAAAACCGGCGTTCATCGCCGGTTTTTTTTCGCCTGTGAAAAATCAGGTAAGCTGCGCCCCCTTAAGTCTAGGGCAAGAGGTTTCAGCCATGTTCGTCAAAGCACTTCGAGTGGGCCTCGGCCATGTCATCATCGCCGGCGACTTCCTGACCCGTCCGCGCAAAAAGCAGCGCCCTGCCGAACAACAGGCGCAGGTGAACGCAGCGGCCAAGGACCTGACCCTGTATCAATTCCACGCCTGCCCGTTCTGCGTGAAGACCCGCCGCACCCTGCACCGCCTGAACGTGCCGGTAGCTTTGAAGGATGCGAAGAACAACGAGCAGGACCGCCAGACCCTGCTGGAGCAAGGCGGCAAGATCAAGGTGCCATGCCTGCGCATCGAAGAGAACGGCCAGACCACCTGGATGTACGACTCCAAGGTGATCATCGATTACCTCGACAAGCGGTTTGCGGCGGTCTGACAAACAGCGAGGATCCAGTGTGGGAGCGGGCTTGCTCGCGAAGGCGGAGTATCAGTCACAGATGTAGTGGCTGACACTCCGCCTTCGCGAGCAAGCCCGCTCCCACATTAGTTTGGTATTGCCAATTCAAGATCCAGCAATGCTGAGCCCAGGCACTTGCCATGGGCGTCCAGCGCCAGCGACCGCGTCACCCCGCCTCGCAGGATCCCCGGCAACACGAAGTTCAGTGCCTGCACATTGGGCAGTTCATAACGCCGCACCGGTGCAGCTCCCGCCTCCAGCAACGGCGCAAAAAATGCCGCCACCACCTCAGCCGTCAATTGCTCGCAGAGCAGCGGATAGTCCTCGGCCCGATACGCGATGATCGAGATGTTCGAGGTGTCGCCCTTGTCTCCCGTTCGGGAGTGGGCCAGGGTGTGCAGCTTCATGCTTCGATCCTCGGGTTGACCGCGTGACGAGGCAGCAGCAACGATGCCACCGCCACCACCTGGCGCAGGCTCTTGCTGGCGCCACCGCCGCCGGAAGGGCCGTTGGTGTAGAGGGTTTCCACTTCATTGCCGACACGCACCGCCTCGCTGCGTTCTGCGCAGCGGGCGGCGATGCGCAGGCGCACTTCCCACTGTTCAACCGTGCTGCGCGGGCCGTGCAGGGAGTCGACGCCGATCAATTCGGCACGCACGTCCTGCATGCGCACACCGGTCAACTCCAAGCGTTTCAGGACCACATCGCGAGCCAGTTGCGCACGAGCGACCGCGCCCGGGCCACCGTAGGAAATCTGCCCCTCACCGATCCAGCCGTCCAGATAACCGACGCTGACTTTCAACGCTTCGGGACGTGGCCGTCCGCTCGCGCCGTGGGCACGCACCCGGTCCACGGCTTCTTCGGTAAACGCCACCTGGGAAAAATCCGCGCACACGTCCGGTGTGAGGTAGGCCGCCGGGTCGTGCACTTCGTAGATCAATTGTTCGGTACACGTGGCACGGCTGACCCGCCCACCGGAACCTGCGACCTTGGTGATCAAGGCCTCGCCGTCTGGGTCAATCTCGGCCAGTGGAAAGCCAAGGCGTGCCAGATCGTCCACGTCCTTGAAACCCGGATCGGCAAAGTAGCCACCGCTGACCTGCCCCGCACATTCCAGTAAATGCCCCACCAGCGTGCCGCGCCCCAGCCGTTGCCAATCATCCGCAGCCCAGCCGAATTCGAACATCTGCGGCGCCAGGAACAACGAAGGGTCTGCCACCCGGCCGGTGATCACCACGTCGGCCTCGGCGCGCAAGGCGTCGATAATGCCGTCGGCGCCCAAATAGGCGTTCGCGGAAATCAATCGCTCGCCCAACGAGCCAAGGGTCTGACCGTTGTCGAGCAACTGCTCCGGCTGGGCACGCAAGGTCTCAAGCACGTCGTCGCCAACCACCGCCAGCACCTTGAGGTTAAGCCCCAATTCACTGGCAATCCGCCGCACTTCAACCGCCGCCGCCACCGGATTGGCCGCGCCCATATTGGTGATTACCCGCAGGCGCCGGCGCCCGTCGGGCTGGCCGACAAAGGGCAGCACGCGGCGCATGCGCTCACTCAACAGCGGGTCGTAACCGCCTTGTGGATCGCTGATCCGCGCCTGTTGCGCCAGGGCGATGGTGCGTTCGGCCAGGCATTCGAAGACCAGGTAATCCAGGTCGCCCTGTTCGGCCAATTCCACCGCAGGTTCGATACGGTCGCCGGAGTAGCCGGCGCCGGAACCGATGCGCAAGGTTTTCATTTCAAATCACTCCCAGGAGCAAAGCCGTCAGAGTCATCAACACCGACGCGGCAAACAGAAAGGGGATGGTGAAGCGCTGGTGATCGGCCAATTCGATCTTGCACAGGCCCACCAACAGGAAGGTCGCCGGCGTCAACGGGCTGACCGGAAAGCCGGTGGTGTGCACGCCCAGCAACGAGGCCTGGGCCACTTGCAGCGGGTCGACGCCCAAGGCCTTGCCGACTTCGGCGATCACCGGCATCACGCCGAAGTAGTAGGAGTCGGGGTCAAACAGCATGCTCAACGGCATCGACAGGAAGCCCACCACCGCCGGGATCAACTTGCCGTGGCCCGCCGGAATCTGCGCCACCGCCACTTCGGCGATGGCCTTGAGCATGCCGGTGCCTTGCATGATGCCGGTGAACACACCGGCGGCGAGCAGGATGCTGGCCATGGTCAGGGCGGTTTTTGCGTGGGCGTCGATCCGCGCGCGTTGGGCGTCGACGTTCGGGTAGTTGATGCACAGCGCCACCACGGTGCCGAGCATGAACATCACCACCGGGTCGACCCAACCGGCGATCATCACCACCATCACCAGTACCGTCAGGATCAGGTTGACCCAGAACAGCCGCGGGCGACGCAGGGCAATGTCATCGTCGCTGAGCACCCGTTGCGGCACTGCGTCCACGCTGGAACCAGCGCCCAGGCCCAGGCGTTTTTCTTCCCGGTGGCCCAGCCACCAGGCGCAGGCGAATACAAAGACCAGGCCGACGATCTGCACCGGGATCAGCGGCTGGAACAAGTCCGCCACCGGCACGTGCAGCGCTGCCGAGGAACGCAGTACCGGGCCGGTCCACGGCAGGAAGTTGACCCCGGCCGCCATCGCCGCCACACACGCGAGGATGCGTTTATCAATTCCCAGCCGCGTGTACAGCGGCAGCATCGCCGGCACCGTCACCAGGAAGGTCACCGCGCCGGAGCCGTCGAGGTGCACCAGCAGGGCCAGGGTCGCGGTACCGACGACAATCCTTGTAGGACGCGTCCCTACCGTGCGCAGGATGCGATCAATGATTGGATCCAGCATGCCGGCATCGGTCATGATCCCGAAGAACAGGATCGCGAACACAAACATCCCCACCACGGGGGCGACGTTCTTGATGCCGGTGATGATGAAGGCGCTGGTTTGCAGGCCGAAACCGCCCAGCAGCGCGGCGATGATCGGCAAGGCGATCAGGGCCACCAGTGGCGACAGGCGTTTGCTCATGACGGCAGTGAGCAGGCACAGGATGGTGATGACACCCAGGGTAGCGAGCATGGGGTAGCTCCAGAACGGCGTTTTCGGCCGGTTATTGTTTTCCCTGGAGTATTGGAATCGCGTTAGGCTTTGTAAATTGGAATATTCGGCACTCCACATTCAAAAAAACAAAACGCTCGAGCAAAATAAAAATGAAAAATTCGATCCAGCATATCCAGGCGTTTCTCGCCGTTGCCCGCACGGGCAGCTTTACCAAGGCCGCCAACGAACTGCATTTGTCGCCCTCGGCGCTGACCGTGCAGGTGCAACAACTGGAGGAATGGCTGGGCGTCGCGCTGCTCGACCGCAGCCCGCGCCACGTCAGCATCACCGCCGCCGGGCTGGATGCACGCGGGCCGATGGAGAAATTGCTGCTGGACCTGGACAACATCGTCACCGGCTCCCGTGACCTGGCCGCCTTGCGCCGGGGCGTGGTGACCATCGCCGCCCTGCCCTCCGTGTGCGCCGGCGCGTTGCCGCCGGCCCTGCGCCTGTTTCGCGAGCGTTTTGCCGGGATCGAGGTCCGCTTGCATGACCTGGTTGCTCACCGCATTCATGCGCAAGTGCGTTCGGGCGAGGTGGATTTCGGTATTGGTGTGCGGGCGCGGCTGAGTCATGGACTGGCGTTTGTGCCGGTGCTGAATGATCGGTTATGTGCGTTCGTGCCGCTGGATCATCCGCTGACTCGTTTTGCAAAGTTGAGCCTGGAGCAACTGGCCGACCAGCCGATCATCCTCACCGGCCGCGACAGCAGCGTGCGGGAACAGGTGGACGCGTTGTTCGATGAAACACGCCTGACGATGCTCGCGGGGATGGAGGCCAACTACATGTCGACCGTGTTGGCGTTGGTGCGGCAGGGCTTGGGGATCAGTGTGTTGCCGGAATCGGCGGCGGACAGTCTGGAGGGGTTGAAGCGGATTACCATTGATCATCCGGGGGTGAACCGGGAGATCGGGTTGATCAGTCGCAGTGGACAGCCGTTGAGCCCAGCGGCGCAGCGCTGTTTTGAGTTGCTCAGTGAAGAATTACCTGGCGCACCGCAAAACTAAATGTGGGAGCGGGCTTGCTCGCGAAGGCGGTGGGTCAGCCAATACATGTGCTGACTGGTACACCGCCTTCGCGAGCAAGCCCGCTCCCACATTACCGCATTTCAGCCCAGCATCGGCACATGCTTGGGATGGCTGGCCACGCGCTTCAACCACGCCTGCACGCCTGGATAGGCGCTCAGGTCAAAGCCACCTTCATCCGCCACATGGGTGTAGGCATACAGCGCCACGTCGGCAATCGAGAATTGGTCGCCCACCAGATACGGCGTCAGCTGCAACTGGCGCTCCATCACCTTCAGGGCCTTGTAACCGCCCTTGTGCAGCTTCTTGTATTCCTCCAGGCGATCTTCCGGCAGCCCCAGGTAAAACTGGATAAACCGCGCCACCGCGATGTACGGCTCGTGGCTGTACTGCTCGAAAAACTGCCACTGCAGAACCTGGGTGCGCAGGCGCGGTTCGCTGGGCAGGAACTCGCTGCCATCGGCCAGGAAGTTGAGAATCGCATTGGACTCCCACAGGCAGGTGCCGTCTTCCAGCTCCAGCACCGGGATCTTGCCGTTGGGGTTCTTGGCCAGGAACTCCGCGGTCTGGGTGTCGCCCTTCAGGATGTCGACATCGATCCACTCATAGTCGATGCCCAACAGGCTGAGCATGAGTTTGACTTTGTAGCAGTTGCCCGATTTGTAATCGCCGTAGACCTTGTACATGGAGGCTCCCCTATGCCGCTTGCGCGTGCTGTGCTTGACGGACCACCGCAGCGAGACGCTTGAGACCTTCGTCCAAGCGCGCCGGGTCGATATGGCTGAAATTGAGCCGCAGGTGACCGTGATGATTGTCCGGCTCGGAAAAGAACGGTTCACCGGGCATGAACGCGATGTCCTGGTCGAGCGCAGGTGCCAACAAGGTGCGGGTATCGAGCGGCTGTTTCAAGGTCAGCCAGAAGAATAATCCGCCCTGGGGTATTTGCCAGTCGGCCAGGTCGCTGAAATGCCGCGCCAGTGCAGCCTGGAAAGCGTCGCGCCGGCCTCGGTAAAAGCTGCGCAACTCTACCAGGTGATGCTGGTATTTCTCGGTGCCGATCCATTGCATCGCCTGCCACTGGCCAACGCGGTTGGTGTGCAGGTCGGCTGACTGCTTGAGTTTGAGCAGGTGCGGGAACAGGTCCGGGCTGGCGATCAGGTAGCCGACCCGCAGGCCGGGCAACAAGGTCTTGGATACGGTGCCGGTGTAGATCCAGCTGGCCTTTTTCAGCCGACTGGCGATGGGTTGTGCGCTGCCGCCGTCGAAGGTCAGTTCGCGGTAGGGTTCGTCTTCGATCAGGGTTACGCCAAACTCGTCCAGCAACGCGGCGACGGCCTCGCGCTTGGCATCGCTGTAGCGCACCGCCGAAGGGTTCTGGAACGTCGGGATCAGGTAGACGAAGGACGGGCGATGCTGCTCAAGGCTGCTGCGCAAGGCTCTGAGGTCCGGACCGTCCGCCTCAAGCTGTACGGTCAGGCAATCGGCGCCGAACAATTGGAAAATCTGCAATGCCGCAAGGTAAGTCGGGCCTTCCAGGAGGATTTTGGTGCCCTTGTCGATGTACAGCTTGGCCGCCAGGTCCAGGGTTTGCTGGGAGCCGCTGACCACCATGACCTGGCGCGCATCGCAGGCAATACCCAGCACCCGCGCCTCGGCCGCCAGCAATTCACGCAACTGTGGCTCGCCTTCGCTCATACCGTATTGGCCGATATTCAGCGGCATGCCTTCCCAATCCAGCGTGGGCAGCATCACTTCGGCCGGCAGGCCACCGGCGAAGGACATCACCTGCGGCTTTTGCGCCGCCGCGAGGATTTCACGGATCAGGGAGCTTTTAAGACGCGAAACACGTTCTGAGAAGGCCATAAGGGTCACCGGTAGCAAAGCCTGGGGAAAATACGTCAAACTGCTTGACCGAAATTACGACGACTTGGGCAGATACGTCAATATGCTTGACCTTAAAAACCAGACCAGCCAGCAAACCGCCATGGAAGCCTTCTTCTTCGGCTACCAGGCGTTCACCGCCAAGGCTGACGAAATGCTGGAGCGCCGCGGCTTGAGCCGGGTGCATCAACGCATCGTGTTTTTTATCGCGCGCTACCCGGCCTTGAGCGTCAAGGAGCTGCTGGAACTGCTCGGCGTGAGCAAACAGGCGCTGAATATGCCGTTGCGCCAACTGCAGGAAATGCACCTGGTGGACAGCGTGGCGTCCGAGACCGACAAGCGTAAGCGCCTGCTGGAGTTGACCGAGGAAGGCCGGCGTTTCGAACAATCGCTGCGGCGCGAACAGGTAAAGCTGCTGCAAAGGGCGTTTGCCGAGGCAGGCGAGACGGCGGTAGAAGGCTGGCTGGCGGTAAACAAGGCACTCAGTGGCCAATCCTGAATTGCCTTTCATCCCCTTTCGCACACAAAATAGAAAACATTATTTGCTTTATTTGTATACAAAAGCATAATTCGCTTCGTGCGAGTTCCTGACCTATTGGTCAACAAAACCCGCTGGTACCTCAAAGCGCTGCTGCCCACTCATGTGTCCGGCGCTGGAAATAACAATAAAACTCTTGAGGAGTACTTGCTGTGGAAAGCCGCAAATCCGAAGCCCCTACGCTCGACCTCTCGCCAACCCACAACGGTTGGCTGGAACGCCTGTTCAAACTCCGCTTGCATGGCACCACAGTGAAGACCGAGCTGATCGCTGGCCTCACGACCTTTATCACCATGGCCTACATCATCTTCGTCAACCCCAACATCATGGCCGACGCCGGCATCGATCACGGCGCGGCGTTTGTCGCCACCTGCATCGCCGCCGCGCTGGGTTGTCTGCTGATGGGCCTGTACGCCAACTGGCCAGTAGGCCTGGCGCCGGGCATGGGCCTGAACGCGTTTTTCACCTACACCGTGGTCGGGACCATGGGCTACAACTGGGAAACGGCACTGGGTGCGGTATTTATCTCCGGTGTGTTGTTCATGATCCTGACGCTCTCACGCATTCGCGAGTGGCTGCTCAACAGCATTCCGGTGAGCCTGCGCCATGCCATGGGCGCCGGCGTCGGATTGTTTCTCGGGGTGATCGGCCTGAAAACCGCCGGCATCATCGTGCAAAGCCCGGCCACCCTGATCAAGCTCGGTTCCCTGCATGAACCCGCCCCATTGCTGGCGGCCATCTGCTTCCTGTTGATTGCGATCCTCAGCTACCACCGGGTATTCGGCGCGATCCTGATCAGCATCATCGCCGTGACCCTCGCCGGTTGGGGCCTGGGCCTGGTGGAGTACCACGGCATCCTGGCCACCCCGCCAAGCCTGGCGCCGACCTGGATGGCCATGGACGTGATGGGCGTGTTCAACGTCAGCATGATCAGCGTGGTGTTCGCCTTCCTGTTTGTGCACATGTTCGACACCGCCGGCACCCTGATGGGCGTGGCCCAGCGTGCAGGCCTGGTGAATGCCGACGGCAAGATCGAAAACCTCTCCCGCGCCCTGAAAGCCGACAGCGCCTCCAGCGTGTTCGGCGCCATGGTCGGCGTGCCGCCAGTCACCAGTTACGTGGAAAGCGCCGCCGGGGTTGCCGCTGGTGGCCGCACCGGGCTGACGGCGGTTACGGTTGGCGTGTTGTTTATCGCAGCGATGTTTTTTGCCCCGCTGGCTGGCATGATTCCGGCCTATGCCACCGCCGGCGCGTTGATCTATGTGGCGATGCTGATGATGAGCGGCATGGCCCATATCAATTGGGACGACGCCACCGACAGCATTCCGGCGATCGTCACGGCGATCATGATGCCCCTGACCTTCTCGGTGGCCGACGGCATCGCCCTGGGTTTCATCACCTACGTGGCGCTGAAGGCCGGCACGGGTAAACACAAGGAAATTTCCATCAGCCTGTGGGTGCTTTGCGCGATCTTCATCGCCAAGTTCGCGTTCCTGTAGGCCAACCCGCTTGACCCTGCCTCACCCCGTCGGGTGGGGCTTTTGTACGAATGGAGGAATGCAATGAGTCTGGAAACCTGGCTGCTGTTCAGCGGCGCTGCGCTGGTGGTGATCCTGATCCCCGGCCCCCTGTCCTTGCTGATGATCAGCAACAGCCTGAACTACGGCCTGCGCCGTTCGTACCCGGCCTTTCTCGGCGGGGTGATTGCTTCCATCTGCCTGCTGAGCGCCTCGGCGCTGGGTTTGGGTGCGTTGTTGCTGGCATCGGAACAGCTGTTCAGCGCCCTGAAGATCGTCGGCGCGCTGTACCTGTTCTATCTCGCCTGGCAGAGCTGGCAGCAATCCCGGCAACCGGCCCACGTCGCCGACGTACCGCAAGTGGCCGCCACCCCGCGTTTTCGTGCGCTGTTTGGCCGGGCCTTTGTGCTGGGCGCCAGCAACCCGAAGGACATCCTGTTTTTCGCCGCCTTCCTGCCGCAATTCCTCAGTGCCCAGCAGGCCTTTTTGCCGCAGTTGCTGATCATGATCGCCACCTGGACCGTGCTCGACCTGCTGTGCAAACTGGCCTACGGCCTCGGCGCCCACGGTGCCGCGCGCTACCTGCGCAGCGGCAGGGGCCAGAGCTGGTTCAACCGGATCAGCGCGGGCTTGTTCACAGGCGCCGGCGCTGCGTCGCTATTGAGCCGCTGAAGATCCAGCCCCGATCGCACTGAAGATCGGGGCCGCCTTTATGGTGCAATCAGCAGGCGAAAAAAAGCCCGCAGTGTGAGCGGGCGAAAAACCAACGAAGAGCTTTGGGGGTGTGAAGCGCGGTGACGACTCAGCTACCGCGATAGGTGGAGTAGCTGTAAGGCGAAATCAGCAAAGGCACGTGGTAGTGATCCTGTTCGGCGCTGATGCCGAAGCGCAGCACCACCACATCGAGAAATGCAGGTTCGGGCAGTTGCACACCGCGGGCGCGGTAGTAATCACCGGCGTTGAACTGCAACTGATAGACACCGCTGCGGTAGTCATCGCCTTGCAGCAGGGGTGCATCGCAGCGGCCGTCGCTGTTGGTCAGGGTGCTGGCGACCAGCTCAAGCTGTGCGCCCTCGACACGGTACAACTCAACCTTGATTGCGCTGCCAGGGCAGCCATGCGCGGCGTCCAATACGTGTGTGGTCAAACGTCCCATAGCGTCTGCGCGCCTCCCGAAGTCAGTAAAAAGTGAAAGACCGCACCTTTTCAGGTCACTGAAAAAGCCGGCGATGGCTGATTAAGACACTTTTCAAAAAAATTGTACACAATAAATTCAACAAGCCTGCGTTCCGTTGCTGACGCCGATACGGTAGGAGCGAGCTTGCTCGCGAAGATCGTTAACGATAACGCAGCGCTTCAGGGTTAACGAGGCGCTCTCAGGTTTTTCGCGAGCAAGCTCGCTCCTACAGTGAATGAGGTTTTTTTCAATTTAGCTGACCAGTCAGGCAGGTTTCTTGCAGTGCTATTCTGCAAACACCCTGCGGAAAAAATGCAGAAATACAGGCTTACAAAGTGCACACTAAGTTGTATACAATCAGTCATCGTTGTGACGCCACCCAGTCTTTCCGCTGCCCGGCCGCCACACACACCGCTACCACGAACAAGAAGGAAGACTGCAGTGAGCGCTGACTACCCACGCGACCTGATCGGTTACGGCAGTAACCCTCCTCACCCACACTGGCCGGGCAAGGCCCGTATCGCCCTGTCGTTCGTACTCAACTACGAAGAAGGTGGTGAGCGCAACATCCTGCACGGCGACAAAGAGTCGGAAGCCTTCCTGTCCGAGATGGTCTCGGCGCAACCGCTGCAAGGCGAGCGCAACATGAGCATGGAGTCGCTGTACGAATACGGCAGCCGTGCCGGCGTGTGGCGCATCCTCAAGTTGTTCAAGGAATTCGATATCCCGCTGACCATCTTCGCCGTGGCCATGGCCGCCCAGCGCCACCCGGATGTGATCCGCGCGATGGTCGCCGCCGGCCACGAGATCTGCAGCCACGGCTACCGCTGGATCGACTACCAATACATGGATGAGGCCCAGGAACGCGAGCACATGCTCGAAGCGATCCGCATCCTCACCGAACTCACCGGCGAGCGCCCACTGGGCTGGTACACCGGCCGCACCGGCCCCAACACCCGGCGGCTGGTGATGGAGGAAGGCGGCTTCCTCTATGACTGCGACACCTATGACGACGACCTGCCCTACTGGGAACCCAACAACCCGACCGGCAAGCCGCACCTGGTGATCCCCTACACCCTGGACACCAATGACATGCGCTTCACCCAGGTCCAGGGTTTCAACAAGGGCGACGACTTTTTCGAATACCTGAAAGACGCCTTCGACGTGCTGTATGCCGAAGGCGCGGACGCACCGAAAATGCTCTCCATCGGCTTGCACTGCCGCCTGATCGGCCGCCCGGCACGCCTGGCCGCCCTCAAGCGGTTTATCGAATACGCCAAGGGCCATGATCAGGTGTGGTTTACCCGCCGCGTCGACATCGCCCGTCACTGGCATGACGTACACCCTTTCCAGGGAGCCGCCAAATGACCGCGTTCCAAACCCTGAAACCGTCGAGCCTGAGCCGCGACGAATTCGTCGCAGCCTTCGCCGACATCTACGAACATTCGCCATGGGTGGCCGAAAAGGCCTTCGACCTGGGCCAGGACGCTTCGATCGACGAGATTGAAACCCTGCACCAGCGCATGAGCGACATCCTGTTGAGCGCCGATCACGCAAGCCAACTGGCCCTGATCAACGCTCACCCGGACCTGGCGGGCAAAGCGGCCGTCCAGGGCCAGTTGACCGAAGCCAGCACTAATGAACAGGCTGGCGCCGGTATTCACCAATGCTCGAGCGACGAGTTTTCGCGCTTCACCGAGCTGAACGATGGCTACAAGGCCAAGTTCAAGTTTCCCTTCATCATGGCGGTAAAAGGCAGCAACCGGTACCAGATCCTTGCCGCGTTTGAAACGCGCATTCACAACTCGGTGGAAGCCGAGTTCAAATGTGCGCTGGCCGAGATCAATAAAATCGCGTTGTTCCGATTACTGACCCTTTAGCAGACCTGGCCCGAGCGGTTCATGAACGCCCAGGGCCTGGCGAGCATCCCAAGCCACTTACTTTAAGGCAGACAAGAAGAATGAAAGCGCAACCCGTACCTTTCGAAAAGTTCGTCAACCTGGCCGACGCCCGCCTGGGCACCAAGATCATCTCTGTCACCGATGACTGGTTCGCCGACGCCAACCGCCTGTTCCAGCCGACCCCGGCCGTGTGGAAGGAGGGCGTTTTCGATGACAACGGCAAGTGGATGGACGGCTGGGAGTCGCGCCGCAAGCGCTTCGAAGGCTACGACAGCGCAGTTATCCGCCTGGGCGTACCGGGTTCGATCAAAGGCGTGGACATCGACACTTCATTCTTCACCGGCAACTTCCCGCCATCGGCGTCCCTGGAAGCCTGCTTCCTCGCGAGCGGCGAGCCGGATGACAACACCCAATGGGTTGAAGTGCTGTCGGCTGTAGAGCTGCAAGGCAACAGCCATCACTTCCACGAGATCAACAACGACCAGGCCTTCAGCCACCTGCGTTTCAACATCTACCCGGATGGTGGCGTGGCCCGTCTGCGTGTGTACGGCATTCCGTTCCGCGACTGGTCGGCGGTGGGCGACAACGAACAGGTGGACCTGGCTGCTGCATTGAACGGCGGCCGCGCACTGGCCTGCTCCGATGAACACTTCGGGCGCATGAGCAACATCCTCAACCCGGGCCGTGGCATCAACATGGGCGATGGCTGGGAAACCGCACGTCGTCGTACGCCGGGCAATGACTGGGTGATCGTCGCACTGGGCCACCCGGGCGAGATCGAGAAGATCGTGGTCGACACCCTGCACTTCAAGGGCAACTACCCGGACACTTGCTCGATCCAGGGCGCATTCGTGAAGGGCGGCACCGACAGCCAGATCGAAACCCAATCGCTGTTCTGGCGCGAACTGCTGCCGGCGCAGAAACTGGAAATGCACGCTGAACACACGTTTGCCGAGCAGATCAAGGCGCTGGGCCCGATCACCCACATTCGTCTGAATGTGTTCCCGGATGGTGGTGTGAGCCGCCTGCGGGTTCTCGGTAAGGTCTCGAAGTAACACCCGATCGTTCCCACGCTCTGCGTGGGAATGCATACCGTGACGCTCTGCGTCACAAGAGCGGACGCAGAGCGTCCAGGGCGGCGTTCCCACGCAGAGCGTGGGAACGATCCATACACAAGATTAAGAAGACAGCCATGCGCACACTGATGATCGAACCCCTGACCAAAGAAGCCTTCGCCCCTTTCGGAGACGTTATCGAAACCGATGGCAGCGATCACTTCATGATCAACAACGGGTCGACCATGCGCTTTCATAAACTGGCGACGGTTGAAACCGCCACGCCAGAAGATAACGCGATCATCAGCATCTTCCGCGCCGACGCGCAGGACATGCCGCTGACCGTGTGCATGCTGGAACGACACCCGCTGGGCAGCCAGGCTTTCATCCCGCTGCTCGGCAACCCCTTTCTGATCGTGGTCGCGCCACTTGGCGATGAACCTGTATCGGGCTTGGTCCGCGCCTTCGTTACCAACGGCAGGCAGGGCATTAATTACCATCGCGGCGTCTGGCACCACCCGGTGCTGACGATCGAAAAGCGGGATGACTTCCTGGTGGTTGATCGCAGTGGCACAGGCAATAACTGCGATGAGCATTTTTTTAAAGAGGATGAGCGGTTGATCCTCGCCCCCCACCAATAAGAGAAGGTCTGATCACTCGACGACAGAGTGACAGGCGAGAGGTAAAGACTGTGGAAGCACATTTGATGGAATGGCTGAACCTGAGCGTGCGCTGGGTTCACATGATCACTGGCGTCGCCTGGATCGGCGCTTCGTTCTACTTCGTCTGGCTGGAAAACAACCTCAACCGCGTCAACCCCAAGGACGGCCTCGCCGGTGACTTGTGGGCGATCCACGGTGGCGGTATCTACCACCTGGAAAAATACAAACTGGCCCCGCCGACCATGCCGGACAACCTGCACTGGTTCAAATGGGAAGCCTACTTCACCTGGATGTCCGGCATCGCGCTGCTGTGCGTGGTGTTCTACGCCAACCCGACCTTGTACCTGCTGGCCCCGGGCAGCAGCCTCAGCGGTCCGGAAGGTGTGTTGCTGGGCCTCGGTTCGCTGCTGGCCGGCTGGTTCATCTACTCCTTTCTCTGCGACTCGGCACTGGGCAAGCGCCCTGCCCTGCTCGGCCTGATCCTGTTCGTGCTGTTGATTGCCGCTGCGTACGGCTTCAGCAAAGTGTTCAGCGGCCGTGGTGCGTACCTGCATGTGGGCGCCGTGATCGGCACCATCATGGTGGGCAACGTGTTCCGCATCATCATGCCGGCCCAGCGCGCGCTGGTGGCAGCCATCGCCGAAAACCGCACGCCCGACCCGGCACTGCCGGCCAAGGGTTTGCTGCGTTCGCGTCATAACAACTACTTCACCTTGCCGGTGCTGTTCATCATGATCAGCAACCACTTCCCGAGCACCTACGGCAGCCAATACAACTGGCTGATCCTGGCGGGCATCGCGGTAGCGGCCGTGTTGGTGCGTCACTACTTCAACACCCGTCACAACAGCCAGAAATATGCCTGGACCTTGCCGGTGGGCGCGCTGGCGATGATTTGCCTGGCCTACGTGACCGGCCCAAAACCGGTGGCGACTGCACCGGATGTGGCCAAGGCTCCTGCGGCCATCGAATACCAGCCGCTGCCGGAAACGGCGTTGGGTGGCGGGCTTAAACCGGCTGCTCCAGCGGCACCTGCACCGGCACCTGCCGAAGCAGCACCGGCCCAGGCCTCGATTGATTTTGACAAGGTCCACGGGGTGATCCAGGAGCGCTGCGCGGTGTGCCATTCGGCCAAGCCGACAAGCCCGCTGTTCAGCACCGCACCGGCCGGGGTGATGTTTGATACGCCGCAGCAGATCCAGCAAATGGCCCCGCGCATCCAGGCACAGGCCGTGGCCAGCCAGATCATGCCGCTGGGCAATATCACCCAGATGACCCAGCAGGAACGGGACTTGATTGGCACCTGGATCACTCAGGGGGCGCGTACCAACTGACTGATTAACGCAGGACTAGTGTGGGAGCGGGCTTGCTCGCGAATGCGGTGTGTCATTCAACACTTCAGGTGACTGAACCACCGCGTTCGCGAGCAAGCCCGCTCCCACATGGGATCTGCGGTGTGCTTTGACGAATGAGTTCCACACGGCAATTGAATGCCGAACAACACAACAATAAAAAGATCCGAGGTGTTGCATGTCCCAGCTAGAAACGCAGACTCCTGCCGCGCCCGCCATGGTGCGGCTTCCCCTCTTGCAACTGATTCTGGTAGGCCTGCAACACGTCTTGCTGATGTACGGTGGCGCCGTCGCCGTGCCTTTGATCATCGGCCAGGCCGCGGGCCTGAGCCGTGAAGAAATCGCCTTCCTGATCAACGCCGACCTGCTGGTGGCGGGCATCGCAACTATGGTCCAGTCCTTCGGCATCGGCCCGGTAGGCATTCGTATGCCGGTGATGATGGGCGCCAGTTTCGCCGCTGTCGGCAGCATGGTGGCCATGGCCGGCATGCCCGGCATCGGTCTGCAGGGGATCTTCGGTGCGACCATCGCCGCCGGTTTTTTCGGCATGGTGATCGCGCCGTTCATGTCCAAGGTCGTGCGCTTCTTTCCACCGCTGGTGACCGGTACCGTGATCACCGCCATTGGTCTTTCGCTGTTTCCCGTCGCGGTCAATTGGGCCGGCGGTGGCGCAGCGGCGTCCACGTTTGGCTCACCGATTTACCTGGCGATTGCCGCGCTGGTGCTGGCCACCATCCTGCTGATCAACCGTTTCATGCGCGGCTTCTGGGTGAATATCTCGGTGCTGATCGGCATGGCCCTCGGCTACGGGCTGTGCGGGATGATCGGCATGGTCGACCTCAGCGGCCTGGCGCGCGCCCCGTGGGTGCAAGTGGTGACGCCACTGCATTTCGGCATGCCCAAGTTCGAGTTGGCGCCGATCCTGTCGATGTGCCTGGTGGTGGTGATCATCTTCGTCGAGTCCACCGGGATGTTCCTCGCCCTGGGCAAGATCACCGGCCAGGAAGTCACGCCGAAAATGCTCCGCCGTGGCCTGTTGTGTGACGCCGGCGCATCGTTTTTTGCCGGGTTCTTCAACACCTTCACCCACTCCTCGTTCGCGCAGAACATCGGCCTGGTGCAGATGACCGGCGTGCGCTGCCGTTCGGTGACGATCGTGGCCGGCGCGTTCCTGATTGTGCTGAGCCTGCTGCCCAAGGCCGCCTTTTTGGTAGCGTCGATTCCACCCGCAGTGCTGGGCGGCGCGGCGATTGCCATGTTCGGCATGGTGGCAGCCACCGGGATCAAGATCCTCCAGGAAGCCGACATTACCGACCGTCGTAACCAGTTGCTGGTGGCGGTGAGTATCGGCATGGGATTGATCCCGGTGGTACGTCCCGAATTCTTTGCACAGCTGCCGCTATGGATGAGCCCGATCACTCACAGCGGCATCGCCATGGCCACGATCAGCGCGCTGTCGCTGAACCTGTTATTCAACATCCTGGGTGGCGCCGAACGCGCTGCCCCAAGCGCTCACGCACACCCACATTGATTCCTGCGTCACAACAAAAACAATAACGATCAGGGAACACACCATGTACGCCATTCACCCGGGGCCGGCCACGCGCCGTGCCCCATTCTCGCCCCGCGCGCTCTTTAACGGCGCACTTGAGCACAGGCCTGGGAGTCAGTATTCTCGGCGCCCGCTCAAATCGACTCAAAAAAAAACAGCGAATGTAAAAGCTGACTGCAAGGCCAACTTATCCGGGCCCCACGTCCGCAGCCAATGTGTGCAAAAACTCTCCGAATTCGACTGTGTGCATCACAGCCGACGGGGATTTTTTGGCTTTTTAAACACCTTGGCGCAGCTCTTGCTAAAAGCATCAAAGCTGACCGAACAGACGATTTTTGCGGCAAGCCAAAAGACGCCACACCAGAGCGTCCGCTTAGAAAAAAAACCAGAAACCTTTACCTCGGGAGCAACCGAATGAAACGTACCGTGAACAGCCTGATGCTGGCAGGATCCCTGCTGGCCGGGGGCCAGGCCATGGCCGGTGATCTGCTGCAGTGGCAGAACAACAGCCTGACTTATCTGTGGGGCAAGAACTTCACTGTTAACCCGCAGATCCAGCAAACCGTGACCTTCGAACACGCCGATGCGTGGAAGTACGGCGACAACTTCTTCTTCCTCGACCGCATCTTTTACAACGGCAAGGAAGACGGCAATGTCGGCCCGAGTACTTACTACGGTGAGTTCAGCCCACGCTTGTCGTTCGGCAAGATTTTCGACAAGGACTTGTCGTTCGGTCCGATCAAGGACGTGTTGCTGGCGTTCACTTACGAGTTCGGCGAAGGCGACAACGAGTCGTACTTGCTCGGCCCGGGCTTCGACCTGGCAATCCCTGGTTTCGACTACTTCCAGCTGAACTTCTACCAGCGCCAGACCGAAGGCAATCGCCCGGGTGACGGCGTATGGCAGATCACACCGGTGTGGTCGTACACGATCCCGGTGGGCAACTCCAATGTGCTGATCGACGGCTTCATGGACTGGGTGGTGGATAACGACAAGAACGCCCGCGGCACTTACCACGCCAACCTGCACTTCAACCCGCAGATCAAATATGACCTGGGCAAGGCGTTGCATTGGGGCGAGAAGCAGTTGTATGTCGGTATCGAATACGACTATTGGAAGAACAAGTACGGGATCCAGGACAGCGGCGCGTTCGAGACCAACCAGGACACTGCGAGCCTGTTGGTGAAGTACCACTTCTAACCACACCGCCTATCCCCTGTGGAGTCGGGTTTATGTGGGAGCGGGCTTGCTCGCGAATACGGTGGGTCAGTCAATACATCTGGCGACTGACACACCGCATTCGCGAGCAAGCCAGCTCCCACACAAGCCCGCTCCCACATTCAGTCCGGTGTCAGGCCCAGGAACCGCTGCAACTCTTCGCGCTTGGCCAGCGCATCCCGCCTTCCCAGCTCGATCAATTCGCTGCAATACCCCGCCTCGAACAGCAGGTAGCTGAGCACACCCGCGCCACTGGTTTTGGTCGCCCCCGGCCCGCGCAGAAACAGGCGCAATGCCGCAGGCAATTCCTGGCGGTGACGTGCCGCGATTTCGTCGATTGGCTGACTGGGAGCGATCACCAATACTTCCACTGGCGCCAAACCTTGTATCGCCGCGTTGGCCGGCAACACGTCGCTGAACTGGTTCAGGCGCTCGAGCAATTCGATATCGCTTTCCAGGCTATCGATGAACGTGCTGTTGAGCATGTGCCCGCCGATCTGCGCCAACGTCGGCTCCTGGCCGGTGAAGGTGCGCGCCGGGTTCGATGGATCGTTGCCACGCGGGTTGCCACTGACCCCCACCACCAGCACGCGGCTGGCGCCCAGGTGCAACGCAGGACTGATCGGCGCCGACTGGCGCACCGCCCCGTCACCAAAATATTCCTGGCCGAGTTTGACCGGCGCAAACAGCAACGGAATCGCCGAGCTGGCCAGCAAGTGTTCAACGGTCAATTGGGTGGGAATGCCGATGCGCCGATGCCGCAACCAGGCATCGATGGTGCCGCCGCCCTGATAGAAGGTCACGGCTTGCCCGGACTCGTATCCGAACGCGGTCACCGCCACAGCATGAAGGTGTTTCTCGCGGATCGACTGCGCGATGCCTTCCAGGTGCAGTTTGTCGCGCAACAAGTCCCGCAGCGGCGAACTGTTGAGCAGCGCCACTGGCACCTGCGCCCCCATCCCCAGCAGGCTGTGGATAAGGAATCGACTCGCCTGGCTGATTACCCCGGGCCAGTCGCTGCGCAGCACCAGGTGGCTGCGAAAGCCCTGCCAGAAGGCGGTCAGGCGCTGGATGGCGGCGGTAAAGTCCATGGCGCCACTGGCCAGGCTCACCGCATTGATCGCCCCGGCCGAGGTGCCGACGATCACCGGAAACGGATTGGCCGCGCCCGGCGGCAACAGCTCGGCTATCGCCGCCAATACCCCCACCTGATAGGCGGCCCGCGCCCCGCCGCCGGAAAGAATCAAGCCTGTGACCGGTTCAGCTGAGCGCATTGCATCACTCCATGGTGCTTGGGGACTTCAGATCAACGACGGCGTTTTTCATACAGCTTAGGCTCACCTGGCGGCCGGCTCTTGAAGCGGCGGTGCGTCCACAGGTATTGCTCGGGGCATTCGCGCACGGAAGCCTCGACCCACTGGTTGATGCGCAGGCAATCGATCTCGTCGGATTCACCCGGGAAGTCGGTCAGCGGCGGATGGATCACCAGGCGATAACCGCTGCCGTCGGCCAGGCGCTCCTGGGTGAACGGCACCACCAGAGCCTTGCCCAGGCGTGCGAACTTGCTGGTGGCAGTGACGGTGGCGGCCTGAATACCGAACAGCGGCACGAAGATACTTTGCTTGGCGCCGTAGTCCTGGTCCGGTGCGTACCAGATCGCACGACCGGCCCGCAGCAGCTTGAGCATGCCGCGCACGTCTTCGCGCTCTACGGCCAGGGAGTCGAGGTTGTGCCGCTCGCGGCCACGGCGCTGGACGAAATCGA
Source organism: Pseudomonas sp. F9001 (assembly GCF_013385435.1). Lineage (NCBI taxonomy): Bacteria > Pseudomonadati > Pseudomonadota > Gammaproteobacteria > Pseudomonadales > Pseudomonadaceae > Pseudomonas > Pseudomonas sp. F9001. The sequence goes on from NZ_JACAPX010000022.1 coordinate 83,060, forward strand.
ACAAGGGGTTGCCGTGCTCGCGGTACATGCCGTCGATGGTGTGCTTCTGCCCGAGCAAGGCGGCGCCGATTTCCAGGGTGGTGAAATGCAGGGCCATGAGGATCACGCCCTTGCCTTCCAGTTGCGCCTGCTTGAGGTGCTCCAGCCCTTCGACATGGGCCAGGCGCGCCAGGCGCGGCTTGGACCACCACCAGCTCATGGCCATCTCGAAGAACGCGATGCCGGTGGAGGCAAAGTTTTCCTTGAGCAAATGTTTACGCTCTTTAGCGGACTTTTCCGGGAAGCACAGTTCCAGGTTTCGTGCGGCGATACGTCGACGTTCACCGGCCACCCGGTACATTCCCGCCCCCAAGGCACGGCCAATCCCCAGTAAAGCCCGGTACGGCAACTGCACAATCAGCCACAGCAAACCCAGCCCCAGCCATAACAGCCAGAAGCGCGGATGAAAAAATACAGCTCGAAAACGCGGGCGATCCATTCAAGATTCCGGTAAAGACAACGGCCGCGCATTCTACAACGGTTCGACCCGGCTTGCGGCTAGCGGATGTTCTCGTTATAAGTCTCGACACTTTTCGTGACAAGCCGCTTTGCCGACCATGAGCCAAACCGAACCGCTAGACCAAGATCCCGTGTTCCAGTTGAAAGGCAGCATGCTCGCCATTACCGTGCTGGAACTGGCCCGCAACGACCTTGATGCCCTGGACCGCCAGCTCGCCGCCAAGGTCGCCCTGGCGCCGAACTTCTTCAACAATGCACCGCTGGTGCTGGCCCTGGACAAGCTCCCGGCCGGCCAGGGCGCGGTCGACCTGCCCGGGCTGATGCGCGTGTGCCGCCAGCATGGCCTGCGCACCCTGGCGATCCGTGCCAGCCGGATCGAAGACATCGCCGCGGCAATCGCTATTGAACTGCCAGTACTGCCGCCGTCGGGTGCCCGCGAGCGTCCGCTCGACCCGTTGGTCGGCGAAGAGAAGAAAAAACCGGAGAAACCGCCGGAGCCGACGATCAAGCCGACAAAGATCATCACCTCTCCCGTACGGGGCGGGCAGCAGATTTACGCCCAGGGTGGCGACCTTGTCGTCATCGCCCCGGTCAGCCCGGGGGCGGAACTTCTCGCCGATGGAAACATCCATGTATACGGCCCCATGCGTGGTCGTGCCCTGGCCGGCATAAAAGGTGACACCAAGGCCCGTATTTTTTGCCAGCAGTTGACCGCTGAGCTAGTGTCCATCGCAGGCCAGTACAAGGTTTCGGAAGATTTGCGCCGCGATCCGCTGTGGGGGGCCGGGGTACAAGTCAGCCTGTCGGGCGATGTGTTGAACATCGTTCGTCTTTAACGGATACTGCCGCATTTTCCAAGCATCTCTGGACTCTGATAGCACAGCGAAAACGGCAAAACTTGTGTAGGAATAATTTTAAGGTGGGGTTTGCCCAGGCAAACCGTGCTTTCTCCTACAAGAGCTGCCCGCCTGCAGCGAGTGACAAGAGATGTTTTTCAGGGACTAAAAAGTCCTTTTTCCTTAGGGGTGAAACACCTTGGCCAAGATTCTCGTGGTTACATCCGGCAAGGGTGGTGTGGGTAAGACCACCACCAGCGCCGCTATCGGTACCGGCCTCGCTCTGCGCGGCCACAAGACAGTTATCGTCGACTTCGACGTCGGCTTGCGTAACCTCGACCTGATCATGGGCTGTGAACGCCGCGTGGTTTACGACTTCGTCAACGTCGTCAATGGCGAAGCCAACCTGCAACAGGCCCTGATCAAGGACAAGCGCCTTGAGAACCTGTATGTACTGGCCGCCAGCCAGACCCGCGACAAAGACGCGCTGACCAAGGAAGGCGTGGGCAAGGTCCTCGCCGAACTGAAGGAAACCTTCGAATACGTGGTGTGCGATTCCCCGGCGGGTATCGAGACCGGTGCTCACCTGGCGATGTACTTCGCCGACGAAGCCATCGTCGTGACCAACCCTGAAGTCTCCTCGGTACGTGACTCGGACCGCATGCTCGGCCTGCTGGCCAGCAAGTCCCAGCGCGCCGAGAAAGGTGAAGATCCGATCAAGGAACACCTGCTGCTGACCCGCTACAACCCTGAGCGCGTCAGCAATGGCGAAATGCTCGGCGTTGAAGACGTGAAGGAAATCCTCGCCGTGACCCTGCTGGGTGTGATCCCGGAATCCCAGGCCGTCCTGAAGGCATCCAACCAAGGTGTGCCGGTGATTCTTGACGACCAGAGCGACGCCGGCCAGGCGTACAGCGATGCGGTAGATCGCTTGCTGGGCAAGACCGTGGAACATCGCTTCCTCGATGTTAAGAAGAAGGGATTCTTCGAGCGTATCTTTGGAGGCAACTAAACAATGAAATTTCTCGACTTCTTTCGCGCCAACAAAAAGCCAAGTACCGCGTCGGTAGCGAAAGAGCGTCTACAGATCATCGTGGCGCACGAACGCGGCCAACGCAGCACCCCGGATTACCTGCCAGCCCTGCAGAAGGAACTGGTGGAAGTGATCCGCAAGTACGTCAACATCGGTAACGATGACGTGCATGTCGCCCTGGAAAATGACGGCAGCTGCTCGATTCTGGAACTCAATATCACCCTGCCTGATCGTTGATCGAAAAGGCGGTCGCCACGGCGGCTCGGTTACCTGGCTCCCCTCACGGGGCCGGGTGAGCGAGCCGCCGTTGGCGTTTGTTACGAGGCTGTTTTAATGCCGTTGTCCAATGTCCATATCCTTCATCAGGACGCTGCTGTCCTGGTGGTGAACAAGCCTACCCTGCTGCTCTCGGTGCCCGGTCGCGCCGACGACAACAAGGACTGCCTGATCACCCGCCTGCAGGAAAACGGCTACCCCGAAGCCCGCATCGTCCATCGCCTGGACTGGGAAACGTCCGGGATCATCCTGCTGGCCCGAGACGCGGATACCCACCGTGAACTGTCCCGCCAGTTTCATGACCGGGAAACCGAAAAGGCCTACACCGCACTCTGCTGGGGCCAACCGGAACTGGACAGCGGCAGCATCGACTTGCCCTTGCGCTACGACCCACCGACCAAGCCACGGCACGTGGTGGACCACGAGTTCGGCAAGAACGCGCTGACCTTCTGGAAAGTCCTGGAGCGTTGCGGCGACTGGTGTCGGGTTGAGCTGACACCGATCACCGGCCGCTCCCATCAACTGCGCGTGCATATGCTGTCCATCGGGCATCCGTTGCTGGGCGATGGCTTGTACGCCCACGAACAGGCCTTGGCTGCCTGGCCACGTCTGTGCCTGCACGCCAGCATGCTGAGCTTCACCCATCCCCAGAGCGGCGAGCGTCTGCGCTTCGAGTGCCCCGCGCCGTTTTAACCTGTAAACGCAATTAAAATGTGGGAGCGGGCTTGCTCGCGAATGCGGTGGATCAGTTAGCCCATTCGGCGACTGACACACCGCATTCGCGAGCAAGCCCGCTCCCACATTTGTTCTGTGCACTTATCCCGTCGGACGGTAAACTCGCGCCATTGCTGTCTGGAGCTACTTATGCGCGAAGAGTTGAACCAAGGCCTGATCGACTTCCTCAAGGCCTCCCCTACCCCGTTCCATGCCACCGCCGCCCTTGCACAGCGCCTGGAAGCGGCCGGTTTCCAGCGTCTTGACGAGCGCGAGACCTGGACCACCGAGGCCAACGGGCGCTATTACGTGACCCGCAACGACTCCTCGATCATCGCCTTCAAACTCGGCCGACACTCGCCCCTGCAAGGCGGCATCCGCCTGGTCGGCGCCCACACCGACAGCCCGTGCCTGCGGGTCAAGCCACAGCCTGAACTGCAACGCCAGGGCTTCTGGCAACTGGGTGTGGAAGTGTACGGCGGCGCGCTGCTGGCGCCGTGGTTCGACCGCGATCTGTCCCTGGCCGGCCGCGTCACTTTCCGCCGCGACGGCAAGGTCGAAAGCCAGCTGATCGACTTCAAGCTGCCCATCGCGATCATCCCCAACCTGGCCATTCACCTGAACCGTGAAGCCAACCAGGGTTGGGCGATCAATGCCCAGACCGAACTGCCGCCGATCCTTGCGCAGTTCGCCGGTGACGAGCGCGTAGACTTCCGCGCAGTGCTGACCGAGCAACTGGCTCGTGAACACGGGTTGAACGCCGATGTGGTGCTCGACTATGAGCTGAGCTTCTACGACACCCAGAGCGCGGCCGTGATCGGCCTCAATGGCGACTTTATCGCCGGTGCCCGCCTCGACAACCTGCTGTCGTGCTACGCCGGCCTGCAAGCCCTGCTCACCGCCGAAACCGATGAAACCTGCGTGCTGGTCTGCAACGACCACGAAGAAGTCGGCTCGTGCTCCGCCTGCGGTGCCGACGGCCCGATGCTGGAGCAGACCCTGCGCCGCCTGCTGCCCGAGGGTGATGAATTCGTACGCACCATCCAGAAGTCGCTGCTGGTGTCTGCCGACAACGCCCACGGCGTGCACCCCAACTACGCCGAGAAGCACGACGCCAACCACGGCCCGAAACTCAATGCCGGCCCGGTGATCAAGGTCAACAGCAACCAGCGCTACGCCACCAACAGCGAAACCGCCGGGTTCTTCCGCCACCTGTGCATGGCCGAAGAAGTGCCGGTGCAGAGCTTTGTGGTTCGCAGCGACATGGGTTGCGGCTCGACCATCGGCCCGATCACCGCCAGCCACCTGGGCGTGCGCACCGTGGATATCGGCTTGCCGACGTTTGCGATGCACTCGATTCGCGAGCTGTGCGGCAGCCACGACCTGGCGCACCTGGTGAAGGTGTTGAGTGCGTTTTACGCGAGTCGCGACTTGCCGTAATTGCAGGATGAACACAAATCAAATGTGGGAGCGGGCTTGCTCGCGAATGCAGAGGGTCAGTCAATACATCGGGTGACTGATCCACCGCTTTCGCGAGCAAGCCCGCTCCCACATTTTGATCTTCATTGTTTGATAGATCGGGCTCAGTTCAACACTTCACTCAGCGGAATGAAGTTGACCCGGTCACCGATCTCCAGCGTCGTCCCCTCCAGCACTTCTACCAAACCTTCGGCCCACGCCGCGCTACGCAGCACACCCGAGCTCTGGTTGCGGTAGATGATCGCCTTGCCCTGCTCCAGCCGCCCGCGCAAATACTCGCGGCGATTCCCCGGCTTGGGCCAGACAAATCCCACGGGCACTTCAATGCGCAGCGGCTGCACGTCTTCCACGCCCTGGCGGCGCAACAGGTAAGGCCGCGCCAGCAAGGCAAAGGTCACCAGCGTCGACGCCGGATTGCCCGGCAAACCGATCACCGGTACACCACGGAAATGCCCGAACGTCAGCGGCTTGCCCGGCTTGATTGCCAGCTTCCACAGCGCCAGCTCCCCTTCTTCCCGCAGTGCAATCCCGAGAAAATCCGCCTCCCCCACCGACACACCGCCGGTGGACAGAATCAGGTCTACCGAGCCCAATGCGCCCAGGCGTTCGCGGGTTTGTTCCAGGTCATCCGGCAGGATCCCGGCGTCCACCACTTCGCAGCCCAGGCGCTCCAGCCAGCTGCACAGCACTCGGCGATTACTGTTGTAGATCTGCCCGGGGCCCAGCGGCAGGCCCGGCTCGATCAACTCGTCGCCGGTGGACAGCACAGCCACGCGGGCGCGTCGTACCACCTCCAGCCGATCACGACCCAGCGAAGCCGCCAGGCCCAACTCGATCGGGCCCAGGCGTGTCCCTGCTGGCAACACCCACTCGCCCACCGTGGTTTCCTGGCCTTGGGGACGGATGTTTTGATCCACCTGCAACGCTTCGGTGAAGCTCACCCGCTGATCGGCATGGACCACGGCGTTTTCCTGCATCTCGACGCAGTTCGCGCCCTCCGGTACCGGGGCTCCGGTGAAGATCCGCGCGCAGGTACCGGCAGCCAAGGGCTCGGGTGCCGTGCCCGCAAAAATGCGCTGGCTGACTACCAGTGGCTCACCGGTCCAGTCCGCCAGGCGCACGGCGTATCCGTCCATGGCGCTGTTGGGCCAGGGCGGCAAGTCCAGCGTGGAGATCAACGCCTGGGCCAGCACCCGACCATCACACTCGGCCAGCGGCAACGTTTCCTGCTCGCGGATCGGCGCTGCCTCGGCCATCGCCAGCAATTGTTCGAGGGCGTCTTCCACCGGCATCAACGCACCGGTCTTGCCCGGCTTACCCACGGGATTCACAGGGCTCGGCCTGCTTCAAATGCGGGACGAAGTTGCACGGGCGGTGACGGTTATCCAGTTGCTCGGCGAGAATCCCGTCCCAACCGGTGCGCACCGCGTTGGTGGAGCCCGGCAGGCAGCACACCAGTGTGCCGTTGGCCAGGCCGGCCAGGGCACGGGATTGCACGGTGGAGGTGCCGATATCGGCCACGGAGATTTGTCGGAACAGTTCGCCGAAACCATCCACCTGTTTATCCAGCAGGCAGCTCACCGCTTCCGGGGTGCTGTCGCGGCCGGTGAAGCCGGTGCCGCCGGTGATCAACACCACCTGCACCACGTCTTCGGCAATCCAGTGCGCCACTTGCGCACGGATTTTGTACAGATCATCTTTAAGCAAAACTCGCTCGGCCAGCAGGTGACCGGCGGCGGTCAGGCGGTCGACGAAGACCTGGCCCGAGGTGTCGGTTTCCAGGGTGCGGGTGTCGCTGACCGTCAATACAGCGATATTCAGGGGTACAAAGGGCGCATCAGCCTTGGCTTTCATGGCTCGGTCCGGTTGTCGAAGGAACAGCCCGATGTTATATCACAGCCCCCCATTTCACTGCCCGCAGGAGCCGTCATGCCAAGCCATTCTTCCCCACTGCCCTGCTCGATCCTTTTGCTGGCCGGCGGTCGTGGCCAGCGCATGGGCGGCCTCGACAAGGGCCTGCTGGACTGGCACGGGCAGCCGCTGATCGCGCACCTGCATCGCCTGGTGCGGCCGTTGACCGACGACCTGATCATCTCCTGCAATCGCAACCAGGCGCAGTACGCGGCCTATGCCGACCGATTGGTCGGCGATGACAGCCCCGACTTTCCAGGGCCACTGGCCGGCATTCGCGCAGGACTGGCGGTGGCGCAGCATGGGCATCTGCTGGTATTGCCGTGCGATGTGCCGCAGATCGATGCACGATTGCTCGCCGACCTGCGCAGCACGGCGCAGCAAAACCCGTTGCTGCCGGTGATGGTGCGCCACGGCGATTTCTGGGAACCGCTGCTCTGCGTGATCCCCACTCCGCTGCGCGAGCCCTTCGAGCGGGCCTGGGCAGCCGGCGAGCGCAGCCCGCGCCAGATCATGCAGGCGCTGGGGGCCAAGGCCCTGGATTGCCCCGCCGACGATCCGCGCCTGGCCAACCTCAATACACCGGAGTTGTTGCACCGCCCGCCCAGCGTGTCAGAATGAGCGTCGAACAAGGAACTTTGCCGACGTTGCACACGTCACAAGGTCAGTACTCAACAAAGCATTCTCTCGGAGACAAACTCATGACTCAACGGACCATCGCCGCTCTCATGCTTGCACTGGGCCTCGCTACCCTTGCCGGTTGCGCCTCGCCGACAGTGATCACCCTGAATGACGGTCGCGAAATCCAGGCCGTCGACACTCCTAAATTCGACAAGTCCACCGGCTTCTACGAATTCGAACAGCTGGATGGCAAGCGCACCCAGATCAACAAGGATCAGGTTCGCACCGTTAAAGACCTGTAAGTCTTAACGCCAGATACAAAAAAGCCCGCGTAATGCGGGCTTTTTCGTTGCTGGGGTTTACCAGTCCAGGCTGATCGCGCTGCGAAAGTCGCGCTCAAGGCCGGTGACCGGGTCGATGAAACGCACCCCCTGGGCCAGCAGCTTGAGCGGGTTGGCGTAGTCGTCCTCGGCATCCTTGATAACGTCGGGGTAGAACGGATCGTTGCAGATACTCGCGCCCAGGGCCGTCATGTGCACCCGCAACTGATGCTTCTTGCCGGTCACCGGAAACAGGCCATAGCGCCACAGGTCGCCATTCTTTTCCCGCACCTCGACCGCCGTCTCGGTGTTGCTCGCCCCCTCGCCTTCCTGCATGCGAAAGAACGGCTCGCCATCCACCAGCCGGCTTTTGTGCACCAGCGGAAAGGTCAGCCCAGGCAATGCCGGGGCAATGGCTTCGTAGAACTTGTCGATCTTGCGCGTGGGAAACAGCTGTTGATACGCCGAGCGCGTCTGCGGGTTGGCCGAAAACAACACCAGCCCTGCGGTATGCCGATCAATGCGATGCAGCGGCACCAGCGCCGGGTTGTCGAGGCGACGGATCAAACGCCGCAACAGGGTCTGCTCGACGTATTCACCGGCAGGCGTGACCGGCAGGAAATGCGGCTTGTCGGCTACCACCAGGTGTTCATCGGCGTACAGGATCGTCTCCTGCACCGGGATTACTTTCTCGTTCGGTACTTCGCGAAAGTAGTAGATGCACAGGCCTTCGCGGTAGGCGAGGTCCTGATTGATGGGGGTGCCATTGATGTCCAGCACCCTGCCTCGGGCGATGCGGTCCAGCCATTGCTCACGGCTGATGGCCTGGAAGTGCTCACACAGGCAATCCAGCACGGTGGCCCAGGCGCCTGGCGGCAGGTACAAGGTGCTGGCTTGGTGCTGGGCAGTGGAAAAAACGGACATGGCAGGCTCAAGACGTGGACATACAGGCGCGCATTATCCCGCATGCAGCCGGATCAGGCCCAGCACAGATTCAGGCCTTGGCCAATTCCGCGCGCAACACCGGTGACGCACTGGCCGCCTCGGTGAATTCCTTGAGCCAGCGCAGCACATCCACCGCTTCCCAGCGGCCCGGGTCGTAAAGCGCATACAGCAAGCCCTGGTAACCCACCACATCCAGCTGCTTGTGATAACCCGCGCGCTGGAACAGCGCCTCGATCTCGGCAAAGCAGGTGTTGAAATGCACTTTGTTAAACGGCGTCTTGCCTTCCGTGACCAGGCCATCGAGGCGCAGCTCGTTCACCGCGTCGCGCACGACGTCGGCGGACATGCGATTGACGCTGCTTTTCAGTTGTTCAACATTCACCACGGGCGTTCCCTCTCATTCAATCGCTGTACAAACATACAGTAACCGAATAATCGGGAACTCGCCATCGCCGAGTGCTAGCTAAGAAAGTTCACTATCTGCGCTTCGTCGAACGGCCACTCCAGCTCCGCGCCCGTGTCTACCCGGCGCAGCACCGGAATACGCAGGCCGTAGGCTTCATACAGGGCCTCGGAATCGGCGATATCCACCAACTCCACCAGCAGGCCGTGTTCGACCAACGGCATGATTTCGGCTTCGGCAATCTCACACAGATGGCAGCCCAGGGTGCCGAACAACTGACATTCAGGAAGCATGGCAAAGGGTCCGAGAAGAATCAGGCACCTATTCTAACAGCGTCGGGACACTGCAAAAGCCTGACCCAGATCAGCATGGCGTATAACTGATTCAGTGACTCTCGCGACTTTTTTCCCGTAATACCTGCAATGGAGCTGCATGTGTTTGCCAACCTGCTGATTATCCTGGCCTCCTCCCTGGTGGTGATTGCGCTGTTTCGTCGCCTGCAACTGCCGCCGGTGCTGGGCTATCTGTGTGTTGGCCTGGCCGTGGGCCCCACCGCCCTCGACTGGGTCAATGACAGCGAAGAGTTGCCAGACCTTGCCGAACTGGGTGTGGTGTTCCTGCTGTTTTCCCTGGGCCTGGAGTTTTCTCTCAACAAAATGCTCAGCCTGCGCCGGGTGGTGTTTGGCTTGGGCAGCCTGCAGGTACTGTGCTGCGGGTTGCTGCTGGGCGGTTTGCTGGCACTGTTCGGCCTGTCGCCGACGACCGCGCTGTTGCTCGGTGCTGGGCTGGCGTTGTCGTCCACCGCCATCGTCAGCAAGGAGCTGACCAGCCTCGGCGAAATCTTCAGCAGCCATGGCCAGAATGCGATTGGGGTATTGCTGTTACAGGATGTAGTGGCCGTATTGCTGCTGACCCTCGTGCCAGTGTTCGCCGGTAACAGCGAGCAAGCCTGGTACTGGGCATTGCCACTGACCCTGGGCAAAACCGTGGTGCTGTTCCTCGGCCTGCTGCTGGCCAGCCGCTGGTTGCTGCCGCGTTTGTTCCGTGAGGTGGCGGCGTCCCATTCGGCCGAATTGTTCGTGCTGCTGGCACTGGTGATCGTATTGCTCACCGCCTGGCTGACCCACTTGCTGGGCCTGTCCCCGGCACTCGGTGCGTTTCTCGCCGGCATGCTGCTGGGGGAAAGCCATTACCGCCATCAGATCGAAGCCGATATCCGACCGTTTCGCGACATCCTGCTAGGACTGTTTTTTGTCAGCATCGGCATGCTGATCGACCTGCAACTGTTCGTCAGTCATAGCCTGTTGATTCTCGGCCTGACCCTCACGCTGATGTTGATCAAAGGCTGTGTGGTCGCGCTATTGGTGCAACTGCGCGGCAGCGACGGTGAAACCGCCTGGCGCAGCGGCCTGGCGCTGGCCCAGGGCGGCGAGTTCTGTTTCGCCTTGATGGCGCAAATGCAGCAAAGCCGCCTGATGCCCGCCGACATCAGCGGCCTGCTGCTGGCTGCCACCTTCTGCTCGATGCTATTGACTCCGCTGTTGCTCAGGGCTGCACCCGCGATTGCCCTGCGCCTGCACCGCAAGCCCAACCAGCAAGTACAGCTTGAAGAGATTACGGCCCTGAATGCCGAGCTGCGCGACCACGCGGTGATCTGCGGCTACGGCCGGGTTGGCCAGTCCATCGGGCGCTTCCTGCACCGTGAACAACAGGCGTTCATTGCCCTTGATGACGACCCGGAGCGAGTCCAGGAAGCTTCTACCGAAGACAGCGCCGTGCATTACGGCGACTGCCGCCGTGGCGCCCTGCTCAGCGCGGTCGGCCTGGAACGTGCGCGCCTGGTGGTGATCGCGGTGGACAACAGCGACGTCGCCCTGACCGTGCTCAACGAAGCGCGGCGGATCAACCTGACCGTACCGATCCTGGTACGCACCCGCGACGACAGTCAGCTGGCCGAACTGAAAGCCGCCGGCGCCACTGAAGTGGTGCCCGAGTTGCTGGAGTCGAGCCTGATGCTCGCCTCCCATGCGTTGATCCTGCTGGGGTTGTCGGAGCAGCAGGTGCAAGGCCGTGTCGATGAAGTGCGCCAGAGCCGGTACCGGCTGTTACATGGCTGCAACCAGAACGAAGGGGACGCGCCCCTCAATCCTGACTGACCGCGCCAATCTTGTGGATCGACAAATCCGCGCCGTAATACTCTTCTTCCTGACTCAAGCGCAGGCCATGCACGCGTTTGATCACGCCATACACCAGGAAGCCACCGGCCAGCGCCACCACCACACCCAGCGCGGTGCCGATCAACTGGCTGATCAGACTGACGCCGCCCAGGCCGCCCAGGGCGGTCTGGCCGAAGATCCCGCAGGCAATCCCGCCCCACACGCCGCACAGCCCGTGCAACGGCCATACACCCAGCACATCGTCGATTTTCCAGCGATCCTGGGCGGCAATGAAGAACCAGACGAACAAGCCGCCCGCCACCACGCCGGTCACCAACGCGCCCACCGGGTGCATCAGGTCGGAACCGGCACAGATCGCCACCAACCCGGCCAATGGACCGTTGTGCAAGAAGCCTGGGTCGTTACGGCCGATCACCAATGCCGCTACCGTGCCACCGACCATCGCCATCAACGAATTGACCGCCACCAGCCCGCTGACCCCGGACAGGGTTTGCGCACTCATGACGTTGAAGCCGAACCAGCCGACGATCAAGATCCACGAGCCCAACGCGAGGAATGGAATGCTCGACGGCGCGAACGCCACCAGGCGCCCTTCCCGATAACGCCCCTGCCTTGGCCCCAGCAACAGCACCGCCGCCAGCGCCAGCCAGCCGCCCATGGCGTGCACCACGACGCTGCCGGCAAAGTCATGGAAGCTGGCGCCGAAGGTGGCCAGCAACCAGGCTTGCAGGCCGTAGTTGCCGTTCCACACCATGCCTTCGAAAAACGGGTAGATGAAGGCTACGATCAACGCAGTGGCACACAGTTGCGGAACAAACCGTGCACGCTCGGCGATTCCCCCGGAAATGATCGCCGGGATCGCCGCCGCGAAGGTCAGCAGGAAGAAGAACTTCACCAGGCCGTAGCCGTGGTCGGCGCTGATCACCGCCGCCGGTTGCATGAAGGTCACCCCGTAGGAGATCCAATAGCCTATAAAGAAATAGGCCAGTGTTGAAATCGCGAAGTCACTGAGGATTTTCGACAGGGCATTGACCTGGTTCTTCTGGCGCACCGTGCCGACTTCCAGGAAGGCAAAGCCGGCGTGCATGGCCAGGACCATGACCGCACCAATCAGAATGAACAGCGTGTTGGAGCTGTGGACGAGGGTGTCCACCGCGCTTTGCAAATTTTCCATGGAGGATGGCAGGCCTGCAGATGCAGGAAAAAGCACCAAAGCAGTTCATGACCTTCATGATGCGCACTAAATTGGCACCAACGATCCGACCCTCGTTTGAGGCCGTGAACCGCTTTGGCGCAGCGATCATTGAAAAAGGCAGAATCCGACAGGGTTTTTCCGCGAGTTTTAGTTATTTAGGGTAAGGTTTTTCAGGGTTTGAGCCCCAACCGCCCGGATTCAGCGCAAGGCCCCGGGCCTGCGCACCAAGGCAAAGCAAAAGCTGTACCAGACAATTGCAGTGAACCTTCACCGACACCGGTGACTCGAAACCAGAAGTAAACAGACCAGCCACTCACGGAGATAACCATGGCCAGAAAAACGGCAAAGACTGCTCAAGAAATACTGATGGCGGATTTTCAAACCCTGGTCAGCGATACCGAGAAGCTGCTGGACGACACGGCGATCCTCGCCGGTGACCAGGCTGACGAGCTTCGCAGCAAGATTCACGAAAGCCTGCTCAAGGCCCGTGAAACCCTGCAACTGACCGAAGACTCCCTGCGCGAACGCGGCCAGGCGGCGGTCACGGCCACTGAAGACTATGTGCAGGCCAACCCCTGGCAGTCCGTCGGCATTGCGGCCGGCGTGGGCTTTTTGATCGGCCTGCTGGCTACAAGGCGCTAATCATGTCTATCGGCGAATCCGGCTCGTCCACGGGCCCAAGTTCTACTTCACGGCGCCTGGGCGCGGCTGTCCTGGGTTTGCTGCACAGCCATGTCGAGCTGTTCGGCATCGAGTTGCAGGAGCAGAAAGCCCGCACCGTCAGCCTGTTGCTGTTCGCCGGCCTGGCGCTGGTGTTTGCCTTGCTGTTGCTGGTGGGTTTGTCGGCGCTGGTGATGATCCTGGTGTGGGATACCTACCGCCTGACCGGGATTATCAGCCTGTGCGTGTTCTACATACTGGCCGCAGCATTCTGCGGGTTGCGCCTGAAGGCGGCGGTGTTCGATGAGTCCACGCCGTTCCACGCCACCCTCGAAGAGCTGGCCAACGACCGGGAGCGCCTGCTGCCATGAGCATGACTGAATTGCCGCAAAACACTTCCCGGCGAGAAATGCGCAAGGCGTTGATCCGCCTGCGCATGGAAATGCACCGCCAGGAAATCCGTCACGAGTCCCAGCAACTGATGCTGCCGCTGCAAAAGGTCCGCAACATGGGCCAGAGCTGGCAGGACGGTTTTGGCATCAAGCACGCGCCGCTGTGGGGCGTGGGCGTGGTGACGCTGCTGGGGTTTCTCACCGGCAAAGGCGCCAAGGGTGGCGGAATCGGCACCATGACCCGCCTGGTGCGGCTGGGTGCCGGCCTGATCCCGCTGATCAAACTGGCCATGCAAGGTGCTTCGCGCAAAAGTTGAGCGTGCTGGCTGCATTCTTGCAAACAGATCAGGCCCGGCCCTCTCCATTGAGGGCCGGGCCTTTTTTTATTTCCGGTCTTTTAAGGAGGCCCCGTGATCGACGGGCAACCGCTCGCCTGCTTCCAGCCATTCATCGACACCGCCACCGGCCGCATCGCCGGCGTAGAAGCCCTGGGCCGCCTACGCCAGGCGAATGGCCAACTGCGCTCGGTGGGTCCGCTGTTCGCCGACCCGCGCACGCCCTCGGTGGCCTTGCGCCGCCTGGACCGGCAGATCCGTGACAATGCCCTGAGCCGCCTGCATGAAGCCCCGCAGGAGTGGTTCCTCAGCCTGAATATCTCGCCACGCTGGATCACCCGCCTGCGCCCGGGCCAGGCACTGCCGAGCCTGAAGCAATTGCAACTGCATAACGTCGACCCGCGCCGCATCGTGTTCGAGATCACTGAACTGGGCGGCGATATCCTGCGCCTGGCCGAAGTCGTCGAGCGCTACCGCGAGGCCGGCGCGCGGATTGCCATTGATGACTTCGGCGCCGGCTATTCGCAGCTGGACCGGGTGCTGGCCTTGCAGCCGGACATTCTCAAGCTGGACATGCGCCTGTTCCAGGCCGCGGCCCGCGGTGGCCCGAGCGGTGAGGTGGTAAGGGCACTGGCGCAAATGGCGGAAAAAACCGGCTGCTGGATCATCGCCGAAGGGGTGGAAACCGAGGCGCAACTGAATTTCGCCCTGGAATGCGGTTCGCGTTATCTCCAGGGCTACCTGTTCGCCCAGGCCCAACTGGACTGGTTCGACACCGACGCATTCGTGCCGCGCTTCGCCCAGTTGCGCACCGGCTATGTCCAACAGAAGCTCGCCGAACGTGGCCGGATCATGCAACTGCGCCAGCAACTGGAGGAGCTGATGCAGATCCTGCAAACCTGGGCCCACACCCGTGCACCGCTGAGCCACCTGCCGCAATTGCCGGCGTTTCCCTGGCTGCTGCGTTTTTACCAGTGCGACCGGCATGGCACGCAACTGACACCCAACTTCGAATGGCACCAGGGCGCCTGGCAAGCCGACAGCCGCTACCTGGGCCACAACTGGTCATGGCGTCCGTATTTTTATCATTTGCTGGCCGAAGGTTGGGAGGAGCGGCGGCTGACCCTGTCCTCAACCTATCGCGATGCCACGACCAACCAGTACTGCCTGACTGCCGGACAATTCTTTGATAATGGTCAGCGCCTGCTGTTAATCGATATCGACGCCGCCGGCCTGTAGTTTTTCGCTTGCGAAGGCCTGGCTGAACCGGGAAGCTGGGAGCCGTCATTCACCGCACGGAGAGTACCCGCCTTGGATTGGCCCACCCTGCTTACCCGCGAACGCCTTGGAAAACCCCTGCACAGCCCGGAAGAACTGGGGCGCAGTCCGTTTCACAAAGACCATGACCGCATCATCTTTTCCGGTGCGTTTCGCCGCCTGGGCCGCAAGACGCAAGTGCACCCGGTGACCAGCAACGATCACATCCACACCCGGCTGACCCACTCCCTGGAAGTCAGTTGCGTGGGACGATCCCTGGGCATGCGCGTAGGCGAGACCATCCGCAGTGCCCTGCCCGACTGGTGCGACCCGAGCGACCTGGGCATGGTGGTGCAGTCGGCCTGCCTGGCCCATGACATCGGCAACCCACCCTTCGGCCATTCCGGCGAGGACGCGATCCGGCACTGGTTCCAGCAAGCTTCAGGCCGTGGCTGGCTGGATGACATGAGCAGCGCCGAACGCAATGACTTCCTCAATTTCGAAGGCAATGCCCAGGGCTTCCGGGTACTCACGCAACTGGAATACCACCAGTTTGATGGTGGCACCCGCCTGACCTACGCCACCTTGGGCACCTACCTGAAATACCCCTGGACCGCCCGCCACGCCGACTCCCTGGGCTACAAGAAACACAAGTTCGGCTGCTACCAGAGCGAACTGCCGATCCTGGAGCAGATCGCCCAGAAGCTCGGCTTGCCGCAGTTGGAAGAACAACGCTGGGCCCGGCACCCGCTGGTGTACCTGATGGAGGCGGCCGA
Source organism: Pseudomonas sp. F9001 (assembly GCF_013385435.1). NCBI lineage: Bacteria > Pseudomonadati > Pseudomonadota > Gammaproteobacteria > Pseudomonadales > Pseudomonadaceae > Pseudomonas > Pseudomonas sp. F9001. The sequence goes on from NZ_JACAPX010000022.1 coordinate 98,888, forward strand.
CGATATCTGCTACGCGTTGATCGACCTCGAAGACGGCCTGGAAATGGAGCTGCTGGAATACGCCGAGGTCGAGTCACTGCTGCTGGACCTGGTGGGCGACGACTTGCCGCAAACCTATCGGCAACTCGGCCCGCTGGATTCCCGGCGACGCAAGCTGGCGATCCTGCGAGGCAAGGCCATCGAACACCTGACCAACGCCGCGGCCCGGGCGTTCGTCGAACAACAGGACGCGCTGCTGGCCGGCACCCTGCCGGGGGACCTGGTGGAACATATGCACGGCCCGGCCAAGCGCTGCGTGCTGGATGCCAAGGACATGGCCCGCAAGAAGATCTTCCAGGACAAGCGCAAGACCCTGCATGAGATCGGCGCCTACACCACCCTGGAAATCCTCTTGAATGCCTTCTGCGGCGCGGCCCTGGAACAACATGGCGGTCGCACACCGTCGTTCAAGAACCGACGCATCCTCGACCTGCTGGGCAATAGCGCCCCGGACCCTTCCTGGTCATTGCACGCGTCCTTCCTGCGCATGATCGACTTTATCGCCGGCATGACTGACAGCTACGCCAGCGAGATGGCCCGCGAGATGACCGGCCGCTCCAGCCCGCAATAAATCGGAGCCCTGGCTGATGGCCAGGGCGACTTTTCAAAGAATCGCCCTACGCACGGAACAGAGCGGCCTGATCGAAGTTCTTCCCCGCCGCGATGAATAATCGCGCGCCCTGACCGCAGTCTTTCGACCTGCTCCTGCGCCCGATAGCTGGCGGGCCCATTAACTTCTTACTACACGCCCTGGTGGAGCGTCTTCAGGGCTCTTGTCCATTCCATGGAAAAAACCATGCTCGAACAACTTCGCATCCTGTTGGTGGAGGATCACCCCTTTCAATTGCTGGCCACCCAATGCCTGCTACGAAACTATGGCTACCACGACCTGGCACTGGCCGAGAATGCAGAACAGGCAATGCGGCTGATGACACAAACCGACGTGCCATTCGATATTCTGCTCTGTGATCAATGTTTGCCCGACTTGCCCGGGCTGGAGTTGATTGAAATTGCCAACCGCAGAGGCTTTATAAGGTCCGCGATATTGCTCAGCGGCCTGCCCGTCAATGAACTGGAACACCTGATGTCCCAGGCATCCCGACGCAACTTTGCATTACTTGGCTATTTGTCGAAGCCGTTAAGCCACCTTGAGCTGAATGAACTCATACGCCAATCACGCCTTACTCGCTCAACAGAAAAGTAGGAAGTTAAACACCCGGGCAATCCGAAAACGCCTCTTTATAACGCTGCCCTCTCACGACCAGTTACTTTTAAATTCCACCCACGCAAAACTCTTACACCCAAACAACAAACACCTCACAGAGCGTAATCCCTTGCTTTTTTTGATGTAGGATTATTCTTGTTTTACGTTTGTTCCACATCAAGTTCATCCTCCTTCATTGCCATGTGAGCTAATGTGCCGACTTTATTTGCGCCTGTATGGAATTTGATCATGAACTCAGTTTTTATTATTGACGACCACCCCGTCATCCGACTTGCCATTCGGATGTTGTTAGAACACGAAGGCTATAAAGTAGTGGGAGAAGCCGATAACGGTTGTGATGCGATACAAATGGTCAAGGAGTGTCAGCCTGACCTGATTATCCTTGATATCGGCATTCCGAAACTCGATGGCCTGGAAGTGCTGTGCCGGTTCAACGCAATGAGTACGCCGACCAAGACGTTGATACTCACCGCCCAGACCCCCAAGCTCTTTGCTACCCGGTGCATGCGCTCCGGTGCCGATGGCTATGTGTGCAAGGAAGGTGACTTGAGCGAACTGCTCAGTGCCATCAGGGCGGTCTTGTCAGGTTACAACTACTTCCCGAGCCAGGCCCTTAACGGCAGCACTAACGAAACGGATAACAATGAAGAGCTTGAACTTTTCAAAGTCGTCAACGATCGTGAACTCATGGTATTACAACTTTTTGCCCAAGGCCGGACAAACAAGGAAATCGCCAAGGGCATGTTTCTCAGCAACAAAACCGTCAGCACTTACAAAAAAAGGCTCATGCAAAAACTGAAAGCCAAATCCTTGGTAGAACTTATCGAGATGGCAAAACGTAACGCGCTAGTGTGAGAAATCGGATGCCCAGGCGATTAAAGGACTATCTAATCATATTGAGTATCGGGGTGTGCCTCAGCACTTCCGTGCCTGCCGAACAAACTGTTCCCGAGCAATATGCCCTGCTGGGGCGTGCCGGTGCCGTTCAACTGGACACCCCCCTGAACAAGACACAGCGCCAGTGGCTGCAGAACAAACGGGAACTGATACTGGGCACCTCTGCACCCGACTATCCGCCCTTCGACATCACCTCCAGCGGGCGTGATTATGAAGGGCTGACTGCCGATTACGCCGGGCTGCTGGCCAGGACACTGGCGATACCGCTCACCGTGTTGCGCTACTCCTCCCGTGAAGCCGCGATCCAGGCGCTGGCAAACGGCGAAATCGATTTTCTGGGGTCTGCCAACGGTTTTGAAGCGGCGAATCCCGACATCGTCCTGTCACTGCCCTACGCAGTGGATCAGCCGGTACTGGTGACCCGTGAAGGTGAGAACCGCGACCTTGGCGACGGCCTGGCCGGTCTGCGCCTGAGTCTTGTCTACCATTACCTGCCCATGGACGAAGTGCAGGCGCTGTACCCCAAGGCGACCATCCACGCCTACCCGTCCTATCAAAATGCCTTGAATGCCGTGGCATTCGACCAGGCTGACGTATTCCTGGGCGACACCATTTCCACTCACTACATGATCAACAAGGGCTACCTGAAAAATATCCGCATGGCCAACTTCGGCAAGCACGAGGCCCACGGGTTCAGCTTCGCCTTGCGCAAGGATCAACCCATTCTCCTGAGTATCATCGACTCAGTGCTCGATGGCGTATCAACCTATGAACGTGACAGCATCGCCAAGCGCTGGAGTGCGGGCAGCGACATTCTGCTGACCGACCGCAAGCTGCAACTGAGCCTGCGCGAAGAGCGCTGGCTCAAGGACAACCCCGTGGTGAAGGTGGTGGTCAATGAAACCCTCGCCCCCCTGACGTTCTTTGATACCGACGGCAAGTTCCGGGGCGTCACCGCCGACGTGCTGGAGCTGATCCGCCTGCGAACCGGCCTGCGCTTCGAGATTCAACACGTGCGTGACGTCGCCAACATGATGCAACTGGTGCAGACCGGCGCAGCCGACATCATCGGCGCAATTACCCCCAGTACCGGGCGCGAGTCCCAGTTGAACTTCAGCCGCCCCTACCTGGAAAACTCCTACGTATTACTGACCCGTAAAGAGCCGGGCGCGCCCACAAGCCTTCAAGAACTGGCCGGCAAGCGCCTGGCGATTACCCAGGGCAATCAGCTGGAAAAATTCCTGCAGCAGGCATTTGCCCAGATAAACCTGGTGGAAACCGGGGATACCTTCAAGGCATCGGAATTGCTGGCACAGGGGCAAGTCGACGGCGCAGTGAACCCTTTGGTGATCGCCAACTACCTGCTTTCTTCTCCGGCATTCCAGGACAAACTGCAGATCAGTTCCAGCATCGGCACGTTGCCTGCGACGTTTGCCCTGGCGACGTCCCGGCACGCCACGGAGCTGAGTTCGATCCTGGACAAGGCACTGCTGAGTATCGCCCCGGATGAGATGGCGGCGATCAACAGCCGCTGGCGCGGCTACAACGCAGCGTCCGATGGCTACTGGCGCAATTACCATCGCCTGATTGCCCAGATCATCATCGGCACCGAGCTGCTGCTGTTGATTTCCCTGGCCTGGAACGGCTACCTGCAGCGCCAGATCAAGCACCGAAAACTGGCCGAGCGCGCCCTTAACGACCAGTTCGAGTTCATGCGGGCGCTGGTCAATGAAACGCCCCATCCGATCTACGTACGCGACCACAACGGCTATCTGCAGACCTGCAACGACAGCTACCTGCAGACGTTCGACATCAAGCGTGAAGACGTCATCGGCAAAAGCATCACGCAGATGAGCATGGCCCTTGAGACGGAGGCGGCGCAGTACCATGCCGACTACCAGCGGGTAGTGGCCGAGGGTAAACCGTTGATCCTTGATCGCACCCTGCACGTGCACGGGAAAAAACTCACGATCTACCACTGGATCCTCCCCTACCGCGACTCCGTGGGCGAGGTCCAGGGCATCATTGGCGGCTGGATCGATATCAGCGAACGGCGCCAGTTGTTCGACGAACTGCGCGCCGCCAAGGAACGCGCCGACGAGGCCAATCGCGCGAAAAGTACGTTCCTGGCCACCATGAGCCACGAAATCCGCACGCCGATGAACGCCGTCATTGGCATGCTGGAATTGACACTCAAGCGCGCCGATCAGGGACATCTCGATCGCCCTGCGATCGAGGTCGCCTACAACTCGGCCAAGGACCTGCTGGAGTTGATCGGCGACATTCTGGACATTGCACGTATCGAGTCCGGTCGATTGAGCCTGGCCCCGGAGCGGGTCAACCTGCGCGAAGTCATCGAGTCGGTGGTCCGCGTGTTCGATGGCCTGGCGCGCCAGAAAACCCTGAGCCTGGTGCTGGAGTTCACCCCCGATGTCGAGGATACCGACGTACTGATCGACCCTCTGCGGTTCAAGCAGGTGCTCTCGAACCTGGTGAGCAATGCGATCAAGTTCACTGAACGCGGGCAGGTGAAGATCAAGGTGCAGCTGAAGGCGACCGGGCAACCTCAACAGATCGAGATGAAACTGGTAGTGGAGGACACCGGCATCGGGATCAATCGCGAAGACCAGCTACGCCTGTTCGAGCCGTTCGCCCAGGCAGACAACTCCGGGCACCTGGCCAGGAGCGGCGCCGGCCTGGGCCTGGTGATCTGTCGCAGCCTGTGCGCCATGATGGGCGGGCAATTGAGCCTGAGCAGCGTGCCCATGGTAGGCACCCAGGTCCACGTCAGCCTGAAGATGACCAGCCTGCCGCCGGTCAAGGCCGTAGACAAGCTCGAACCGGCCGCGGCCACGCCGGCGCCAGTGCTCAACGTGCTGGTGGTGGATGACCATCCGGCCAACCGCTTGCTGATGTGCCAGCAACTGGGTTTCCTGGGGCATCAGTTCACCGCGGCCCATCATGGTGCTGCGGGGTTCCAGGCCTGGCGCCAGGAACACTTCGACCTGGTCATTGCCGACTGCAATATGCCGATCATGAACGGCTACGAATTGAGTCACTCCATTCGCGAGTATGAGGAGCGCGAGCAGAAAACCCCGTGCGTGATACTCGGCTTCACCGCCAACGCGCAGCCCGAGGAGAAACAACGCTGCTTCGACGCCGGCATGAATGACTGCCTGTTCAAACCCATCAGTCTTACTGCGCTGGAACAGCACCTGGCGCAGGTCGATCCGCTGCCCACCCGCAACGTGTTTACCCTGCAAAGCCTGGACGCGATGACGGGCGGTGACCCACAGTTGAGCCGGCGTTTGCTCGAGGAGTTGCTCAGCAGCAGCCGGAATGATCGGGTCGAGCTGATGGCCATGCTGGCACGGCAAGCCGCGCCCGGCGACCTGATCGACCAGGCCCACAAGATCAAGGGCGCCGCCCGGATCATCCAGGCCGATACCTTGTCCGGACAATGCGAAGCGTTGGAGCAGGCGTGTGGCGAACGCGAGACACCACACGTTATCGAGGCGGGCATCAAGGCAATAGAGAAATCCATGCTTGAGCTGGAAAGGATGCTGCAGATGCAACTGGACGTGCTGGACTGTCGATAGTCTGCAGGAGCGAGCTTGCTCGCTCCTGCAGGAGACTCACCCCATCAACAATCGGTCAACCGCAGGAAAATCGCCGCCAACTGCTCGATGCCGGCCTGATCCTGCGGGGTAAACCGCGACAGCGATGGGCTGTCCAAATCCAGCACACCAATCAAGCGCCCGTCCTTGACCAACGGGACGACCAACTCGCTGTTGGACGCACTGTCACAGGCGATATGCCCCGGGAATGCATGCACGTCTTCCACCCGCTGGGTTTGCCGCGAGGCCGCTGCCGCGCCGCACACACCGCGACCGAACGGAATGCGCACACAGGCGATCTGCCCCTGGAACGGCCCGAGCACCAGCTCTTCATTGCGGTTGAGGTAGAAGCCTGCCCAGTTCAAATCATCCAGCTGGTTGAACAGGAACGCAGAAAACTGCGCGGCATTGGCAATGAAATCCCGCTCATCCGCCAACAGCGATTCCAGCTGCGCATGCAGCATGGCGTAGCCATCAAGGCCGGTTCCAGCCTGTTGCAAATCAATCATGGTTGACGCTCCAACAACTTGAGGCCCACCCAGTAGCGGGCGAACTGATAGGCACAACGGCCGTTGCGATTACCGCGCCCGGTGGCCCAGCGCACGGCGAGGATGTCCAACTCTTCATCGCGTTGCCACTGCAGACCGGCCTTGCTCGCCAACTCACCGATCCAGTGCTCGACCACATCCAGGAAGTGCTCCTGATTGAACGGGTAAAACGACAGCCACAAACCGAAACGGTCAGACAGGGCAATCTTGTCCTCCACCGCTTCGTTGGGATGCAGCTCGCCGTCTATGGTCTTCCAGTTCTCGTTATCGCTCTGGTTCTCGGGCACCAGGTGACGACGATTGGAGGTGGCATACAACAGGACGTTTTCCGGCGCCTGCTCCAGGGAGCCGTCGAGTACGCTCTTGAGCACACGATAATCGCTCTCGCCGGCTTCGAAAGACAGGTCATCGCAGAACAACACAAAGCGTTGTGGCAATTTGATCAGTTGCTCGACCACCCGCGGCAGGTCCGCCAGGTGATCGCGCTCGATCTCGATCAGGCGCAGCCCGGCCTTGGCGTGCTGGGCCAGCAAGGCGCGCACCATGGACGATTTACCGGTGCCGCGCGAGCCCCAGAGCAGCGCATGGTTGGCCGGCAGGCCGTCGAGAAACTGTTGGGTGTTACGGGCCAATTGTTCGCGCTGTTTATCCACGCCGATCAGGTCGGACAGGCGCATATCCAGGCTGACTTCCAGTGGCAATAAAAAGCCGCTGCGACCTTCGCGCTGCCAACGGGCAGCCAGGCAATGGTTCCAGTCAACGGCTTCACGCGGGGCAGGCAACAAGGGCTCCAGGCGAGCCAGTACCGCGTCGGCACGCTCAAGAAAGGCATTCAATCGAGAATCCACGACTATTCCTCTGGCAAGTTCTTGTAAAAGATGGCGTATTGGCAACCCTGAGGCAGACCGTGCAGGGCTGCACCGAATAAAATCGATTCGTGCCGGGCAAGTTTGAGCCTGTGGATGTTCAGCTATGCTTGCCGGGCGAAAGGAAACGTAAAGTGGTACAGCACCCGATGGATATCAAGTTCGCCCACCGCTTGTCTTATAAACAAGCCAGACTGACAGTGCTGGTCGGATTCGTCTTGGGAACCTTGCTCAGCCTGATACAGATTGGGATTGATTATGCCAGCGAAGACGCTTCCATCAACCGGGAAATACGTGCGCTGATTGAAATCAGCCATAACCCGGCTTCGCGCATCGCCTACAACATCGACGCCGAGCTGGCCCAGGAACTGACGCTGGGCCTGCTGCACTCCCCCGCCATCACCCATGCACAACTGGTCGACAACAACGGTTTGGTCCTGGCCGATGTCCATCGTCCGCGCAAGGAAAGCACCTACCGGCCCATCAGCGACTTCCTGTTTGGCGCCAACCGCCAATTCGAAGACCGGCTGTACCTCACCCACATGCCCAATGATTCCCTCGGTGTACTGCGTCTTGACGTAGACACCTACGCGTTCGGCAGCCGCTTCCTGCACCGCGCCGAGATCACCCTGCTCAACGGCTTCGCCCGCAGCCTGATCCTCACCGGCATTCTGTTGGCGCTTTTCTACGTGATGCTGACCAAGCCGCTGGTGCGCATTATCCGCGAGCTGAGCTCACGCAAGCACGAGCGCCTGGACTGCCCGCCGGGGCACGAGCACGACGAGATCGGCGTACTGGTCAACGTCGCCAACCAACAGTTTGAAAACATGGAGACTGAAATCCAGCAACGCCGGCATGCTGAAAATCGCCTGACCGAATACCTCGGCCAACTGGAAGACATCGTCTCCGCCCGCACCACCGAGCTCAAGGCGATCAATCATCGGTTGACGCTGTCGAACGACGAGCTGGAAGCGGCGAAGATGACGGCCCTGGGCATGGCCCAGGCACGGGCGGCGTTCCTGGCCAACATGAGCCATGAAATCCGTACACCGCTGAACGGCCTGCTGGGGATGATCGCCCTCTCCCTCGACAGCCCGCTGAACGCCGAGCAACGCCAGCAACTGTCGATCGCCCATGACTCCGGCAAAGTACTGGTGGAGCTACTCAACGATATCCTCGACCTGTCGAAGTTCGACGCCGGCCAACTGGAACTGGAAAGCATCCCGTTCGACCTCGGTTCACTGGTGGAAGACACCGCCAACCTGCTCTCGCAAAACGCCGCGCCCAGCGTGGAGCTGACGTGCCTGATCGACCCGCAGTTTCCCGCCCAGGTGCTGGGCGACCCGACGCGGGTACGGCAGATTGTCAGCAATTTGCTGTCCAACGCCCTGAAGTTCACACGTTTCGGCCGGGTGGATGTACGCCTCAGTGCCCAGGCCGGCCGGGTCAGGATCGAGGTGTGCGACACCGGTATCGGGATCGCCCAGGATGCCCAGGTCAAGATTTTCCAGCCGTTCACCCAAGCCGGTGCGGGCATCACCCGCCAGTTCGGCGGGACAGGCCTGGGCCTGGCGCTGACCCACAACCTGTGCGAAGCCATGAAGGGCCGCCTGAGCATCAGCTCGGAAGCTGGCTTTGGCAGCCAGTTCTGTGCCGACCTGCCCTTGCCGACCCACTTGCCGGCGGTGCGCCTGGCGCCTTTGGCTGGAGATGTAATCGCCATCACCAGCACCAGCAGCGGGCTGGCAGAACTCCTCACCAGCCTGCTGCCGAGTTGGGGCCTGGCTCCGCGCTGTTATTCCATCGACGATGACTTGAGCGGGCAGAATCCCGACCTGCTGATCACCGACTGCCCCGAATGCCTGTTCCGCCTGCGCCCGATGATCACCGCCCCGATCCTGGTGGTAACCGCCTACGGCAACTTCATGCCCAGCGAAGAAGTCGCGGCCCTGGCCCCCTTGCAGCAACAGGCCCGCCCCCTGAGCCGCACCGCGCTGTACCAGGTCCTGCAACGCAACTTGCGCACCGATCCGGACCTGGTCCTGGACCTGATCCAGCTGGAAACCGGCCCCCTCGCCCACCGGGCGCGCATCCTGCTGGTGGAGGACAACCCGGTCAATCAACTGGTGGCCAAGGGCATGCTCGGCAAGCTCGGGTGCGAGGTGATCGTCGCCGCCCACGGTGGTGAAGCCCTCAAGCTGCTGGAAGAGCAAGGCTTCGACATGGTGTTGATGGACTGCAATATGCCGGTGATGGATGGCTATGAGGCCAGTCGGCAGATCCGCCGCAGCGGGCGCTGGCCGGACTTGCCGATCGTCGCCTTGACGGCCAATGCCATGTCCGAGGAACGCGAGCGCTGCCGGGCTGCGGGCATGAACGATTACCTGGCAAAGCCGTTTCGCCGGGAAGAACTCAAGGCCTTGCTCGATCTGTGGGTGCCGACTACGACAAGTCTTTGATCTGGCGCAACAGCTGATCCAGACCGTCACGCAAGGCATCGGCCTGGTTCAGGTCAACGCCGCTGTCACACAACAGGCGGGCCTTCAGCGGCTGCACCCGGTCGCGCAGGTGCCGGCCTTCATCGGTCAGGCTCAGGTGCACTTCACGCTCATCCAGCGCACTGCGCTGACGCCGCACCAGGGTAAGCTGCTCCAGGCGCTTGAGCAGTGGCGTCAGCGTGCCGGAATCCAGCAGCAGGCGCTCGCCCAGGGCCTTGACCGTAGGCTGCGACACCACTGCAGCCTGCCATTCCCACAGCACCAGCATCACCAGGTATTGCGGATAGGTCAGGCCCAACTGATCGAGCATCGGCTTGTAGGCCCGGGTGACTGCGCGGGAGGCGGCGTAGAGCTTGAAGCACAGTTGGTCGTCGAGGGCCAGGGACAGGTCGGTCATTTGAGCAGGGCTTCGATCTCTTGGGTCAGGTCCTGGGGCTTGGTGGTCGGGGCGAAGCGCTTGACCACCTGGCCGTCGCGACCGATCAGGAACTTGGTGAAGTTCCACTTGATGCCCTTGGAGCCCAGCAATCCCGGGGCCTGCTTTTTAAGCTGTACGAACAATGGGTGGGCATCGCTGCCGTTGACGTCAATCTTCTTGAACAGCGGGAAACTGACACCAAAGTTCAGCTCGCAAAACTCCGAAATGGCGCCTTCGTTGCCCGGCTCCTGCTTGCCGAACTGGTTGCAGGGAAAGCCCAATACCACCAGGCCCTGGTCCTTGTAATGCTGCCAGAGTTCTTCAAGCCCCTTGTATTGCGGGGTGAAGCCGCACTTGCTGGCAGTGTTGACCACCAGAATCGCCTTGCCGGCGAAATCGGCCAAGGTCTTTTGCTCACCCTTGATGGTGGTGCAAGGGATGCTCAGCAGGTTGTCGCTCATGGCAGTGCCTCTACAAAGATAAGAAGGACTGAACGATAGTAGGCAATTCAATTGTGTGCAATTTAATTGGCGGGACTTATGCCTTGATATAACGGCTCCTGCGGGCACGAAGCCCGCAGGAGCCTGACGGCTCAGCGCGGTACCAGGTCCAGGCACACCGAGTTGATGCAGTAACGCAAACCGGTCGGTGGCGGTCCGTCCGGGAACACGTGGCCCAGGTGCGCATCGCACTTGGCGCAGGTGACTTCGGTGCGGATCATGCCGTGGCTGACGTCCCGGATCTCGACCATGGCCTGCTTGGCGATCGGCTCGTAGAAGCTGGGCCAGCCGCAGCCGGAGTCAAACTTGGCCCTGGAATCGAACAGCGGCTCATTGCAGCAGATGCAGTGGTAGACGCCGTCGGTCTTGGTGCCGTTGTACTTGCCGCTGAACGGTCGCTCGGTGCCTTTGAGGCGGCACACGTTGTACTGCTCCGGGTCGAGCATGGCTTTCCATTCTTCAACGGTTTTCTGCAACTTTTCCATCGGTACACCTCGGCAACTGAAAAAGCCTGATCTGTGTCTTTTCCATGGATCAGGCGGCACGTATGATTGCGCCTCTTCAAAGCGCCAGTCTGGCACCCGCGTTACCGGCATTCAAACGTATTTATGGGTCAGGCCAACGCAGGATTCTCAGCACGGTAGTCTTCACACCGTCTGGATCGTTCATTTTCAGGATCACATCGCCATGCAGGTCAGCAAATCGAACAAGCTCGCCAACGTCTGCTACGACATTCGCGGCCCGGTGCTCAAGCACGCCAAACGCCTGGAAGAGGAAGGCCATCGCATCCTCAAGCTGAACATTGGCAACCCGGCACCCTTTGGTTTCGAAGCGCCGGACGAAATCCTCCAGGACGTGATCCGCAACCTGCCTACCGCCCAGGGCTACAGCGACTCCAAAGGCCTGTTCAGCGCGCGCAAGGCCGTCATGCAGTACTACCAGCAGAAGCAGGTTGAAGGTGTCGGCATCGAAGACATCTACCTGGGCAACGGCGTGTCCGAGCTGATCGTCATGTCCATGCAGGCCCTGCTCAACAACGGCGACGAAGTACTCGTTCCGGCTCCCGACTACCCGCTGTGGACCGCCGCCGTAACCCTGGCCGGTGGCCATCCGGTGCATTACCTGTGTGATGAAGGCGCCGACTGGTTCCCGGACCTGGCCGACATCAAGGCCAAGATCACCCCGAACACCAAGGCCCTGGTGATCATCAACCCGAACAACCCCACCGGCGCCGTCTACTCCAGGGAAGTGTTGCTGGGCATGCTCGAACTCGCGCGCCAGCACAACCTGGTGGTGTTTTCCGATGAGATCTACGACAAGATCCTCTACGACGACGCCGTGCACATCTGCACCGCCTCCCTGGCGCCGGACCTGTTGTGCCTGACCTTCAACGGGCTGTCTAAATCCTACCGGGTGGCGGGCTTCCGTTCCGGCTGGATCGCCATTTCCGGCCCCAAGCACAATGCCCAGAGCTACATCGAGGGCATCGACATGCTGGCCAACATGCGCCTGTGTGCCAACGTGCCGAGCCAGCACGCCATCCAGACCGCACTGGGCGGCTACCAGAGCATCAACGACCTGGTGCTGCCACAAGGCCGCCTGCTGGAGCAGCGCAACCGCACCTGGGAACTGCTGAACGCGATTCCCGGCGTCAGTTGCGTCAAGCCGATGGGGGCGCTGTATGCGTTCCCGCGGATCGACCCGAAAGTGTGCCCGATCCTCAACGACGAGAAGTTCGTGCTCGACCTGCTGCTGTCGGAAAAGCTGCTGGTGGTCCAGGGTACGGCGTTCAACTGGCCGTGGCCGGATCACTTCCGGGTGGTCACCCTGCCGCGGGTGGATGACCTGGAGATGGCCATCGGTCGCATCGGCAACTTCCTGAAGTCCTATCGCCAGTAATGGGCATTGCGCTGTGCGGCCCACCCGTGGTCGTACAGCGATTATCTGGCAACACTTCTCTGCCCTGCGCGGGCGGTATCGCCTTTTACACCTGCCGGCTCCACCCTTGCTCGGGCATCACCCTATAATTACAGGGCTGCAAGGTAATGGGGCGAGGCTGCCGAGCCACACCAGGCCTCGGAAATTCCCTTCAAGGCTCTACATTCAGGCTGTAGGACACAGTTTGAAATAGTCCCCCGGTTGAATAGCCCCATGCCGCACCTTATATACCCCGCAGTACGCGACATATTAAGCATGAGGAGAATTCTACAACCATGATGCGCATTCTGCTGTTCTTGGCCACTAACCTGGCGGTCGTGCTGATTGCCAGCATCACGCTGAGCCTTTTCGGCTTCAATGGGATCATGGCGGCCAACGGGGTTGATCTGAACCTCAATCAGCTGCTGATCTTCTGTGCGGTCTTTGGTTTTGCCGGGTCGATTTTCTCGCTGTTCATCTCCAAGTGGATGGCGAAGATGAGCACCAGCACCCAGATCATTACCCAGCCACGCACCCGTCATGAGCAATGGCTGCTGCAGACCGTCGAGCAACTGTCCCGCGAAGCCGGGATCAAGATGCCTGAAGTCGGGATCTTCCCGGCCTATGAAGCAAACGCCTTTGCTACCGGCTGGAACAAGAACGACGCCCTTGTGGCCGTCAGCCAGGGCTTGCTGGAGCGGTTCTCGCCCGACGAAATCAAGGCGGTGCTGGCCCACGAGATCGGCCACGTGGCCAACGGTGACATGGTCACCCTGGCGCTGGTCCAGGGCGTGGTGAACACCTTCGTGATGTTCTTCGCGCGGATCATCGGCAACTTCGTCGACAAGGTGATCTTCAAGAACGAACAGGGCCAGGGCATGGCCTACTACGTGGCGACCATCTTCGCCGAACTGGTACTGGGCTTCCTCGCCAGCTCGATCGTGATGTGGTTCTCGCGCAAACGGGAATTCCGCGCAGACGAAGCCGGCGCACGCCTGGCCGGTACCGGCGCGATGATCAGCGCCTTGCAGCACCTGCGCTCCGAACAGGGCTTGCCGGTGCACATGCCGAACACCCTGACCGCCTTTGGCATCAACGGTGGCATCAAGCAGGGCATGGCTCGCCTGTTCATGAGCCACCCGCCACTGGAAGAGCGAATTGACGCACTGCGTCGTCGCGGCTGACAGCGACAAGAAGAAGGGGCGATTCAATCGCCCCTTTTTTGTGGGCGCTCTTCAGCGCCTGGCCAACCGGTACACCCGCTCGTCCAGGCGCGTGACGCCGTCCTGAACAAACTTCCAGCTGTCCCCCAGGATGTCCTGCTCCTGCAGCACATCCAGGCTCCACCGGCCGCCCAGGAGCAATTGCACTTCCTCATCGCTCACCGCGAACGGCGGGCCGGCCTTCTGCGATTGTTCATAGTCGAGGGTGATCAACAGGCCACGACTGCCTCCCGCCAGAATCCCATTCAAGTGCGCCGCATACTGCTCGCGCATCAACGGTGGCAGGGCAATCAGCGCCGCCCGGTCGTAAAGCGCTGTGCAACCAACCACGGCCCCGGCATCCAGGGCGAAGAAATCCCCGCACCACAGCTCGATGAAACCCGCCTGGAAGACTTTGAAAACACCGCGCTGGCTGACCTGCGGCATCAGCTCCTGCTCGCTGAAAAACTCTTCAACGGCCTTTTCCGACAACTCGACCCCGATCACCCGATGCCCGACGCTCGCCAGCCACACCAGGTCCAGGCTCTTGCCGCACAACGGCACCAGCACCTGCGCCCCGTTCGCCACGCCCAGGCCGGGCCAGTGACGCAGCAGGTAAGGATTCACTTCGGGCAAGTGGAAACCCGTCTGATTGCGCGCCCAACGCTCATGCCAAAATCCAGGTTCCATGATTCACCCTAAAACTTGATCAAATAGCGCTAAAACTTATATTAGATTTAGATCAATGATCTGATTGAAGATGGTCCCATCTTAACCCTCAGGACCCTACTCATGCTGCCCAGCCTGTTTATCTCCCACGGTTCGCCCATGCTTGCCCTGCAACCCGGTGCCAGTGGCCCGGCACTCAAGCGCCTGGCAGCCGAGCTGCCACGCCCCAAGGCCATTGTGGTGGTCTCGGCGCACTGGGAAAGCCAGGGGCTGCTCGTGACTGGCAGCGCCGCACCAGAGACCTGGCACGATTTTGGCGGCTTCCCACGGGAACTGTTCGCGGTGCAGTACCCGGCCCCCGGTGACCCGCAGTTGGCCGCCCAAATCGTGCAGTTGCTCAAGGCTGACGGCCTGGAAGCGCGCATTGATGATCAGCGCCCCTTCGACCACGGCACCTGGGTGCCCCTGTCGCTGATGTACCCGGCGGCCGATATCCCGGTGGTGCAGGTATCGCTGCCAAGCCGCATGGGCCCTGCCCTGCAAACCCGTGTCGGCCACGCACTGGCGAGCCTGCGGGAACAGGGCGTGCTGCTGATCGGCTCCGGCAGCATTACCCACAACCTCGGCGAACTGGACTGGCAGGCCGGGCCGGAGAGCATCGAGCCCTGGGCGCGGGATTTTCGCGATTGGATGGTCAGCAAACTGGCAGCCAACGATGAAGCCGCGCTGCACGACTATCGTCGCCAGGCACCTCATGCCGTGCGCAGCCACCCCAGCGACGAGCATTTGCTGCCACTGTATTTCGCCCGGGGCGCCGGCGGTGAATTCAGCGCAGCCCACCAAGGCTTCACCATGGGCGCGCTGGGCATGGACATCTACCGTTTCGCCTGATTGCAGGCAAAAAAAATCCCCGAACCAGTCGGGGATTTTTTATGTTCGATCAATCAGCCCGGGGGCGGATCAATCTTCGCGGTAGCGACGCAGCTTCAACTGCTTACCGGCAACGCGGGTGTCCTTCAGCTTGGTCAGGAGTTTCTCCAGACCATCTTCCGGCAGCTCCACCAGGGAGAAGCTGTCACGCACCTGGATGCGACCGATTGCTTCACGTGCCAGGCCACCCTCGTTGAGGATAGCGCCCAGCAGGTTCTTGGCAGCGATGCCATCACGCGCGCCCAGCGCAGTACGGCAGCGAGCACGGCCTTCAGCCAATGGAACCGGAGCACGACGCTCACGATCACCACGGTCCGGACGGTCGCCAGTACGCTCTGGACGATCACCGCGCGGAGCGTTGTTCGGCACCAGTGGACGTTCTTTCTCGATGGCAGCCAGGGTCAGGGCCTGACCGTTGGTAGCCTTGCGCAGCAGGGCTGCAGCCAGGGCACGCGGGGTGCAACCGATATCGGCAGTCAGGCGGTCCAGCAGATCGCCGTGGGTCGATTCAGCATCAGCCACCAGTGGCGACAGGCTGTTGGTCAGTTTCTTGATGCGCGCATCGAGAACGGCCTGGGCATCCGGCAGGCGGACTTCGGCAACTTTCTGACCGGTTACACGCTCGATCACTTGCAGCATGCGGCGCTCACGTGGAGTCACCAGCAGCAATGCACGACCTTCGCGACCAGCACGGCCGGTACGGCCGATACGGTGAACGTAGGACTCTGGATCGTAAGGCATGTCAACGTTGAACACGTGGGTGATACGTGGAACGTCGAGGCCACGGGCAGCAACGTCGGTCGCCACAACGATGTCCAGACGGCCATCCTTGAGGGAGTCGATCACGCGCTCACGCTGGTTCTGGGCAATGTCACCGTTCAGCGCAGCGGCTTTGTAGCCTTTGGCTTCCAGGGCGCTGGCCAGGTCCAGGGTCGCTTGCTTGGTGCGCACGAACATGATCAGGGCGTCGAAGTCTTCGACTTCCAGCAGGCTCAATACAGCCGAGGTCTTCTGGTCAGCGTGAACCAACAGGTGAGCCTGTTCGATCGCGGTAACGGTCTGAGTCTTGGTCTGGATCTTCACGTGTTGCGGATCGCGCAGATGGCGTTCGGCAATGGCACGGATCGACTGTGGCAGGGTAGCCGAGAACAGTACGGTCTGACGGGTTGCTGGCAGTGCCTTGAAGATGACTTCCAGGTCGTCCATGAAGCCCAGCTTGAGCATTTCGTCAGCTTCGTCCAGAACCAGGTGGTTCACGGTCGACAGCACTTTTTCGTCGCGACGCAGGTGGTCGCACAGACGGCCCGGAGTGGCGACAACGATCTGTGCGCCGTTACGGATTGCTTTCAGTTGTGGGCCCATAGGCGCGCCGCCGTAAACGGCCACAACGGTAACGCCCGGCATTTGCTTGGCGTAGGTTTCGAAAGCAGTTGCTACTTGCAGCGCCAACTCACGGGTTGGCGCCAGGATCAGGGCTTGCGGCTCGCGCTTGGCAGGATCGATGCAGTGCAGGATTGGCAGGGCGAACGCGGCGGTTTTACCGGTACCGGTTTGCGCTTGGCCAATCATGTCTTGGCCGGCCATGATGATCGGGATCGATTGCTGCTGAATAGCCGAAGGTTCTTCGTAGCCAGTCGCGATGACGGCAGCAAGAATGTTCGGGTTAAGATTAAAAGCGGCGAAGCCGCCGGTTTCCTGGGTCATGGGTCTGCCTCTAAGTGCATCCGCAAAGACCCATGCTCCAAAGCTGCGCATGCCGTGTTGAGACTCAAGAGTCGCCCTGGCTGCTTTGTCGGCGGGGATTTGCGAAAACGAATGAATGAAAAAGATTCGTCAAGGAAGAGTCCGCTGTGCGGACGTGCAGCCGAAGCTGACTTCGGGGAATTGCGCTACCTAAACGCGGCCCGGTTAAAGGCCGGCGCGCACTATACCGGAAATCGCTGAAAAAGGGAGCTTTTTTTATCGCAAACCGCAGGTAAACGCCTCTGCATCAAAGGCTTTGCGCATCCAGGCAGCAGGGTCTATTTTTCAAAGGCCCGGCCCTGTTGGTCATGACGCTTAAACGGTTCACCCTTAACAGCGGGCCCTTCGGTCCGAAACCTCCCTTTGCGCCCGAGGGCACACCCCATGAACCAAGCCACCAACAGCCGCGTCAGCCGTGAACAGCAGGGTCATATCCTGTTGCTGGGGCTGGATCGCGTGGCCAAGCGCAATGCGTTCGACCTGGAATTGCTCAATGATTTGAGCCTGGCGTATGGCGAATTTGATCGCAATGAGGAAGCGCGGGTAGCCATTGTCTTCGGGCATGGCGATCACTTTACCGCCGGATTGGACCTGGCCAATGTGGGGCCCACGATGGCACAAGGCTGGCAACCGCCGTTGGGTGGTTGTGATCCGTGGGGCGTTTTCGCGGGGCCCAGGGTCAGTAAGCCGGTGATTGTTGCGGCTCAGGGGTACTGCCTGACCATCGGTATCGAGTTGATGCTGGCGGCGGATATCAATCTGTGTGCCAGCAATACCCGGTTTGCGCAGATGGAAGTGCAGCGCGGGATTTTTCCTTTTGGGGGCGCGACATTGCGCTTTCATCAGATCGCGGGGTGGGGGAATGCCATGCGCTGGTTGCTCACGGGGGATGAGTTTGATGCCCACGAGGCGTTGCGATTGGGTTTGGTGCAGGAGGTGATGGCCAGCGAGGATTTGTTGCCTCGGGCGGTGGCGCTGGCAAACCGCATTGCCCAGCAGGCGCCGCTGGGGGTGCAGGCCACGCTGATGTCGGCGCGTCAGGCACGGATCGAGGGGGAGACCGCGGCGGCGGCCGGGTTGCCCGTTTTGGTGGAGAAACTGCTGAATAGTGAGGATGCCAAGGAAGGTGTACGGGCGATGGTCGAGAAGCGGCCTGGGGTTTTTAAAGGTTGTTGATTGTGGAGGGGGCTTGGGGCGGGGTACATATCCGTTATTTAGGTAACGGCCACTATTGGTTCCGCTCTTACAG